>JAFUGP010000151.1 GCA_017469335.1 Succinivibrio sp. | reverse complement strand
CCCCTCCCCAACACTACCACTCTCTATTCTGCTTCTATCCTGATATTCAACTACTGGGTTTGAAACTTCCTACAAGTTTGCAAACTCCTCAAATAGGATCACCTGCTGTAGGTTGGTAGGATCGATCTGTAATAATCAACATTAAGTTTTTTTATTGAAGTATGCTTAACTCATGCTCTCTCAAGATATTACAGCGCTATAATGCCCCTCGTAAGCTCAGGCGGAGGGCCGCCTGCAAATGTTTTAGGTTGCATTACGACTATGATTAAAACCAACAGGGCAGTGGGGACGGCTTTGGTGATGGCGGCGTTGTTTCTGGGTTACGCAGCTGCCGCCGAGGAAACTACAGACGCGCAGGATCAGGCCGATGAAAAAACCACCTTGCTGAAGGTAGCGGCCGAGGATTATTTCCCGCCTTTCGTTTATTTGGACGACAGCAAGCATCTGACCGGTTTTGATGTGGAACTTTTAAATGCTATCGGCCGCGAGGAAGGTTTTACCTGCATCTACGAGATCATGGATTTCAAGGAGATCCAGCCTGCGGTCATGCAGGGCAGGTTCGATATCGGAGCTTCGGCCTTTGCCGTCAATTACGAGCGCAAACAGTTAGTGGAGATGACCAATCATTATCTGGTCACCTCACTTTCGATCGTGGTGGATGATTTTCTGGAAGGTACGGTGAGCAGGCTTGAGGATCTCGACGGCAAGAATGTGTGCGTGGAATCGGGGACCTACTCCGAGACTATGGCCAAAGCCCGCTTAAAACGCGCCGCCGTGCTTACCTTCAACGGCTCGGAGGCGCTCAATCAGGCCTTCAATGACGGCCAGTGCCAGTTGCTGATTAACGAGAAGCTGCAAAACCAGTACAGCCTGCAAACCGGCGCACTGCAGCATGCCGTGATGATGCCCGATGAATTCAATTCCAAGCAGATTGCCTTCATTGTGCCCAAGAATCGACCGGCGCTGTTGGAGCGCATAAACCGCGGACTGGAGAAAATCAAGGAAAACGGTACCTACGATCAGATCTTCATGCGCTGGTTCAAGGTTGACCTGCGCGCACAGCCGGACAGTTCCGGTGAAGGCGGCTCCTATTCGGTGCTGATGCCTGATTCATGATCCTTCCTGCCACCCGGTGGCTGCTTTGACTCTGCCGGGTGTCATGGTCGGACTTTCTGGTCCTCTCTTACGCTTTATTCTTTACGTGTTCTCCCGCCTTTTAGATTAACTTTTTGTTTTTAAAAAGCAAATAAATGTTGCATTAGGATCGGATAAATATGTAACCGGTTGTATAATAGAAGAGGCAATATTATGGTTACTTTTGCATACATAACATAGAGTAATATGACAGTTTGCATTTGTAATAAATATATGAGGTTGGATAATTCATGGAAAGCAGTGCCTTCTTCAACCGGGTGGGAAAAGTGGCTTTAGGCAGCCGCTTAAGAGCGCTGAGCGCTTACATCACCGCACAGGCCGGCGAGATCTATGCGCTCTATGGTCTTGATTTCAAGCCCAAGTGGTTTCCGGTCTTCTACGCTCTCACCGAGCGCAACCAACTTACTGCGGCCCAGCTTGCCGCCGACATAGGGTACTCGCACCAGGCCGTGGTCAAGGTAGTCAACGAACTTTTGGAGGCAGGGCTAGTAGAACAGGTAAGCGATCCTGCAGATGCCCGCACTCACCCTGTAACCCTCAGCGCCCGGGGAGAGCAGGTGGCCGAAGTGCTTAAGGTGCAGTGCGCCGATGTGGTCTGTGCCCTGGAACATCTGGAGGCGCAATCCCGCCTCAGCCTGAGCGCGGCCTTAGGTGAGTTTGAATCGCTGCTGACCGAGCAGTCCCTGCTCTCAAGGGTACAGAGGGAAAAGGCCCTGCGGGAATCCTTAAGCTCCCCCGCTCAAAAAGCAGTACCCCAGGAGGGCCGACCATGAGTTTGTGGCGACGCAATCTTTTTACCCTTACCTTCGTCATCTGCTTTATTTACAGTTTAAACGGCGGTCTGCGCGGCAACTGCGGGGTGCTGATGGCCCCCTTGTGTGAGTCCAGCGGTCTAAATTATGCTGATGTGAGTTTCATCATGGCGGTCTGTCAGCTGCTCTTTGGGGTGCTGCAGCCGCTCTTTGGCGTGCTAGCCTTAAAGAGCTCGGAGAGAGTGGTGCTCATCGGCGGTGCGCTCATGCTCACCGCGGGCTTTGCACTCACTCCTTTTTGCCGGTCTTTTGTCAGTCTGCTGTTTGCCTTCGGCATTCTGGTGGGCTCAGGCTGCGCGGCGGTCTCCTTCGGCATGCTGCTCGCGGTGGTGGCCAGGCAGGTCAAAAGCACCCAGACCAATACGGTTTCGGGACTGTTAAATGCCAGCAGCGGGGTGGGAACCACCGTGCTGGCGCCGCTGTTGCAGTATCTGTGCGTCGCGGTGGGTCTTTTGGGCACCATGTTCTTTTTGGGTGTGCCGGCGTTGCTGATCATTCCGCTCACCTTGTGGCTGTGCGCCAAAAAGGCCGGGGCGCATGAGGATAAGGCGCTCTCAACTTCGCAGGGGCAGCCTGAGAATGAGCTAAAAGTCAGCGACACCGGGCAGGATACCGAGCCTGAGGCGAAGACGGGAGCGCTGGCCATGCTCAGGGAGGCGCTGCGGGATCGGACCTACTTGTTCCTGCTGCTGGGCTTTGGCACCTGCGGTTTTCACATGGCGATTTTGGAGACGCATTTTTTCTCGGAGCTGACCTTGTTCGGTATCAGCCGTTCCACCGCCTCGTTTATCTTCGCGCTCTACGGCATCTTCACGGTGCTGGGCTCGGCCTTAAGCGGACTGTTGTGCAATCATCTGCCCATGCGTCTGGTATTGGGCAGCATCTACGGTATGCGCGTTTTTTTGGTTCTGATCGTACTGGTGATCCCCTCCTCGGTATGGGCGCTGGCTCTCTTTACGGTATTTCTGGGACTCTCCAGCGATTCCACGGTGTCGCCCACGGTGGGACTTATCCTGCGTCATTACGGAGTGCGCAAGATGGCCACGCTCTTCGGTCTGACCTTTGTCACCCACCAGAGTTCGGCTTTTGTCAGTGCCGCTTTGGGAGGGGTGCTGGCCGAAAGTGCGGGCGGCTTTACTGTGCTGTGGCTGATAGACGCAGTGCTGGCGCTGGGCGCTTCACTCCTGAGCTACAGCGTGCGTGAGCACCCCGTGTCCGGGGTACAGGAAAAACCCCTGAACTGAGAGTGTGTTCAGTGTGTCTCGGAGGCGGTGTAAACCTGTGCTGTCTCCGAGCCCAGGTCAAACTCCAGCAAGGCGCCGTCATCTCCCACCTCCAACGTCACCTGTGATCCCATCACCAAAGGCAGGTTGACCCTCTCGTGGCCGGCCGGAAAGCCGCACATCAGGGGTATGCCCAGAGCTTTTACATGATCCCGGATGAGGGCTTCGGCGCTGGTATAGTCAAAGTCGCTCTCACAGGCGGTGAAATCTCCCAAAATGACCCCCCGGCAGCGCGCGAGCACTCCCTGCAGGGCCAGCATGCAAAGCAGGCGGTCGAGGTTGCGCGCGGTCTCCTCGATATCTTCGATGAACAAGATGAGATCGGAAGAGAGTGCCGTGGGATCGGCAATGGAGCCCAAGTTGGCGCAGAGGGTACTGAGGTTGCCTCCTACCAGCACTCCCTGCGCGCGGCCCTTGAGATTGCCTGGGTGCGGGGGCAGAGCATAACGCGGTACCCTTCCTTTGAGCAGGTCCAAAAGCAGGATGGTGCTGCGATCCTGGGGATGGGTGGCGATGGTGCGGCTCATGGGACCGTGAATGCTCATCATTCCGGCGCGGTTTTGCAATCCAAGCAGGGTGGTGCTGTCGCTAAAGCCGATGAACCATTTGGGATGTTGCGCAAAATCCTGCAGTTTAAGCTTGGGGAGCAGCTGAATGGTGCCGTAGCCGCCGCGGTTGCTGATGACAGCCTTGATGGCGGGATCGGCCAGAGCCCAGCGCAGGTCCTCCAACCGTTCCTGGGGGGTGCCGGCGTAAACGCGCCGGTAAGGATTGCCAGTGTTGGGAGCAATGACCGGTTCAAATCCGGCTGCGCGCAATACCTGCGCGGCCTGTGAGATGTTCTCGGGTGTCTCATAGTAGGAGGGTGAGATGAGGGCAATCTTATCTCCTTGCTGCAGGAAGTCAGGGTTTTTGAGCCGTGTTTGACGGGCACCGCCCTGACAGGCAAAAAAGAGCAGGATCAGCAAGATTAGAGCGGCGGCCGTGCCTAGCGTGCGCAGCCACAGCGGCAGGGCCGCAGTCGAAACGGCCTTGGTGTTAAAACGGGCAGAGGATGTGGGGTGTGAGGGCATTGTTTGATGTTTAAGCGGCTATTTTTTGAACACAGCACAGGTTGATGTCAGCTTCAGGCCTGACCTCGGTTCCTAAGTCAGCAGCAGGCGTCAGGGTGCACCCCAGGCTTACTTATGGTTAACTTTTTCTTATTATGCAAAAAATCACCGCCTGTATTCAAGTTTTACCCTCAAGATGCGCCCTGAGTCTAAGTCAAGTGCGGTGAGGTAGGCTATACTTGAGAAAAATTGTGGTGGCTCATCATCATGTTCAATCTGAAAAAAAAATTCAAACCGAAGCGGAGGCTGCGCGAGGCGGCACTGCCTTTGTGTTTAGGCTTCATGCTTGCGGCGGACGCCGTGGGCGTGCGTGCCGAGGTCAATGTGCCGGCGCCCCCTCCCGAGCTGCCGCAGACCCTGCGTGATTTTCGTACCCAGGAGCAGTTAGATGAGAGCCGCAATGATGCCGACCGGGTGAGACAATACAACGCCGAGGCCGAGGAAGTGGGGGTGGACTCCGCGCCGTTTGTGCCGGGAGACGACAGTGCCGGCGTGGTGCGTCTGGCCATGGAATATTCACCGCAATCCGTAGTAGGGGTGCCGGATTACGGGGCTTTGGTACTGCGCTTTTTCGACCTGCAGGGGGTGCCCTGGGACATAGCCTCCGTCAGAGCCGAACACCAGGGGTTCAGCGCCGAGATCACCGCCTCACCCTCCGAGCTGCTGGTACGCCAGGGGCAGGGTGCCTCACAGGGTGCTCTGGCCGTGACCTTGGAGGGGTATGACACCCCGCTTGTCTTCAGTTTGCGTCCAGTGAACCTCATGCATGACGGGGTACGGGTCACCACGGTCATCAATCATATCAAGATCCGCAGTCACCGCGGAGTAGACGGTTATATCTTTCCCGACTTAAAACCCGTGCCCCGCCCGCATCCTAAGGCCAGCACACCGCACTTTGAAAGACAGGATCAGCGCCTTATAGAGGAGACCTTGAAGGAGGCGGTGATAGGATTGAAAGAGGACTACAGTGAGCGTTGATCATCCAGTCTGCCGCGCTGTCGGGCGCCGATCCCTGCAGGCACTGATTTTGCCGGCGCTGGTGGTCGGCCTCAGCGGCCTTGCGCACGCCGAGCGCATGCAGTGTCGCGATGACGAGGGGCACTGGCGGGAAATTGCCTACGACGTGCAGCCTATGAGCCGTTATTACGCTCTGCGCAACTGCATAGCCTGGACCGCCTATCAGTTCGAGCTGCCCGAGGAACTGCTCTACTCCATACTCTATGTGGAACGCGGGCCCATCAACGGCAAGTGTTCGCAGAATACCAACGGTACGCAGGACTGCGGACCGGCGCAGATCAACGATGTCAGGCTGCAGGAGCTCAAGCGTTTTTCCCTGACTAAGGACGATATCAAGTCCCGGCCCTGCCACAATGTCTGGGCCATGGGTTACCTCATCCGACGCGAAATTGAAAAGGCTGACGGCCGCATCTGGCGCGGGGTGGGGAATTATCATTTTCACTACTCCGTCAATCAGGACATTCACAACCGCTATGTCGCCAAAGTGCGTAAGGCCTGGACACAGCTGCGTGAGTATGTGACTGGCTATTGCGCGGAGGATTAGGATGTCGCAGCCTCTCAAAACCACGGTGGCGGTGCTCGATGAGCTCTGTGTCAATCAGCGCGCCCTAAAGCGGGCCCTGGCGGTGATAAGACTCAATCAGGCCCGGCATGCGGAGAGCTCATCCTTACTGGCGGCGGTGCTGACCGTGGCCGGGGAGGGGGCAGCGGCACCTTCGGAGCAGGCGCTTGCCGCGGCCAAAGCAGAGCTTGAGAGTTTTTTGCAGCAGCACTGTCCTGGCGTTAATTGCCAGGCCCATGCCGTGCCGGCCGCCGATGCAGGGCGTGCCCTGAACGCTCTGTGCAAGCACCTGGAGGCCTCGCTTATCATCAAGGCCGCCGATCCCCACGGGGCGCTTATCAAACTGGTCAGGCCACCTCTTGATCTGCAGCTCATGCGCCATGCGCCGGCCCCTTTGCTGGTGGCAGGTCACGAGGAGTGGACGGAGGGGGGAATTATCGCCGTGGCGGTAGATTTCGCCGCGGAGGGTGAGCAGAGCCACGCCCTCAATCTCAGGCTGCTCAGGCAGGCGCAACGCTTCAGCATGGCCACCGGGGCGCAGATCCATCTGCTGCAGGCCCTAACTCCCGTCTTCAAATCCCGGGTTTACGCCTTGGACGGCTACGCCGAGCGCTATGACGGTCACGAACAGGAGGCGCTGCGGCTGCAGGAGCTCATCAAAAGACAGTTGCGCTTTGCCGCCGCGCACGGTCTGAGCGCAGAGCGCTGCCATGTGCAGGAGGGACGACCCGATGAGGTGATCCCCGCCTTGTGCGCCGCGCTCAAACCTACCTTGCTGCTGCTGGGAACCAGGGCCCGCAAGGCCTTTAAGGCGGCCTTATGGGGCAATGTCTGTGAACGGGTTCTTGACGGACTCAGCTGTGATGTGGCGGTGCTTACCCCCAAGAGTGTGGCTCGTGAAGCGGACGCCTTGCACTGAGTTTGGTGCTTTTCCCGGTTGGCAAATTTGAGAGTGTATTCATGAAGATTATGTGTGCGCAGGGCGCTGTGTTGCTGAGCGCGTTACTGTCAGGTGCTTTGGTGATGATGCCCGCTGCCGCCGAGGAGAGCAAAATGCCGCTGAGACCCTCTTATGCTGCTGGTGCAGGCGGAGCGCAGAGGGAGGCCCTGAGCGGCACGATTCTGCGCAATTATTTTGCCGTGCAAACAGCAGGCAGCGCGGTGATCCGCAGTGAGGAAGAGCTGTCAGAGCGCTTCGGCCTGGCGGCCTTCATGGGACCTGACGGCGAGCCTACGCAAGTTGATTTTTCCACCGAGCTGGTGTTGGGAGTGGTCCTGGAGGACAGCGCCGATGAGGAAGAGGTGCATCTTGAGGCCTTGTACCTTGAGGGCGGGGCGTTGCATGTAGATTACACCGTGAGGGTAGGGGAGCGCGGACGCAGTTACACCATCCGCCCCCTGCTGTTGCTGAAGGTGGAGCGCTCACAGGTACCTGACAGAATCATTTTCACGCAGGTTGAGTGACGCTCCGGGCAGGATGAGCTGTCGTGCCCTTTTATTCCGAGCCTGCCGGCTGTGACCGGCTCAGGGAGTGTACGATGACAGAACAGGTAATTGCCGCAGCAAGCGGCCTTGATGGTAAGTCAGAGCAACAAACCGAAGAATTCGCGGCAGCGCGCAAGGACAAGTACCGCCAAGACAAGCTGTTCAAACGCTTAAGACGCAAAACCGGACATGCCGTGTGCGAGTACCACATGATTGAGCGCGGGGATCGCATCTTGGTGTGCATGTCGGGTGGCAAGGACAGTTACGCGCTGTTGGAACTGCTGCTCTCATTGCAGCGCTCCGCGCCCATTCCCTTTGAGCTCATCGCGGTGCATATCAACCCCGGCTTTCCGGACAGTGCCGAGCAGCTGCTCGAGGGCTACCTTAAGGAGCGGGGCGTGACCTATCACATCCTGAACAAACCCGTGTTTGAGCTGTGCCGGGAGAAACTGCCCGAGGGCAAGCCCTGGTGTTCCCTGTGCGCGAGACTGCGCCGGGGCTTTTTGTACGGGGCGGCGCAAGAGCTGGGTGCCAACAAGCTGGCTTTGGGGCATCACAAGGATGATGTGCTGTGCACGCTGCTTTTGAACCTGTTTCACAGCGGCATTCTCAAGACCATGCCCCCGGTCTACCGCACCGATGACTACGATCTGTGCGTCATAAGACCCCTCGTGTACTGTCGTGAGCGTGACCTGGCAGCGCTCGCTGCGGTCCGCGGTTTCCCGCTGCTGCCCAAGGGTCTGTGCGGTTTTGGCGAGGATCAGGAGCGCGCAGCCATGAAGGCGCTGCTCAAAAGTTTCGAGGCGCGCGATCCCAAGTGCGGGGACATCATGTTCCGTGCGCTCTCCAACGTGATCCCCTCCCATCTTTTTGACCGCAAGCTCTACGATTTTCAAAACTTTCGGGACATCGTCTATGATCCCAAGGCTCCGGGACCGGACGGCTCCAGGGTGCACTTTTGGGAATATCAGGGAGAGGATGAGGGGGAGAAATAGTCAGTTCGCCGGCAGTATCATCACCCGGCGCTGATGAGGCACAGGTTTTTGCAAGCGTGTGCTGTACGGCCGGGGCTGGCCGACGGTTGCGTTATAATTGTCGCAGGTCAGCCCAGCGCTCTTACTTTTCACTTTACGCTTCAAGGTCCCTGCCATGAAAGATAACTCCGCACTCGACATTCAGGATGATGAGGTTTTTTTCGATCTGCTCGAACAGGCGGTGAAGCCTTTTCGCAACACTTCAAGCAAGCTGTCCTGGCTTGATGAACCTGCGCAAGATAAGTCTGCCGAGCAGGATAGTATGCTCAAAAATCTGGAGGATAAGGTCGCACTCTTAGGCGGTAAGGATGATGAGATCAACCTGGAGGAAGACGATTATGTGGGTACCGATGAAACCCCGTTGATGCCGCGTCTTGATCCCTCCTTTTTTGAGGAGCTGGAAGCCGAGTTTCGCGCCAAGCAGAGCTCCGATGAGTCACTTACCCTAGTTGACGATGATCAGGATACCGCCTCTGAAGACGATGAGGATGATGAATTCTTAGAGCAGCAGATGCAGCGCGAATACCTGGTGCAGGAAGTACTTCCTGAAGCCCAAAAGGGCGACCCCTCCTCCATGCTGGTACTGCACTATGCCATCCTTGATTATGACTACGCCATTGACGATGACGGCGAGCATAACGATCTGGCCCTGGACTGGCTCAGGGCCGCGGCCGATCGCGACTACGGCCTGGCGCTCACTGCTCTGGGTGAATGCTATCGTCAAGGACATCTGGTCCCGCAGGATGTGCTCAAGGCCCTGAAAATCTTTCTTTACGGTGCCGAGCAGGGCTCTGATATGTGTGCGGTACAGGCCGCGCAGATGATCCTCAGTGACGAAGTCTCCCACCAGGATCATCAGCTGGGCATCAAACTGCTCAAACGCGCCGCCCGCAATCTTCATCCTCTGGCAGTCTCCCGACTGGCAGACTGTTATTTGCACGGTGCTTTCGTGCCCCGGGACGTCAAAAAAGCCGAGGCTCTCCTCAA
This sequence comes from Succinivibrio sp., assembly GCA_017469335.1. Classification (GTDB taxonomy): domain Bacteria; phylum Pseudomonadota; class Gammaproteobacteria; order Enterobacterales; family Succinivibrionaceae; genus Succinivibrio. The sequence continues at coordinate 24,235 of JAFUGP010000151.1, read as the reverse complement.
GCGGGCGGTACGTAAACAGCAACCGACGGCGCTCGCCAAACTGGGGACGCTCTACTGCACCAAAGATGAGATCCGCGATGAGGATAAGGGCCTAAAGCTGCTGGAGGAAGCCGTTGAATATGATGAGCCCTCCGCGGCCTTTGTTCTGGCCCACATCTATGGCTCGCCCAAGTCCAAGCATCAGGATCTCGAAAAAAGCGCTCAATTTATGAAGACGGCAGCCGAATTGGGCAGCGCCGAGGCACAGTGTATGGTGGGATTGATGCTGCTGGGACAGGCGCGCAGCGATCTGCAGGAGCTTATCAAAAAGTATCCCGGGCAGACCGAGGAGAGCGTCATCCAGAACCGCCCCTATAAAATTGATCCCAAAAAGAAATATATTTACAACGACGAGCGCTATGCGGAAATTCAGCAGCGCATCTATGATGGCCTGAGTTATCTGAAGGACTCTGCCGAAAACGGCGTGATCAGGGCGATACACGTGCTGGTTGATCTGTATGCGCACGGTATATTAGTGGTGCGCGATGCCGAGATGAGCACTTACTTTCTGCTCAGCGAACTGGTGGTCAAGGCTGCCTCCAAGATTTTGGGGCGTGATGACGATCTGATCCCCCTGGCTTTTTCCGACGCCTTTTTGGTGCTGTCAAAGGCCGTGCGCGATTATGATCCTGAGAAGTATGACAGTATGGTGTTCCAGGCGCTGGCCGTATGCTATGAATGCGGCATCGGTACCGATCTCAATAATGAAATGGCCATCAAGACCTTAAAGCAGGGCTGTGAGCACAACGATGTGCTCTCGTTGACCACGCTCAGTCAGTACTACAAAACCGGACATTTGGTGCGCAAGAACACCACCAAGGCCAATGAGCTGATGGCAAGAGCCATGCCGCTGTTGCACAAGCAGGCAGAAATGGGTGAGCAGGGTACGCCGGGTGAGGTCGGCGATCCCGATCAGGAAGTGAACATCAACGATGATTTTGTGCTTTCCAGCTATACCGAGCAGTAGACTGATATGAATTTGGGTGTGAGTATGAGCGAACCTGCAAAGGTACAAGGCGGCGTGACGGCACTGCTTGAGCGCTCGCGGGAGTTGCTTGAGGAGCAGCAATCCCTGACGGAAAAACTTCGGGAACTTACGGCCGCCATAGATGAGCATGCCGCAGGACTGCCGCTGGAGGAACTGCAGGAGATTGCCGATGAGGCCCGCTCTCTGGCAGGTGACGGTATCTACTTGCAAAACGATGCGCTGACCTCACTGGATGGCCTGATTGCGGTACTTGAGGAACTTGAGGCGGCAGAGCGCAATTACGCTGCGTTGATACGGCGGAGTTAACAGACCATGATCAAGACTCTTATCTTCGATTTGGGCGGTGTCATCGTCAACATCAATCGTGACGAGGCAGTGCGGCGCTTTTACGAGCTGGGTGTTAAGGACATCTCCAGTCGTCTTAATGATTACGCTCAGACGGGCGTGTTCGGTGATTTTGAGCGCGGCGCGCTCAGCGGCGAGCAGTTCCGCCTTAAGATGTGCAAGATGACCGGACGCGAGATCACCACAGAGCAGTGCAGCCATGCCTGGCGTGGCTTTATCGCCGAGATCCCGCAACGAAATTTAGAGCTGCTTGACAGCTTAAGAGAGCGACACTACCGCCTCATCCTGCTCTCCAACACCAACGAGTTCATCATGGCTTGGGCCGAGAGTGAGGCCTTTGACGGTCGCGGGCGGGCCCTGCATACCTACTTTGACGCTGAATATAAAAGCTTCGAGCAGAAAATGCTCAAGCCCGATCCCGGGTTCTTCTCTTTGGTAATTCAAAAGGAAGGCATCAACCCGCAGGAGGCCATTTTTCTTGATGACGGTCTAAAAAACGTGCAGTCTGCCGCCTCGGTGGGACTGCATACCTTTCAGCCGGTCAACGGTGAGGACTGGCGGCAGCGCTTTGAGGATCTGCTGCACTCTCTCAATCAGAATTAAGCGCCACAGCCAAGAGGCGGCCTGAGCGGAGCAGTCAGTGGCGCTTAGGGCCTAAACAAAGCTGGTTTTTTATTATTTGTTTTAAAAGCAAATTTAATGATTGAAAAAGGTTTGATATCGAACTATACTTATATTGTTCGATACCAAACTATCCTTTGAGGAGTTCATCATGAAAAAGTTGCTTAAAATCTCCCTCCTGGCGGCGCTGTTCACTACTTTTCAGGCTGCGGCCGCACCCTGTGCGCTCACCCAAACCGCGCTGGAGCAGGGCAGTGTTACCACTTACAACTGCCCCACACTCAAACTGCACGCCTACCAAAGCGGCGATCCGCTCAGCGATGAGCTTTACGCCTTAGAGAGTGCTAAGGGACTGGTGCTTTTGGAGTCGACCGCACTTACAAAAAACGTTGAGCTTTTTGCCGCTTACCTCAAGAGCCTTCACAAGCCTTTGGCAGGTGCACTGCTCTCCTACCATCCCAACGGTTACAGCCACTTTGACACCGAGGTTTTTGCCACCAAAGGGGCTGTGAAAAGCTGGCAGGAGGGCAGCGTGAAGGCCTTAACCGAGCAGTTTACCCAAGCCTTCGGTGCCGATCAGGTGGCAGGTGATCTGCCCTCCGACGCCACCGAGCTTAAGTTTGGCGAGACTCTCAAACTGGCAGGCATGGAATTTGAGATTGTCAACGGTCAGACCCCCGAGGGGCATTATGACGTGGTGATCCCCGCCCTAAACGCGGTCTACACCCACATGATGGGCGGCAAGGTGCACAATATTCTGCCCTCGGTGGCGGCGATCGATGCTGAAATTGCACGTTTTGAGGATTACCTTGAGCAGGGATATGAGCTGATCCTGACCTCCCATTACGTCCCCGAAGGACCGGCGGCCGCGCAGGAGAAGGTGACATATCTTAAGCGTGTCAGGGAACTTGCGGAGAGCGAGCGCAGCCGTGGGGCATTTATCGCGGCGGTCAAGGAATCTTTTCCGGGTTATGAGGGCGAGAACTACCTTGAGATGAGCGCAGGTATGTTGTTTAAAAAATAGCTTAATAACAAACAAAAAGTTCGGTCTGGTGTGCATCCAGAGCACAGGAAAACCGCCACTTGGTTTGCAAGTCAGGCCAAGGTGCGGTTTTTTCGGTATCCACCTTCCAGAGGCTTATTCGGCAGGGCTGCCGTTGGTCGTCTGACACAGTTCTTGATCTAGGTTGTCTGATCTGAGCAATTGTTGATTAGTCATACGTGAGGAGCCATAGCGTAACTGTCGGTCACTGAGAGCAGCTAAGGTCTCGTAATCTTGCGGATTAGGTACAGTGTACAAAGGCAGTCTCAGCGCCTGTTCAAGACTGTAAGTGCGCACGCTGCGATTGCCGCGGCTTATTACCAGCATGTCGCAGACAGGGCGGGCATCGCCCGTAAAGCACGGAAGCGGGATCACGGCCTCCAGTAATCCCTGTGCAATGAGGGCGCAAAAAATCTCATCCCCGCAGGAGCTCAAGTCTAAAATGACCACGGCGCGCCCTGAACTTTTCAGGGAGGCTAAGATCTGCAATAAATAGGCATCTTCTGCGATGACATGGCGAGTGCTGGGCTGCAGTCCTATCGATCTGAGGTAATTGTCGTAGGTATGAAGAGGCAGTTGCGTGGGCGGCATGCAGAACACACGCTCATAGCGCACAATCTGACCTTTTGACAGTGTCGAGAACATGTCAGCGCAGTAAGTTTGTGTTTCAATGCCGGCTGCTTGGGCGCGCATGGCGCAGATATTGGTCATCAGCTCGTCACAGTCCACGCTGACGGTGTGCGCCTGTGGGCAGACCGCGGCTGCGGCCAGAGCAAAATTGCCGGTGCCGCAGCAGGGATTGTAGATCTGCATGCCTTGTTGTAATTTGAGAAACCTGGCGGCCAAACTACACCAGATCTGCCGGGTGTAGTCTTCGGTAGCGAGACTAAATTGCGCGCTTGCAGGAGGCCTGGGCAGAGTGCTGATGAATTCAGGACTCAAAGAGGTCAGGGCTTCTTTGAAGAACGGGGCGTCATGTTCTTCAATCTGCAAGGCCAGATACTCCAGCACGGCCTGATCGTCAGGCTGCATATGGGTGCCGGGGACGCGGTAGAACAGATCCCACAGTTCGCCGTAACTCTCCGGGCGATCTATACAAGGAGAGCACTGATCCAGCCCTTTGAGCAGGATGGCAAGTGCGCTGCCGCGCTGGTTTGCTTGCGATGTCAGGTACCGTGAGGTGGCGGGTTTTTTGAGGGTGCTTACCAGCGCACCGAGCTTTTTAAGTGAGAAATTAGGACCGGAGATTTTAAGGGCGCACTGCCAGGCCAGATACAGCAGCACATAGCTGTGCACCTGTGGGGCCAGTCCCATTTTTGGAAGTTCGTAATGTAATTGTTCGAGAAAAGCTTTTATGTCGGGGCGCATGTTGCTCTCCGCTTGTGAATTTTGCATGCTACCGGCACAGCATAACTCAACTGACAGAAGGAATCTGGGGTGTGTCTGTATTACAGGCAGATTCCTGCCTCAAAAACGATTGTACTGAGGTACACAAGAGCACAATTTGGTACGGGCAGGTGTGCGATAATCATACGGGAGCTTTTGGCAGGCAGTTTGTGCGAAGTGTTTGCGCAGAAACGAGGTCCGTAGCCATAAAGTTTTGGCGAGGTAATCAGGTATGGCATACGCACCCAAATCAGGCACTGGTTTTGCAGCACAAATATCACAGGCTGTAACGGCGTTCTGGGATAGGCGGGAAAGTCAGCGTGAGGACAGCATCGATCTGACAAACCGAGGTGCAGTTCTGGGTGGCAAACAGCTCAATGGCTTTGTCAGTCTTCTCAAAACAGTGGCAGTTGAAGCGGGTGTTGCTCCAGCGCAAGTCATAACCGACAACAATTATCTGCCCGGGTATTTTCGCTCATCCAAAGAGTGGGACATGATTATCATTGATGGTGGAGGCAGACTGCTTGCAACCATTGAGCTCAAATCCCAGATTGGCTCCTACGGGAACAATTTCAACAATCGTGCTGAGGAGGCGTTGGGCTCGGCTGTTGATTTATGGACGGCTTTTCGCGAAGGTTTGTTTCCGGAGCAGCTTGCCCCCTGGTTAGGCTGGCTGATGGTGGTAGGACGTGATGACGATTCAGAGCGCCCTGTGAGCAATCACGAGCCTCACTTCCCTGTTCTAGCTGAATTTGTCGGAGCAACCTATCTTCAGCGCTACCAAATTCTCTGTCAAAAGCTGGTAAGAGAACGTCACTACAACTGCGCGAGTGTGCTGTGGACTCGTGCTGATCGATCTTATGGAGATCTGGGAGAGGAAACTTCCATAAGCAGTTTTCTGGCCTCTCTTTATGGATACCTTAGCAGTGCCGCCCGTAAGCGCAGTTAAATTGCCGGGCCACAGGCGCTCCCGGGGGCACTGCGATGTTTTTACTTCCCCGGCCGTGGTACGGTTCATGCTTGATAAGGCCGGCTATACCTCCGATCGCAACTTAAGTGCGGTCCGTGTGCTGGAGCCCTCCTGCGGTGACGGTGAATTTCTGGTGGAAATAGCCAACAGATTGCAGGAGTCAGCAAGGCGCTTTGATTTTGATGCAGAGACTGTCTTCAACATTAATGTTCGGGCCTATGAGATAGATCCCCTCAAAGTCAGACTGTGCCAAGAAAGATTGCAGAGTTTGGGTATAGACACTGCGGCCGATACCATTGTGGTTGAGGATTTTCTGCACGCCCCACAGAGCATGGTGGACATTGTGGTCGGTAATCCCCCTTATATCCGCTACGAGCATATTCCAAAGGATATCCTTAAATTTTGCCGGGACAACTTCGAGACTTTTCACTACCGCTGTGATTTGTATGTCCCGTTCTTTGAAAAATCTCTCTCCATGCTGGCCCCGGGTGGACGGCACTGCTTTATCTGCTCAAACAGATGGCTCAGAAATGAATATGGACGGAAACTGCGGAAATTAGTTGCCCAACATTATCAACTAAGAAGTCTCATAAATTTAGAGCGTGCCAAGGCTTTTTTGTCGGATGTTCTAGCTTATCCTGCCATCACCGTGATAGACGCCGATCGCTGCCGGGAGACTTTTGTCTACTCGGACTGCGCAGAGGCAGAGAGTCTGGCAGAGCTGAAGGCAATAAGCAAGAAGGTGCCTGAAGATGCCGATTGGTCTGCGATGTTTAATGTCCGGGAAGCAGATCCTTGCCTCAGCACCATAGAGAGTCAAGGATTTAAAATCGGGGTAGGAGTTGCCACGGGCGCTGATTCGGTGTTTATTTCACCTCAACTCCCTCAGCTAGTTGAGCCATCACTTATTTTGCCGGGTATAAATGCTAGGGATCTGCGCGGCAACGAACTCAAGTGGCAGGGTGAATTCCTGCTGAACCCCTACAACCCGGATGGCTCGTTGCTGGACCTCGCGGCTTATCCCAAGGCAGAGGCTTATTTATCCGCTTACCGTGAACGGTTATCCTCAAGACACGTTGCCCAAAAAGCGCCTGACAGATGGTATAAAACCATAGACAGAATAAATCCGCAACTGCGCTCTCAGCCAAAAATCCTGCTGCCGGATATATCGGGTAACACCTACATTTTTGTCGACGAAGGCGAGTATTATCCTTTGCATAACATCTACTATGTGGTCGGTAACTCCCCCACAGATCTCAAGATCCTGGCAGCTTTTCTCATGTCGGATTTTGTCAGGGAACAGTTGGCGGCCGTAACCAATCAGATGAACGGCGGATTTGTGCGCTGGCAGAGTCAGCATCTGCGTAAATTGAAGATCCCTAATTTAAAAGAGTTAGAAGACGGTGATATTCAAGAAATTCTGAAGTATTACGAACTCAAGGATGCAGCTAAGATCAATGCCAAAATCACCGCCATTATGAACAGTCTATGTCGATAAGATACAGAAATTGCCCTGCACAGGCAGGTGTCAATCCAGTTTCCTGTGCTTTCATTTGACTAATCTCGGTCACCGAAGAGTAGCCTGCGTTGAGGCTCTGATGCACGTCAGCGGCAAAGATTTAGGCGGAGCCGATCAGGTGGGCAGCTTTCTTCGTACAGGTCCCTCATTCATATGGCAGTTCTTCAGGCTTTCCATCGCATAGTCAGCTCTGCAATTTGCCTGTGGACTCCCAACCCTTTGAGCCGAGGCGCAGTCTTAACACAAAACCTTGGGTTATACTGAGCTAAGTGCCGGTGTGCGGGAGCGCCGCGCCGTAGGTTCTGATAGGAACTACAACAGAGGAGGTGCCCATGTCTCTGCTCTGCCTTCGAACACTCAGACAATATTTGGTGTTACTGACAGGTTGTGTTCTGAACTCGTTTGTCCCGGCGGCTCTGGCCGAGGGTAATGAGCCCCAGTCGCAGGTCCTCTTCTACATGGAAGACTGCCGCAGCCCGGTCAATGCCTCCATCCGCGAACAGCTGATTCTGCAGTCATATGAGCACTCGGTCAAACTCAAGGAAGGCTGTGGACAGGGTAAGGCTCAGGATGTGTGGGGACTGTTTGGTGAGAGCACCGAGCTGACCATGCCCATGCTCATGTTGGTGTGGGACCATGCCGAGGACGAGACCGTGGCGCACCACGCCGAGCGCGCCAGACTGCCTTTGTTGTTTGTGGCCGATGATCCAGGCACTGATGTCTTTACCAAATACAGTACTACCTGGTACGTGGGCAGTGATTTGCTCTTGCCCGGTAAAATTCAGGCTCAGCTGTTGCACGAGTACCAACAGATCCATCCCAACTGGGATCGCAACGGCAACGGTAAGGTTGACTATGTGCTCTTCAAGGGCATACAGGGCAACTTGGAGACCATAAGCAGAGCCAAGACCTTCAGGCAGGAATTGCGGCGGCTTAAGATCCCCACTCAGATCTTAGGTGAGTATTTTGGCCCCTGGAGCGGAGCGTTGGTCAAAGAGCAGTTCGAGACTTTGCTGCAGCACACGGCCATTGAGGATCTGGACGCGGTGATCTGCGCCAGTGATCGCATCGCTCTGGCGGCCGTGCGCGAACTGCAGCAGCGCGGCTTTAACCTGGGGCCCGATCGTCCCTATATTCCGGTACTGAGCATTGATGGCATTGCCGAGGGGCTCGCTGCGGTGCGCGCCGGCGAGCTGGAGGCCACGGTCACCCGCGATGCCCGCACAATCGCACAGGTGGCCATGAGTATAGTCAGGCAGTATCTTAAAAACCCCGATCTAAAACCTGCGCAGGTGCAGCTGCCCTATAAATTCAACTCACTGCGCAAGGTGCTGGTGCCGTTTCTGGTCGCCAGGGTTGAGCAGGGCGAGCTTACATTAACGCCTTATGAAACAGACAAGTAGCAGGTTAACGTCAGAACAGCTTCAGGTCGGAGAGTAAGCGCGCATGAGCTATCGCGAGGATCCTGATCTGGCCTTTCTGGGCACCCTAAGTGACGCTGAGCTGGAGCCTTTGTTTGGCTATCTGGTCTATGACGGCTCCGGGGAGGAGCGCCGTGAACGTCTCACCCAGACCCTTACCTCCAGTGATGAGTATAAAAACTGCCCTGGTGAGCACAGCCGCTACTGGCAGCGTCTGGCCGAGGAACTGCAGTGTTTCGGCGGACATTCCCTGATGAACCTGTGGCGCGGCGGCGGGGTGCTGTATGCTGAAATAGTCCGCGACGTGCTGGATAAGGCCAAGGTCAAACATGAAGATGACGAGAGTGTACCGGTGCTGGAGCGGCGGCTGCTCGAGAGCCTTTTGATCGCGGCGGTGGAGAAAATGGATGAGCAGGATCTAAAAGAGCTCATCTCCTCATTGAACCTCCAAAACTGCGCCGTCACAGCGCAGGCGGTAACCGCAGCTTTGCAGTTGGGCGTAAGGCTCAACAGCGCCTTGGCGCTGCAGGCGGCGTCCCTGGTGGCCAATACCTTGTCCAGAATGCTGTTGGGCTCGGGGTTAACCTTAGCCGGCAATGCCGCTTTGTCGCGGGCCTTAGGGGTCTTTGCCGGTCCCCTGGGCTGGGCGCTGACGGGGTTGTGGACGGCCTATGATCTGGCAGGTCCTGCCTACCGGGTGACTCTGCCCTGCGTAGTCCAGATAGCCTTTATGCGCCTAAAACACACCACAGCAGAGAACCCAAGTGCAAATTGACCGCAGCAAAGGCGGTAAATCTTCTGATTTTGATGAAAAAACGAGGTCTTTATGAGTGACACAAAGGAGAGCCCCGATGTTCTTGAGGCGTCGACGGCAGCCGATAGTGAAGCGGAGATTGCCGAGCGTTACCGCACTTTGTACCAGGATTACGTTGCCCAAATAGGGCAGGCCAGCATTCTGGTGGTAGGCGCGGCCGGGGCGGGCAAAAGCTCCCTCTGCAATCTGGTGCTGGGACGGGAGGTGGCCGAGGTGGGCGGCGGCAGACCTGTCACCACGGCCGTGACCCCGTTGCAGGTGGGGGATCTCAGGCTCTATGACACCCCCGGCTATGAGACCGGCGAGGACAAGCAGCGTCGGTTCAACGCCGACATCAAGACCTTGCTCACCAGACTTGAGGATGAGGGTGAACCCATCGACGTGGTTTGGTACTGCGTGAATGCCCCGGTGGCGCGTTTTACGGCGCTTGATGCCAGCCTGGTGGAGATGTTCGAGCGGTTGCACAAGCCGGTGGCCATTGTTCTGACCCAGGTCGATGAGGCCAGCGAAAACGGCTGCAAGGAACTTGGCGAGGCCATCCACGCCGCGCTGCCTCCTCAGGGCGACGGTAAGGAGCGCTGCTTTATCTTCGAGAGCAGCACCGATGAGCGCCTGCAGCTCAATCCCGGGCTGGAGCAGTTAAACAGCTGGACAGTGGAAATGCTCGACGAGTCCAGGCGTCTGTCCTTCATGGCTGCCTCGCGTCGCGGTATCGAACGTAAATTGACGGAAGGTGAGAGCATTGTCAGACAGACGGTGGCCGGGGCCTTCCTGGTGGGTTTTACCCCCATTCCCATGTCCGACGCGGCACTGCTGACCTCCGCGCAGCTGAGCATGCTGGCCAGGCTCTCCTATGTGTGGGATCTCAAGAGTCTAAAGGAGCTCGCCGGCGGGGTGCTGGTCAATCTCATTGCTCAGAACGTGGGCAAGTCCTTAGCCGGCAATCTGGCCAAGCTCATCCCCGGGCTGGGCACGCTCACGGGCGGGCTCATCAACGGCTCGGTGGCTAGCGCCATGACCTACGCCCTGGGCGCGGCCTACAACCGTGTGTGCGAGCAGCTGTGCCTGCGCGGGCTGCAGGGGCAGACCCAGTCCATCAACGAGCTCTTTGGCGAGCGCTTCAAGGCCATGGTGGCACAGCTCTTTGAGGAGTACCAAAAAGATGATAAACCCGGCCGTCATCCTCAGGACCGGTCCTGAGGGTAGCGGTCTGCCGGGTTGGCTTGAGTGACGGCACTCATGAGCGGCGCACTGATACGTACCAATGTGCTGGTGCTGGGCAAGACCGGAGCCGGCAAGTCCTCGCTCATCAACTATCTCTACGGCCTTAAGGATAAGGTGCGCTCCGGGGCCGGGGCACCGGTGACCTCCTACGGCCTGCACCCTATAGAACCTTTTGCCTACCGCAACCTGCTCATCTGCCCTTATGACAGCTGGGGACTGGAAGAGGGCGCGCAGGCGCTGGACTGGGAGAGACTGCTGCACGATGAGATGCAGCGCAATGGACAGCAGGCGGTGGCCGACTGGTTTCACTCGCTCATCTACTGTCTGGATGCCTCCCGCAGCCGCCTGGATGACTACGAGAAAGATAAAATCATCACGCCATTTTCCCATCTGGGCTGCCGCATGATTTTCGTGCTTACCAAGTGTGACAAAGCCGCGCCTGAAAAGCAGGAGGCGCTGGAAAAAACCGTGCGCGAGGTGCTGGGGGAGGGGGTGCAGCTCTTGAGGACCGGCTCGGTGAGTGAGACTCTGCGCTCGGGACGGCAGACACAGACCTTCGGGCGCGATGAACTGCTGCGTCTGATGGGAGTGAACCTGCGGGATAATCTCATCTTGAGGTTGCAGTATCTATCGCGTCAGGAGTGTGAGGCGGGCATTGCCGCAGCCTATCGCTCCTGCCTCGATTACTATGACGCCCAGACCGGTGCTCTGGGGATTTTCACCCACTACGGCGATGAGCTCAAGGCGCGTCTGGTAGCCCGGATCAATGAGGAGTTCGGGCGTCTGGGAGCGCGGCTGTTGCAGACGGTGACGGGGAGACTTGACGAAATCAATGCCATCAGCTCGCAGGTGCTCTTAGGTTACGCACAGGTGCGTTTTGATTTTGATCCCCAGAGGATTGGCCATCTCAGCGAGGAGAGTGCCATGCCGCGCTGGCGCAATGACTTTCAGGATTATCTGCGCACACTCACTTCCTCCTTATCCGTAAGCGGTCTGCTGGGCGGGATGTTCGCCAGGCGCAATGACTATCGCCGGCTGCTCCTAGGTGAGCTGGTGGAGGTCAAAAGCCGCCTGCGTGAGAGCTGGGAGCAGGCGCTGCAGAGCTTAGGTGAGGGACAGGATGAGGCCAGGCGGCAGCTGCACACCTTACTTTTGAGCGCGCCGCACTCATAGAAGTGGTGCGGTGACTAACCGGCCGCGGCCTGATGAAACGGGGTTTTGCCCGGGCCTCGCAGGTTGAAGTACCAGGCACTTTTTTGGGGCGCAGCCTGGGGATATAAGGCCTTAAAGCAGGCGCTTTATGGCCAGATGGGGAGATCTTGATGCAACAGAAGGATTATTGGGACAGCGTAAGCAACAACAAGGAGTTTACCACGCCCTTTCAGCGTGAGGCCTTTGCCCGCTACGTCTCGCAAGACGCACTGGTGGTGGATGTGGGCTGCGGTTACGGCCGCACCCTGCAGGAACTCAAGGAGGCGGGGTTTAGGCGTCTTATGGGCTTTGATTTCTCTGCCGCGATGATAAAACGCGGCCTCAGGCAGTACCCCGGTCTTGATCTGCGGGTGATGGGCTCGCCAAGGCTGGAGCTTGAGGATGGCAGCGCCGACGCGGTGATCCTCTTTGCCGTGCTCACCTGTATCTGCCGCAATGAGGAGCAACAGGCTCTTATAGCCGAGATCTCGCGGGTGCTCAGACCGGGCGGCATCCTCTATGTCAACGACTTTCTGCTCAATGACGATGCGCGCAACACGGAGCGCTATGAGAGGTTTGCGCCGCTTCTGGGAGTATACGGGGCTTTTGAGCTGCCCGAGGGGGCCATCGTCAGGCACCATGATCCTGCCTGGATCGCCGAGCTTTTAGGTGGCTTTGGCAGGCAGAAGTACGGCACACTGACTTTCACCACCATGAACGGACATAAGTCCAACGGCTTTTTCTTTATCGGCAAGAAGCCTCAATGCTGAGACAGACACCTCATGAGGATGCGGTGAGCTGTGTGATGATTTGCGCCACATCGCCTTCAAGACAGATACTGCGCGCGGCAAGCTCCTGCGGGGCAAAGGCCTCCTTGAGGTTGAGGCAGGCGTAGGTGGCACGGGGGTTGGCCAGGGTCAGTGCCCAGAAAGGGTATTTGATGATGACCGGGGTATTGGCGCCCACACCCAGCTCAAGATACAGCACCCGGCTGCGGCGATGCGCCGTGAGGAAGTTTGCGTAGGCCGCCGACGCCCGCTGCCAGCCCTCATCCTCCACAAAACTGTCATCGGCCCTTAAGTTCATGGTCACCTCGCTGCCGTCCAGCGGGCAGCGCGGCAGTATATCCTCAGGCAGTTCCATGCTCACCGCTGCGTTCTCGGGCAGGTCGAAAACGCCTTGGCTGTTACTGACAAAACCCTGCGCGGCCATGGCCTGCATGGTCCACTCCTCATTGTCAAAGGTCTGCCTGATGGAGGAGTTTACGCTCTGAAAGAGGCCATAGTCTCCCTGGGTGTAGAACAGCCGCTCTTTAGCAAAGCCTGACTTCTGAAACTGGTGGTCTACATTGGTGGTGATGACAAAATAGTCCCGGCCCTCAAGCAGGGCTCTAAGAGTGGGGTAGACTTTCAGCGGGGCCGTGACATAGCGGTTGAAGTAGATATGCCGCGCCCACCAGGCCCAGCGTATCCCCGCTCTGGGGAATGGATAAAAGCCGCCTGAGTATATATCCTCAATGCCAAAGCGGGCTTTGAAATCGGAGAAATAACGCTCAAAGCGCGCCCCGCTGTAGGTAAATCCTGCCGCCGTGGACAGTCCTGCACCGGCACCTACCACCACGGCCTCGCAGTCTGACAGTGCCGTCTTGAGAGCGGGGAGGGTGTCTGCGGCAGGCGCGGCGGCAAAGCTCAGCTCCCCGCTTAAAGAGTGCAGGGCCTTAAGACCCAGCTGTATGCTCAGGCGGTAGCCGTCCTCAGGATTCAAGCAGTTGGGCATAACGGCGGTAATCCTCATGGGAAAATACGTTGAAGATAACTCTCAGGGGCATCTCCTGGTGCTCGCGCAGATACTGCTGCACCGTAGCAACGGCCAGCTGCGCTGCCTGCTGCGGCGGGAAGTGAAACACGCCGGTGGAGATGCAGCAGATGGCGACGCTCAAAATCCGCCGTGCGCTGCACAGCGACAGAATGTTGCGGTAGCACTCAATGAGCTGGGCCTCGTAATGAGGGGTGAGCGCTCCCAGGACGATAGGGCCGGTGATGTGAATGATCCAGGACGCCGGCAGATTGTAGCCCGGCGTCAGCAGCGGCGCGGCGGTGGGCATGACATACTGCGATCCGAACTTTGCTCTGAGCTTCTGCATAAGACGCGAGCACTCCAAGCGCAGCTGCAATCCCGCGTAAGTATGGATGCAGTTGTCGATGCAGTTATGCAGCGGGCTGAAGCAGCCTAACATCTGTTCGTTGGCGGCGTTGACGATGGCCCCGACCCTAAGGCGGGTGATATCACCCTGCCACAGGGCAATGCTCTGGCTCAGTAAGGGCAGTTGCAACGCGTCCACCACCCCGCGCTCTGTAAGGCGCTCCTGCAGGTAGCTGTCCTGCAATTGAATGAGCTGCGCGGCGGCAGGACGCGGCGGGCGCACATTGAGCAGGGCGCGCAGCAGGTTGCGCCTCTCATCTAAGGAAGTTGGGATCTCAAGCTCAGCATAGCGCTCATCTTCGGCGCACAGCAGCCTGATGAGGCGCAACAGCAGTTCATCCTGACTCAGGGCCTTGGTATCCTGGGCGGTGACATCGCTCATAACTTTACGCCCTAAGACGTTGTACCGCCCCTTTCGGGCAGACACTCAGACAGTTGCCGCAGTTAAGACAGTGCGGAGCCTTGATGACAAAGGGCAGACTGCTGCCTGCTATGCACTGCTGCGGGCAGACTGACAGGCATTTGCCGCAGCCATCGCATAAGGAGGTGATGGTGTAGAGGCACGAGGTGACGGCAGTGATCCCGCCAAAACCAAACGTCTGATGTTCCACGGGCTTTTTGGAGAGATCAAACCACTGTCCGCTCCCCTCATAGAGTTCAAAGACGGTCAGAGCCTGGCGGGAGATTTCGCCGGGGTAGATCTCAGCCATGTAGGGATTGAGCTCGAACAGATGCGGGATCAGGTCAGCTCCCAGCTCCCGCACCCTGCCGCGCAGCGAGATTGCCACCGTGCTCAAGGAGTCCTCACCTTTAAGACCGGTCAGTGCCACCTGAGGGTGCTGAGACAGTCTGCGGTACAGACCCTTGCCGGTGGCGGTCAGAAACAACACGCTGTCCTTGCGTGCCTCCATGATATCAACGGCTGCAGTCACCGGCAGCAGGTTTTCATCCAAACTTGCCAGTACCACCGTGTGGATCTGCCGGCAGAGAAAGCGCAAATAATCCTCAGTCTGCATGTGCCAAGCCTCCCTACAGCTACAAGTGTAAACAGAGTGCCGGGAGATTTGAAGATAAGTGCACTTAATTTGCGCTGTCAGGCAAAGTGCACGTTTGGCATGAGCGGGGCACTTTGCAAGAGACAGGCAGCCCCAAAGCCTGCCTGGCGACTTTCCCGGCCGTGGCGTATTTGCGAGATGCAAGGGATTTTTTGTCCGGTGCTGCCTGTACAATCTCAATCAGACTTGAGGCACGAGGTCCGGAGCTGTGCTGATTTGCCTTCGGCACTGCCTCCGGGCGCGGCAATCTGCCTTAGGTTTGCACCATGCAGACGCGGTTCTTCTGAGGGCAAGTTTAGCCGTGTCAAAAGATGATGGACCTGCTGCAGGCTAATGACAGCAAGGACCTTCTCCCTGACAAGAATAGGAATCATTATGAGCGATCGTGACGAGCAAATATCCGACCTGCAAGCTCAGGTCAGTCCCGGCACCACCCCACCTGGCGCAGAACAGTCTGCCGCAGCACTCCAAAGTACCTCCCCGGCACCTGTCGCTTCTCCGCGTTGTGTCATCAAGGTGTTAGGTGTGGGAGGCTGCGGCTGCAACGTGATGAGCCACTTTGCCGACCGTCTCACGGAACTTAGGCTCACCGAGCTTGCCTTGGTGGCGCTCAATACCGATGCTGCGGCTCTCTCGGTCTGTCGCGCCCCCACCTGCGTGCAGTTAGGCAAAAATCTGACCGCTGGCTTGGGTTCGGGCTGCGATCCCAATCAGGGTCGCCTGGCCGCGCAGGAATGCTTGGATGAGATCAAAGAGCTGGTGCGCGGCACTGATTTGATTTTCGTGGTCGCCGGCATGGGCGGAGGTACCGGTACCGGTGCGGCTCCGGTCATCGCAGGATTGGCCCGGCAGAGCGGAGCCCTTACGGTCGGTGTAGCCACCATGCCCTTTAATTTTGAAGGGCGCCGGCGTACGCTCATAGCCGAGCGCGGCGTTGAGGATCTGCTGGGGCAGGTCGACACCCTCATAGTTGTAGACAACAACCAACTGCTTAAGAGTTTGGGACCGGGCGTATCGGTACGCAGCGCCTTTGAGGCCGTCGATGAGACGGTGATCAACACCGTAAACGGCGTGGCCGGTGCCATAGTCGGGGTGGGCGGCTTCATCAATCTCGATTTCGCGGATATGCAGACGGTGATGCGCGGCCGCGGCCGTGCGGTCATTGGCATAGGTCATGGCAAAGGTCCCAATCTGGTGGAAGAAGCAGTCAGACACGCCATCTTCTCCCCGCTCATGCAGAAGGTAGATATCAGCAAGGCCAGCGGTCTCATCGTCAATGTCAAGGTCAGTCCATCTTTCCCGCTCAACCGCTGGGAGGAGGTATGTTCGGCCGTGCATGCCTATGCCGCTGAAGATGCCGACTGCAAGTTCGGCATGAAACTCATGCCGGATTTTGCTGAGGACGAGATCGAAGTGACGGTGATCATGACCGGGTTAAACCGGGCTCTTGACGAGTTGGCAGCTGCACCAGCACGTATGCGCTGATCTGCGCACAGAAAGGTCGCAGCGGGGAAGGTTTGAGGAACTGCACACGGTAATTCTCGGGGCCTGCTTTAAGTTCTATGCGAGAGAAGCGCTCATCCTAGACGCTCAAACCTGTGCGCAAACGCTGCTGAGGAGAGATTATGTTTAGGTTGCTGGCAGTGCTCGTAGAGTGGGGCCTCATCATCTTCGTGGCGTTGTTTGTGCTGGGACTGGTACTGCAGATTGCCAAGGCTCTCATCAAATACGTGCTGCCGGCGGTGCTCGGTTTGGGAATGGTTGTGCTGTTGGGCATCGGGGTGGCCTATCTGGCACCCTATGCTTTGGACTATACCAACATGGTCTATGAAAACTATGCCTTGAGCAGCGCAAGATTAGAGCAGAAACTGGGTATTGGCTGGACTCCCATAATCATTGTGGGGCTAATTGTGGTTACTACTCTGGCTTTGATATGGCAAAAGTTTTCTCCCCTTATTGATGCCTTTGTGGAGGCGTTGGTGAAAAAACTCAAAGACAGTTGAGGTTGTAGAACTGATCTCTGACTGGCCTGTGAGTCTGAAAGTTCAGACTAGCAGCAGATGCAGATGACGCTATCAGGGCTACTTACCGGTATTCTGTGGTGGTCAAATCCTGAGCCGAGAGTACTCTGGCACATCACATAGAGGGTATCCTCAAGGCATGTTTGGACGGATGAAAGCACCGCTTTCTGCCGCTTATGAGTGTCAGTGCTGAGTAAACGGGATGTGAATTTTTGCTGTTTTTAACCTTTTCATTTTGAAAATAAAGATGTATTACTGTGATATTCATGGCTCCGTAGCAAGATGGAGAAATCTAAATGACCAAAGTCGATGATCAGAGCGGCAATCTGGAGTTGGTTAGGAAGTTTGCCGAGCTTACCGTAAAACAGATCCCCGGGGTGATGGAGAGGATGGCGCAGCTCAGAAGCAGGGGACTGGCATCGGGAAATCCGGTCTACGGGACCGTTTTCCTGACAGTGCAGGACTGGTACGAGGCCCTGGGCAACGACAAGCTTGAGGCCGTCATGAACGAATCTGAAGATGACGATGAGTGCGCCAACCTGCAACAGCAGATAGTAGAACGCACGCAGCTCAAGCCGGTGGTTCTTTGGAGTGTGGGCAAGAAGTTCTATCGGCTCGACGAATCATTGGCAGACATGTTGGAGAAGGTTACTCTGTCTGAGGTTCGCGGTTCGGTGATTTTAGAGCTGTCCAAACTGCAGGACTGGGCCATGTACATTGAGCTGCCGCGCAGCCGTAAACAGGGCGTGCTCGAGCATTTCGACGGCTGTTTTGTCATGTTGGATCACGGTCACCTGAACAGCCTTGACGTGGATGCTCCGGTCACCGACGGCAGTAAAGATTTCAAAACCGGCGGCAGAGATCAGCTCCGCCTGAGCTTTCTGGCGCTGAACGATGCCGATCCCGCGCTAAGCGAGTTCATCACGCTGAACGTCAAAGCCGAAGATTTGCAGGCCATGCTCGATGAAGATGACCGGCAGATTGAGAGTTTAAAAGAGCAGTTCAGGAAGCAGTTCAGCGGGGAGGTTAGCGAAGAGCTGAGCCGGGCCATGTATGAGAGGTTCGAGGCCCACCGCCGCCTAAGAGATCTGATCGTCATGTATGTGCTGTATCTTAATTCCCTGAACTCGGCCAATCAGGGACGGGCGACGGCCAGATACGAGCCCGTGATGACCGAGGACGGCCCCCGCCTGAGGGAAGAGCCGGGCGTAGTGCTGTGCCGGGCGGCCGGTCCCGGGGCGCAGTCATGATTGCCGGTAGCCGACGCAATCAGGTGCTGCTACAGGGATGGGCAGATCGTGGCCTTAATCAGGCGGCAGGGCTCAGGATCAGTTCCTGAGCGCTGCCGTCTGGCAGAAAGTCATGGCGATGCTTGCGATAGCCTGCTTTGTAAGCCTTTTTCTGGTCGACAAATACCGTGCCCTGATGAAGCTCATGGCAGCTCTTCTGCACCAGATTGCGCTTTTTGAGGTTCTCCAACAGCAGAGGTTCAAGCTTGGGTTTATGACGTTTGTGTCCCATGGTCTGACTCCTTTTATTGTCAGTTAATCAACAAAAATATTAAATTCAGCAAATTAGGGCTATCGTTCCAGACCTCACCGGTGCCGG
This sequence comes from Succinivibrio sp., assembly GCA_017469335.1. Lineage (GTDB taxonomy): Bacteria > Pseudomonadota > Gammaproteobacteria > Enterobacterales > Succinivibrionaceae > Succinivibrio. The sequence goes on along the minus strand of JAFUGP010000151.1, from coordinate 5,789 downwards.
GAGGATTATAACTCCCAAACTCTGCCCGGTACATTTTACGTCTCTCTGAGACCGGGCTTTAGCTCTGTGTTGCTACTTATTGCAACGAGGCAAGGACCTAGCTCTAAAACAAAACAGCAGATCTCTAGGAGATCTGCCGCTTTGCTAGGAGTACTATGAAACCTGTTGTGCCGCAGTTTATGAGGCGGTCTGTGAGCCATTAACCCTGGCGCGCAAAGCAATGCCCGGCTTGAAATGAGCGACCTTGCGTGTCCCCAGATCTACCTGCTCACCGGTCTTGGGATTGTGAGCAATGCGAGGGTTTCTGGTGCGGATCTCAAAAGAGCCGAAGCCGCGGATTTCAATGCGCTCTCCATGCTCTAAAGACAGACACATCTGCTCAATGATTTCCAAGACTATCTGCTCAACATTGCCCGGTTGGAGGCCCTGGCAACTCTTTTGCAAGGAAGCGATGAGTTCGGAACGTGTCATGTATATCTCCGCTGATGCCGTACTAAACTAAGTCATTTTAAAACAACTTTGGCAGAGCTCTCAGAGCCTGTGCCGATACGGACGGGTGTTTTTGATTGAAAATAAGACCTAAGTCACCTGTGCCCATTCATTTTACTTTAGTTTTTGTGCCACTGCCAGTACAAAAAACCTAATTTTGTACAGTTTTCGCAAAAAAGTCCTAAAGTTTTGTGTCAGGCTCAACCGGGATGCTCAAGCCTTTGGTTAGGAGACTGGTAATTCGGCGACATGTCTCAGCTGCGTCCTGACTCCGGTTCTAGGATTGCACCTTCCCCCTGGTGGTTATGCAAAGTGATGGTCTTTTGCAGATCGTTGAGGCTCAGCCCGCAGATGAGCGGGGCAGCCATGAAGCGGCGTACGAATTCGGCGTCACTTTCATCTTTAAGGCGCTCAAAAGTCTCGAAGAGAGCGTAACTGTCCTCGATCCCCGACTGTCTTATGCTGAATTTTTTGGTGCTGCGTTCCAAGTGAAAATGACCTGAGTAGCCGGCGATGGCAAATTCAAGTTGACCTGGACTGGCCAGCTGCATCACAAATTCGCCGTAACTTATATTGCGCATTTTCGGTTATTCTTTCAAGTTATGGGCGGCCTACCCTGTAGATCCTGTTGTAACGCTTGGCAGCGGGTTTTGCAGAGCCGGTAACCGCCCTTAATCATAGCGCAGTTTCGCTCAGTCATCCAAAGATGATACTCTGAGCGTGAGAGGTAGGAGAGGTCACTGAAGGGAGGTGAGGCATGAGCATCTTTACGGCGCTGCAGAGGGCTCCCACATCGCAAGAGCAGCAAGGGCTGAGATTGCTTTACGCACAGCTTGAGCGCTCTCCTCTGTCCTCTCACGCGCAGCTTCTGGCCTGTTTTGAAATTGGCGGACAATCCTTCGAGGCACTGTTGCTTACCCCCTGTGCCATGGTGCTGTTCTCGCTGCCGCATGAGGCGGATAACCGCGCCCGGGTTGCTGCACCAAGTCAGAATGAGGAATTAAGCTTATTATCTGCCAGGGCCAGAGCGCTCTCTGAGTTTCTGGGGCAGGGCAGTCTGGCCTTGAGCATGCAAGCTCCGGAGAGCTTATCGAGTCTGGACGACAATCATGGACAAACCGTCAAGGTACTGTCCGCACTTAGCTGCTGCCAAACGCCCTTTTTGTGCGTGAGTCTGACGGCTGTTTCTTCTCTTTATCCTCCCAATCTTGCTTCCCTGCCTTTGTATTTGTGCCCGGGAGAGCAGGCGCAGGAGGGACTTGAGCTGATTCAGGCGCAGTTGCACAGCACGGATTATCCCGCAGCTGCCGAGAAGAGAGCGGGTGATTTGCGCCCCTGGCTGGGCGCGGCAATGGCACTGCGCTTTGTCTCCTTAGGTTTTAAGTCTCAGGGCAGCACTCAGTTCACTGCACAGGACCGGGGCGAGGAATTTGCACTCTACCAGGGTGCAGTGCTGCCTGCCTCTTTAGGGGAGCTTTATGAGGAACTAAAACAGCGTCCCGGCCCCTGGCTGTCCCTGCCCTCCGGGGGACTATGGGGCAGATTGTTAAAGGGCAAAGAGCCAAGCCTGCTTAAAAAACTCTGCGCCGTCCTGGTCTCTCCGCCGGATCCGGGGCCTCTGCTCAGTGTCCTTGATACTCTGCAAGCCGAAATGCAAAGTCGTTTGACAGAACTTGGTGCGTCACAGGAAGGTTTGGCTGATCACCCGCTCTCGCAAGGTGATCCCCAGCCACATGAGAGTACGGTGCTGTGCAGTTTGCTCGCGCTGTTGCGCTATTTTGGCGTTCAGGACGAACATGCTGTGCTTAAGTTGGCGCAGCAGTGTGATTTAAAGGGAGCCCCTCCCATATTGCTTACGCTGTTGGGAGAGCTGTATTTCAGCCGTCGGGAGAATGAGGACTGCTTTAAGCGTTCTTTGCTCTGTCACCGGGAGGCCGCGGCGGCCGGGCAGCCGCACTCTCTGTTCAGGCTGGGTCTGATGTGCTTCTACGGACTTTATACCGAGCGCAATTATGCTCATGCCTATGAGTTTATCTCAAAGGCAGCTTTCTTAGGTCTGGGGGTTGCCTGCTACTATCAGGCGGTGATGCTCAAACAGGGGCTGGGAGTTAAGCCTGATGACAAACAGGCCTTGCAAAAGCTGCGGGAAGCACTCGCAAGAGGGTATCTGCCGGCCTTTGAGCTCTCCTGGCGTTATCTTAAGGGCACCGGGCTGCGGCGTGATGAAAAGGAAGCCCTGAAAACCCTCCGGCAGGGGGCAGCCTTAGGCAGCGCCCCTTGCGCCTGGGCCCTGGGTGAATATCTGGAGAGCAAGGGTGGGCAGCGTGCCCTCAAACAGGCGCTGCCCTGGTACAGACAGGCTGCCAGCGCCGATTTGGGGGATGCGCTGCATCGTTTGGGGTGCCTTTACTTGGAAGGGGACGGCGGTCTTAAACGGGACCTGAGCCAGGCTGCATCCTGTTTTGAGCGCGGTCACCGCGCACTTTCCTGGCAGTGCAGTCTGATGCTGGGGCTGTGCCTATTTGAGGGGCTGGGTGTGGCGCAGGACCGTAAGGCCGCCTTTGAGCTGTGGATGACACTCGCGCTCAAGGGACATGCCAGGGCGCAACACAACGTGGCCTACTGCCTGGAGAACGCGCAGGGTACGGATCTGCAGGGAGAGGAGGCGCTCTCCTGGTATGAGCGTGCCGCGCAGTCAGGGCTGTCGGCCGCGTGGCATCGTCTGGGCAATCTCTATGAGCAGGGACGGCTGCTTACGCAAAATCCCGCGCGGGCCTTTGACTGCTATGTGCAGGCGCTGCTGTTGGGCAATACCTACGCGGCCGTCGATCTGGGCAGTATGTCTTTACCTCAGGCAGGAGCGTGTCCACCGCTCATCGCCGCCGCCCTCTATGAACACTCTGCGCAGTCAGGATGCAGCGAGGGCTTAGTCAGGGAGGCTTTGTTGCTGCAGCAGGACGCGGCGGGACTGACGGCAGATCCCGATCGCTCACGCAAACTGCTTAAGCAGGCCGCTGCCTTGGGGGATGCTGAGGCGCAGCACTACTTAAGTGAAGAGGAGGACAGCGCCAAAGAGAGGGGCGCACGGCAAGCGCAAGGATGAGCGGTGGGGAAGCGCCAATAAGTTATCCCGAACGCGGTATTGAGAGAGAACAGCACAAAGCAGTGCAGAGCCTCAGTGTCAGGTCAGCGTGCGCAACCGCGGACACTGAGCTTAGTAGATCCCCTTGTCAGCCCGCAGCGAGCGGATGGCAAAATAGATGATGACGCAGAACACCCCGGCACCGAGTACCACCGAGGCGCTTAACAGGCCGAAGAATGGCCAGGTAAGGAAGAAGGCCAGCAGCGAGGCCGCCAGGGCGTAGCACACCCGGCGGTCTATCATGTACAGCAATCCCAGTACGGCCAGGCTCAGGAGCGAGCCTAAGACAATATCGAGTACATCAAGTTCCATGCGGGTGGCCACCATCAAGCCGTGATCTTACCGAACCTGTTCTTGTCCGGCCCATTGAGGTTCTGCCGATCAGGCTATCGTTGCACAATCAAAAAAAAAGCCCCGTCCTTACGGAGGGGCCGGCCAGCATCACCAGAGGTCCACGGAATACGGGAAAATAGGAAAAACCGTAGTTGATTATCCGCTTATGCTCAGACTTGCTGTGCCAAAAACTATGTTATATAGCTAACAGATGACATAATAACAAAAAAATTGGCGGTTTTACATAATATAGTTCACAAAAATTGCTGAAAAATCGCCTGCGCCTGTCCCGGTCTCAGGCGGAAATTGCCTTTTGCTGTCTTTTCACCGTAGTTTAAAGACACAATTCTCCGCTGCAGGTCGGCCTGCCGGTACTCCTGTTTGAGGTCAGCTGCATCTCTTGCCCTTTTGCTTGTTGTGTTCCAGCCGGCTTGGCGTATAAGGGGCAGCGCCTGACATCTCAGACGATCACAGGCGCTGCTCCCAGCCGTCGCTGAGCAGAAAATCCCGTATGTTGAGGTGGTGTATGCCGTCCCGGCTGAAATCAAACTCATCTAATGACAGCACCAGACGGGGAAAATTGTCCCTAAGTTTTCTGAATGCCCCAAATTCGCGTTTTATGGTGTCCTCCGTGGAGAGCTGATAGCAGACCTGAATATACAGGGGATCATGATCCTTTAAGGCCACAAAATCAATTTCAAAATCAGAGCCGCTGCCGGTGTATACCGTGTATCCGCGTCGTAGCAGTTCCACACAGATCACATTTTCCAGACACTGACCGAGATCTTCTATATTATGGCCAGCTACGGCCTCGCGCATGCCCAAATCGGTTGCATAGTATTTCTCGTTGACGCTCAGCGGCCTTTTGTCCTTGAGATCAAAACGGGGGATCTTGGTGAGGATATAGGCCGTAGTGCAGGCCCGCAGGTAGTCAAGCAGGGTGTCAGTGGCCACACGGCGTTGTTCGCTTTTTAGAAATCGGCTTAAGGACGTGGCACTGAAGATCTGCCCTGTGTTGGCAAAGGCGTAGTTGATGACCCGTTGCAGCAGGTCGACATGGCGAAATCCGTTTCTTTGCAGAATGTCTTTGAACAGCACTGAGTAGGTCAGATCGCTGAGGTAGGCAAGTATCGGCTGTCGTTCCAGGGGGAGGGTGCTCAGAAAGGGCATGCCCCCGAAAGTTAAGTAGTCCTGAAAGCTGTGGGCACTGTCCGCAAGCTGCCGCGATAACAAGAATTCCCGGTAGGAGAAAGGGTAGAGCGTGAACTGTACATAGCGTCCGGCCAGATAGGTAGCCAGCTCACCTGAGAGCAGCCTGGAGTTGGAATCGGTAAGATAGATCTCACAATTCAGTGCACTGCGCAGAGAATTTACGGTCAGCTCCCAGCTTTCTACCTCCTGTATTTCATCTAAAAACAAATACAGTTTGCCACGGTGAGCGCCGGCATAAGCGCGAATACGCGCCTCCAGTTTCAGATGGTCATGCAGAGCGCGGTATTGCATGTCCTCAAAGTTGAACTCCAGGATCTGAGCGGGGGCAACTCCTTGACCGAGTAATTCTGCTTTGATGAGTTGCAACATCACTGATTTGCCGCTGCGGCGCAGGCCGCAGATGACTTTGACCAGGTCAGTTCCCATAAGGGTCTGTCTCAAAATAATTTGACGGTTTGTGAGCGGTAAGGGCTTTTAGACCCTTATCCTCACCGGGCTCCCGCAGCCCGCTATCCCGTAGTTACTTTTTAAGGTAACATCCGGGAATACCTTTCGCATTATGTTTAAAGCGCCGTTGACATCGGCGTTTACCAGCAAGCCTTGTGAGGTTTTG
>JAFUGP010000150.1 GCA_017469335.1 Succinivibrio sp. | reverse complement strand
GCAAATACCTCAAAAATACCCCTATCCGACCACCCCTGGGCCTACTCCCGGGCGGCAGAATATGCAAGCATGGTTTTTTAAAGAGCACCGTTGGCGCTAGGCCAATGGTTTGAGCCTAAAATCGAACTGCAAAAGTAGAGTTACTCAGGCAAGGCCACCGGGTAAGTCCATATAGACGGCTGAACAGAAACATGCAGCACAATAACACGCAACGCTCTTCATCGTGTTGCAAGATGGCGTTCTGGGATCGCACCACAATTCATGGAGTCCTTTTAGATGAGCGTCAGCGGCCTGACACTCTGCTCCTGTGTGATGGCGACGACAGGTTAAATTTCACCATACCGGTGGGCTGAACCTCTGCCCTGCCGTCGGCAGTCCTCCCCCTGCCGCACTCCTAAGCCATAACCCGGGTGAAGGCAGCTCAGGTCAACGTCTCCCCCGACTCCGCCCCACCCCTTCATCTCGTTGTTTCACCGCCCCCTTTGTGGCAAAATAGCCCTATTGTTTACCATCCTTGTAAAAAGCCCATTCAAGCTTTAATCAGGCCTTAACAAGGCCTTTTAAGCCCTAAGCGGAGAGCAATCATGTCAGTCGAGAGAGAGCCCTACAATCCCCAGGTACTGGAGCCTGAAGTCCAAAAACACTGGGAGGAGCAGCACACCTTTCATGCCGTCGAGGACAAAACCCGCGAGAAATACTACTGCCTAGTGATGTTCCCCTACCCCTCGGGGAGGCTGCACATGGGACATGTGCGCAATTACACCATCGGTGATGTGATTGCCCGCTACCAAAGATTATTGGGCAAGAATGTGCTGGCCCCCATCGGCTGGGATGCCTTCGGCATGCCTGCCGAGAACGCGGCCATCAAAAACCATAGGCAGCCCGGGGAGTGGACCTACGAGAACATCCGCTACATGAAAAAGCAGTTAAAGTCCTTAGGTCTTTCCTATGACTGGGAGCGGGAGCTTGCCACCTGCCGTCCTGAGTACTTTAAGTGGGAGCAGCAGTTTTTCGGGGAGCTCTTTAAAAAGGGCCTCGTGTATAAAAAATCCTCCACGGTCAACTGGTGCCCGGTGGATCACACGGTGCTCGCCAACGAGCAGGTTGAGGACGGCTGCTGCTGGCGCTGCGGCTCTAAGGTAGAACTGCGTGAAATCCCGCAGTGGTACCTTAAGATCACCGCCTATGCCGAGGAGCTCTTAAACGATCTTGACAAGCTGGAGCACTGGCCTGAGCGCGTGCGCACCATGCAGCGCAACTGGATAGGCCGCTCGGTGGGCTTGAACATCACCATGCAGGTAGAGGGCAGCGACGAGAAGTTCACCGTCTACACCACCCGCCCCGATACCTTCATGGGCATGACCTATGTGGCGATCTCGGCCAACCATCCGCTGGCCAAAGAGGTGAGCGCGAAGAACCCCGAGCTGGAGGCCTTCTGTCAGAAGTGCCGCAACCACAAGTTCGCCGAGGCCGATCTGGCCACCATGGAAAAGGAGGGTATGGCCACCGGGCTGTACGCCGTCCATCCCTTAAACGGCCGCAAGGTACCCATCTATGTGGCCAACTTTGTGATCATGGACTACGGCACCGGCGCGGTGATGGCGGTTCCCGCCCACGATCAGCGCGACTATGAGTTCGCCAAGAAATATCACCTGCCCATTGCCCCGGTGATCCGCCCGGCCGACAAAGAGGAGGCGGATATCTCAGAGCAGGCCTATGTCGAGCACGGCATCGCCTACAACTCAGGGGAGTTTGACGGGCTGAACTTCGAGCAGGCCTTCAATGCCATCGCCGACAAGTTAATTGCCAAAGGCTGTGCCGAGCGCAAGGTCAACTACCGCCTGCGCGACTGGTGCATCTCCCGTCAGCGCTACTGGGGCGCGCCCATCCCCATGCTCAGTATTGACGCCACCGGGGAGCTGGTACCCGAGCTGCCGGAGAACCTGCCGGTCAAGCTCCCTGAGGATGTGAAGATTGACGGGGTGATCTCCCCGCTTAAGACCGATCCCAGCTGGTATAAGACTACCTATCAAGGGCAGGCGGCCACCCGTGAGACCGATACCTTTGACACCTTCATGGAGTCCTCCTGGTATTTTGCCCGCTATCTCTCCGCGCGCGATGACACGCAGATGTTCGACCCGCAGGCGGCGGCCTACTGGCTGCCGGTGGATCAGTACATAGGCGGCATCGAGCACGCCGTGCTGCATTTGCTGTACGCGCGCTTTTTCAACAAGCTCATGCGCGACGCGGGGTTGCTTAAAAACGACGAGCCCTTTGAGCGTCTCTTATGCCAGGGCATGGTGCTCTCCGATGCCTTCTGCTATACGGATAAGGAGACCGGTGCCAAGAAGTGGGTCAATCCCCTAGAGGTGGAGGTCACCCGCGATGACAAGGGCCAGATAGTAAAAGCCGTGGACAGGGAGGGTCATGAGCTCTCGCACGAGGGCATGATCAAGATGTCCAAGTCCAAGGCCAACGGCATCGACCCCGAGGAGATGGTCAAGCTCTACGGGGCCGATACGGTGAGGCTCTTTTTGATGTTCGCCTCCCCCGCGGAGCTTACCTTGGAGTGGCGGCAGACCGGCGTGGAAGGCTCACAGCGTTTTTTGCGCAAGCTCTGGGCGCAGGTGCAGGACCTGGTAGCCGCCGGGGCCCCGGTGGCGCTGGATGTCAGCAAGCTGGACACGCAACAGCGTAGATTGCGCCATGAGCTGCACCTGACCATCGAGAAGGTTTCAGATGACATCGGCAGGCGGCAGACCTTCAACACGGCCATCGCCGCCATCATGGAGCTCTTAAATCAGGCCGCCAAGGTCACCGCCACCGACGAGACCACCTTAGCGTTGCGCTATGAGATCTACAACGCGGTAGTGCTCATGCTCTACCCCATCATCCCCCATATCTGCTTTGCGCTGTGGCATGACCTAGGCCATGAGAGTTCCATTGACGAGGCCCGCTGGCCCAAGGCCGATCCCGAGGCCTTAAAGGCCTTGGATCTGCTCATCGTGGTGCAGGTCAACGGCAAGGTCCGCGCCCGTCTGACGGTAAGCCCCGAGCTTGCCGAGGATGAGGTAGTCGCGCAGGCATTGGCCTCTGAGGATGTCAAACGGCACCTGGAGGGGCGCAGCGTCAAAAAGACCGTCTACGTCAAGGGCAAGCTGGTCAATATCGTGGCCGCCTGAGTGCCCCACACCCTGAGAGCGGAGGCAGGAGAGCCGGGCCTGAGATCAGAACCTATGAATCAGGCCCTGAGGGCTGAACCTGGGGCTGTAGCAGCAGCGCCACGCGGTCCTGCGGGCACTGACCGCCCCGGGGACGCAGTAATGAGCTGCAGGCCGCCTTTTTGTATAGACCTCTCCGCGGGCGCCCGTTATCCGGCAGGTGCCCTGTTATCCGGCGGGTGCAAGGAGCAGGTGCCCGTAGTTGCACCCGGCGCACACGTAAGGCTGCAGACCAAAGTCAGGTTGTGCGACCTCTCAGTGGTTGGGGTGGTCTGAGCGGCTGCCTAGGTCCCGCTGTTATAAGGATCGCTCCGGCAGGCACGGTAAAGAGCAGGCAAAGCTTAGGGCAGAGCATAGTCAAGCTCCGGGGCACGCCAGTAAAGGCGCCGCCTCGTGCATTTGCCTGGCGCCTGAGCCTCAGCGAGAAGAGCGAAGAGTACACCCGTGGTACCGTGACCTAAGCTGTGCGCCTGCGCAGCTCTCTTGCAGGACACAGGCAGCCTGTGCAGAGCTTAAATGTTGCGCAGGTGCCAAACCCAACACCCAAGACCTGCCGTGAGTGGCAGGATAAGGTAGAATTGATGTCAGAACAGAATAAAAAGCAGATTTCAACTGAAGATCAGGACTCCCCTGAGTCCATACGCGAACGCGGCAAGGAATACTTTACCGAAGAAGGTCGGAAACGGGAGAAAGAACAACCCGATTTTCTTAGCGATAAACTTTTTAAGTTCATCTTCGGCAGGCCGGAACGGGTCGAGCTTACCCTGGCTTTTCTCAATGATTTGTTCAGGGCCAGTGGCTCACCTCTGATTGAGAGCTTAACATTTGATAACCCTGTGCTCCCTGCCGACAGTCCCAGTGCCAAACAGGGGACCATCGACATTGTAGCCACCACTGAAGATGGCGTAAAAGTGCACATAGAAGTGCAGGTAAAATTCCAGAATTTCTATGCCGAACGCGCTGTGTACTATGTTTGTGCGTTGCACAACAGGCGTTTCAGCGCAGGAGACGATTACGATGCCATCAACCGCACCGTCAGCGTCAACATCACGAACTTCACGCTGCTTGAGGGGGATTTTGGCTGCCACGACTGGTTTTTCATGGTGTCTCCCCGCACCCATCGCCAACTTAGCGATCGCGTGATGGTCCACACTTTGGAACTGTCGAAACTGACCAAGGGACGCAAGTACACAGAGCTCAGCCCGGTGGAACGCTGGTTGGTCCTGCTCAGCAGGAAATACACGTTGGAGGAGAAAAAGGAAATGGCTCAGGCAAATGCGTATGCCCAAAAGATGT
>JAFUGP010000012.1 GCA_017469335.1 Succinivibrio sp. | reverse complement strand
TCTCACGCAGCCCCCTCTTCTCAGCGTCATGGGTTGTATCATCCTGCTCTGGCATAAATAATCCTCCAAGGAACACCGTCTGGATACCTTGGCATTATATCATGTGCCTGCAGAAATGCCACCTTTTTCTATCCGCACCCGGCCTCGTTTTCGGCTTTGACTCTGGCCTCGGTTTCGGCTTTGACTCTGGCCTCGGTTTCGGCTCTGACCCTGGCCTCGTTTTCGGCTACAGCCTTATCAATGCCTTCCTGCCAATAATCACGCAGGGGCTCGTCCTCTTCATCGCTGTCAAAATTCATATTGTATAAAGCTATCGTATTATCCAGACACAGAAATTTTTAGAATTAACAAATGATAGAAAAATATTTATGTCGGTGCAACATTTTCGTCGATACCATACTCGCGAAAGAGTTCACTGCGCTTGACTCTATCAATGATAGCTACAGCAAAATCCTGAACACCTTTTCCTGCTTCCATCATTTTGTCAAAAAGTTGTTTTAACAATTTATCGCTTAGGGCATCTCTGGCCTCGGTTTCGGCTTTTACTCTGGCCTCGGTTTCGGCTTTTACTCTGGCCTCGGTTTCAGCTCTGACCCTGGCCTCGGTTTCGGCTTTGACTCTGGCTTCGTTTTCGGCTACAGCCTTATCAATTCCTTCTTGCCAATAATCACGCATGGTCATCCTCCCCTCTTCGCTGTCCATGACAATGTTCAAGATGTTCTTTCGCTCAGCGTCATTTTTAGCCATCTTATGCAGCAAGTTGTACAACTCAGCCTTATAGGAAACATGATAGCTCGTTTGCGGCGCTGTAAAGCTTTTAAAGTTGCGTTTTTGCCACAGAAACTCGGCTATCACGCCAAAATCCCGGCGGAATAGCTCTAATTTGTCCTTCGGCAGGGCTCCCAGATCCACCACGTGTATGTTGTAGTTGGAAAAGTAACGTTTCACTTCGTCATTGACGCGCACACAGTCGGAAAGCGAGTTTTGAGCTCCCCAGGGTTTCTCGCCTAGATATAACACCAGCGTGATCACCGCAGCAGGTTTTTCAGGCGGCTCTACCGGAGGCTTGCGTCCTTCGCTGATGGCCTGCCTTCTATGCTCTTTGCGGCGCTCTTCGTCTTTTTTAAACTGCCACATGTATGCAGCAGCGTCATAGAGCATGATCCGAGCGGGCATGGAGGGATCGTATTCGCTTTGAATTTCAGTGCCCAGAATGGCCAGGCGTAGCCCCTGTCCGTCTTTCCACTCCCTGATGATGTCTCGCTCAGCGCCGAAAATTTCGCCTAAAATCTGATAAACACTGCGCTCGGAGAGTTCGCTGAGTTCATCCGGTGCTACCTTTTGCTCTCCTGAGTACAGTAGGGCATTGAATACGTCGGCGAAGACGTCATTGTGAGACACGAGTTGGCGACTGAGTTTATCTTTTAGATGTACGTTGGTCATTGCAAATGATCGGTTATGGAGAATAAATAAATACTGGTTGTAAAAGTTATCTTTATTATGAGGATTATAATCAATAACGCAGGGAGTGTCAACCGGAGTATATCAGTTAGACATATTGATTACTGAATTATTTCATAGAATTAATGATATTAATGTTGACTTCAGCACTGATCAAATGAGACGACAGGCTAATCTTTACCTTCTAAAAAATAACAAAAAAAATTTCAAACAGATCTGTTTGAACACTCCGTATATTCTTCTTATTCACTTCCTAAATTAGGCTCATGTGAAGTGTTTTTTGGTTTTCATAGTTTGGGTTTATGAGTAGAACATTGACCATCAACTTATTAAAATTGGATTGAACTCTGAATGTATATGGGTGAAAGATGCTGACTGAAGTTTCGTAACTAGGAGGTGAGATAGAAAGTACTTTTTGGCGCATTTTCTTGTCTCAACACGGGACATTGCCTTGATGTTCAACATGGCCTGCTACGGATCTGGCAGGGGCTATGTTAATGGTGGCTATGGGAGTTCGCCAAACCGGTGAGCTCAGTGGCCGCAATTTGTAAGTTACAAGGGGGGCCAGCGTAAGAGAGGTGGTATTTACGCTAAGATTAAGCTATAATACCCATCTGTTTTTTAAGATAAAAGGCCCCCTCCAAGTTCCATTTGCGACCTGCGGGGCAGGAGTTTTTGAGGTTGCCACAGTCCATGCAAGTAAAAACCAGATTCGCTCCCTCCCCCACGGGCTATCTGCATGTAGGAGGAGCCCGTACGGCCCTGTTCTCCTGGCTTTATGCCCGTCACACGGGCGGCCGTTTTGTGCTGCGCATTGAGGATACCGACCGTGAGCGTTCCACCCAAAGCGCCATCGACGCCATTTTGGAGTCCATGCAGTGGCTGGGTCTTAACTGGGAGGAGGGTCCTTTCTACCAGACAAAGCGCTTTGATCGCTACCGTGAGGTAGTCGAGCGGTTGTTGGCGCAAGGCAAGGCCTACAAGTGCTACTGCAGCAAGGAGCGTCTGGAGGAGATGCGCAATGAGCAGATGCAGAAAGGGGAAAAGCCCCGCTATGACCGGCACTGTCTGCATGACCACAGTGAACATGCTCCCGATGAGCCTTATGTGGTGCGTTTTTTAAACCCCGACAGTGGCAAGGTCGAGTTTGACGATGTGGTCAAGGGTCATCTGGAATTTGACAACCGCGAGCTTGATGACTTCATTATCCTGCGCTCGGACGGCACACCCACCTATAATTTCTGCGTGGTGGTTGACGATGTGGACATGGGCATTACCCATGTCATCCGCGGCGACGATCACGTCAACAATACCCCCCGGCAGATCAATCTTTACAAGGCTCTGGGAGCTCCCGTGCCGGTGTTCTGCCATCTGGCCATGATCCTGGGCGATGACGGCACCAAACTCTCCAAGCGCCACGGCGCGGTGAGCGTAATGCAGTACCGTGAAGACGGTTATCTGCCGCAGGCTTTGGTCAATTACCTGGTACGTTTAGGCTGGAGCCACGGCGATCAGGAGATTTTCTCCCAAGAGGAGATGATAGAACTCTTTTCCCTGGAGGCCATCACCAAGAGCGCCTCTGGGTTTAACACCAAGAAACTCGACTGGCTCAACGCCCACTACATGAAGACCATGCCGGCCGAGGAGGTTGCCGCCGAGCTGGTCTGGCACCTGCAGCGTCAGGGGGTTAACTCCCTGGAGGGCGGTCCTGCCCCGGCGCTGGTGGTCAAATGCTATGCCGAGCGCTGCCATACCCTCAAGGAGATGGCGCAGAAAGCGCGCTGCTACTACGAGGAGATCACCGGATACGATGAGGCCGGGGTCAAAAAGTGGATTAAGGAAGGCTCCGTGCAGCTGTTAAAAGAGGCTCTGGCGCTGCTCAAAGAGCAGTCTGTCTGGGAGGGTCAGGCTCTGGATGAAGCCCTGCAGGCTCTGGCGCAGCGGCTGGAGTGCGGCATGGGCAAACTGGGACAGCCGCTGAGGCTGGCCTTAACGGGCACGGCCACCTCCCCCGGCATCGGCGATACTTTGCAGCTGTGCGGGCGCGAGCGCAGCCTTATGCGCATTGAGAGGGCCATTGCCGCCTTCAGCGCGCGGTAAGAGACAGAGGAGATTTGACATGAGAACCGCTATCGCACTGGGAATAATCGCCGCCGCGGCGGTGCTGGGCGGCTGTGAGGGCTACAGCTTTCACACCAACCTCGATCCTCAGAATTTCAAGGAATACTACAAGACCTCCGGGGTGAACGAGTACAGTAACGCTCAGTTAAGTGCCCTGCGCTACCACTCCCTGGGTACGGTAACCGGGCTGTCCTGCCAGGTCAAGGATACGGACTACATCGCCACCGAGGCTCAGGCCCGCACCCGCGCCAAGGAGCAGGCGGCGGACAAAGGTGCCAACGCCATTGTGTTCTCGCGCTGCGTGCGTTTGGAGGAAACGCCGGCCTGCGCCGTCTCGGTGACCTGCTACGGCGAGGCCTTTATCGCCGATCAAGGTGAGGAGCGCTCCGACGGGCGCTGAGAGCTGCGTTTTGCGTGAGCACACCCTGCCGGTGATCGGCAGGGTGCATAGCCCCTATGCCGATAAGTTCGCCGTCCCCAGGCAGCCTAATCTCGCGCCGCACGCGCTAAGCTCTCTGGAACTCTTTGCCCCTTACGGCAGTCCCTCAGCCTGCGAGGGCCTTGCGGGCTTCAGTCATCTCATCGTGTTCTTCGTGTTCCACCAGGTGGCACCTTACGCCGGAGAGCACAGCTTCAAAAGCAAGGTCAGGCCCCCGCGTCTGGGCGGCAACGAGCGGGTGGGGGTGTTCGCCAGCCGCTCTCCTTTCAGGCCCTCGCGTCTGGGCATGTCGGTGGTGGAACTGCTGGGGCTGGAGTGCCGTCAGGGATTGATGTGGTTGAAGCTGGGCGGAGCCGATCTGGTGGACGGCACCCCCGTGGTGGACATCAAGCCCTATCTGCCCTTTGCCGACAGTGTGCCTTCGGCGCACTCAGGCTACGTGGACAGTCGCCCCGGCGGGATGAGTGTGCGCTTTACGCCGCAGGCGCAGGCCGATCTGCAGGACCTAGGCGCGGACAAACTGCAGGCGTTGACGGAGATCCTCTCCCAGGACCCGCGGCCTGCCTATCGCGGCACGGGCGCTGACGAGCACCGCTACGGCGCGCTCATATACGGCTATGATCTGCACTTTAAGATTGAAGGTGATGAGCTGGTGGTACTGGACGCCCCCAAAAAAGGATAGGGGCAGCGGCTTACAGCGATCAGTGAGGCGGGAGCCTGAGGCAGGACAAGGCACGGCAAGGGAAGGAAAGGGAAGGCACTTTCTTTGTGCCTGCGCACCGCAGGCTGCCCCAAACTGAGCTAGGATACAAGACTTGCAAACCCACAAAACGAGGTGTGTATGCGCTACAAACACGTGATTTTTGACCTAGACGGTACGCTCTATGATTCCTTAGGCGCCGGCATCGGGGCGCTCGTGGCCCTCTTAGATGAGGAACGGCCGGGACACGAGGAGACCTATCAGAGCCTCTTGCGCTTCTCGGGACTGCCCGGACGGGTGACTTTGGAGGAACTGGGTTTTGCCTCCAGTCAGGCAGAGTACGAGCGTTGTGCGCAGAAGTGGACCATGAACATGTTAGAGCGCGCAGCGCAGGTCAAGCTCTTTCCCGAAATTATCCCGGTGCTGCGCTATTTAAAGCGCCGCGGGGTCACCCTGGGGATCGTGACCTCCCGCGACCGCTCCAGTGAGGATGATCTCGACCAGGTGGGCGCGGTGCTGCCCTTTGAACTGGCCCCCTACATCAGCCGTGCCATCAGCGCTTCGGACACCCCGCGCGGCAAACCCTTTCCCGATCCCATCCTCAAGTACTTAAACGACAGCCATGCCAAGGCCGAGGAAACTTTGTATGTGGGAGATACCAAAAGCGATTATCTGTGCGCCCGCGACTGCGGGGTGGACTTCGCGCTGGCCTTATGGGGCGGCTGCCCCAGGGAGCATCTGCCCTGCCGTTACTATCTGCGTACCCCCTGGGATGTGATGAACATCGTCACGCAGCGGGAGATCCGCGACGAGCCCTGGCTTAACTGGGCGCGGGAGCTGCAGGCCATCGGGCAGATCGGGCAGACCTACTCCAAGGATAAGTTTGACTTGGAGCGCTTTGCGCGGCTGCGCGAGATAGCCTGTGAGATCGCCGCCTTAGGCAGCGGCGAAGATCCGGCGCTGGTGAGGCAGGCCCTGTGTTTTGAGAGCGGCTACTGCTGTCCTAAGGTCGATACCCGCGCGGCCATCTTCAACGAGAGACATCAGATCCTCATGGTCAGGGAGTACAGCGGGCTGTGGGATCTGCCCGGGGGCTGGTGCGATGACGGGGAGAGCGTGTGCTCAAACACCGTCAAGGAGGCCTTTGAGGAGGCCTGCATGCAGGTTACCCCCTTAAAGCTCATCGCCATTCACGAGCGCAACCGCCACAACACCCCGCGCTATGCCTACGGCACCCTGAAGTTCTTCATCGAGTGCGCCCCCGGGCCCTGGCATTTTGCGCCCACCGACGAGACCTTGGAGTGCCGCTATTTCTCCGAGGATGAACTGCCATTGGACATGCTGCGGGTGGAGACCAACAACGAGGAGCAGATCAGGCTGTGCTTTCAGGCCCACTACAGCAAGACCTGGATCCCGGTGATTGAGTAGCCTGAGGCTCTAACCGCCAGGTGGTAACCTGTTCTCCGCAACCTCGCCCAAGAGGAGCTTTTTATGCGTTATTTAATTGATCTGCACACGCATACCATCGCCAGCGATCATGCCTACAGCACCATCCATGACTATATCAGGCAGGCCCAAGAGAGCGGTATGCTCATGTTCGCCTGCACCGATCACGGCCCGGCCTTAGCCGACGGGGCGCATCAGTGGCATTTTCACAACCTGCGGGTGGTGCCGCGTCTGGCAGACGGCGTGGCCATACTGCGCGGGGCCGAGGCCAATATCTTAGAGGACGGGGAAATTGACCTGGATGAGGCCTCGCTTGGGCGTCTTGACCTGATTATCGCGGGCTTTCATCCCTGCAGTCCGCAAAATTCAGACGCCAAGGCCTACACCCGGATGCTCATCAGGCTCATTGAAAGCGGCAGGGTCGATATCCTGGCCCACCCGGGCAATCCCCGCTTTCCCTTTGACTATGAGACCGTGCTTGAGTGTGCCTTAGAGCATCAGGTCGCGGTGGAAATCAATGCCTCCTCCTCGGTGAACACCCGCATGGGCAGTCACGATAACTGCGTGAGCATAGCCAAAATCGCCTCGCGCCTGGGCAACATCGTCTCCTTAGGCACCGACGCGCACATCAGCTATTTTCTGGGTAACTTTGAGGAGTCGCTTAGGGTCATCAAAGAGAGCGGCCTTAATGAAGCACTCATCATCAACCGCAGCCCGCAGGCGGTGCTGGATTTTTTAGAGCGCCGCGGCCATCCGCCCATCCCCGAGCTTAGGGCGCATTTTGGCCAATCTCAGGCTTAAGCTCTGACTTCAGGTCAGAAGACGGACACGGGATCGGCAACTCCAGTTTCAGCGCAGGTGCCGCGCAGGCGCGGTCATAGCCGTCGGCAGGCGGTGCCCGGTGGGCCAGAGAACATGCAGCGCACTGCCCCTGGCACCGGAAGACCCCGGCAAAACCTGAGGGGTGAAATTGCCAAAAGATCGGGGAGTCTCCCCGATCCTCATTTGGTCTTGAGCAGTGCCGCTCTTAGTTCTTCTTGCCGAACCACTTCTCGTAGATGGCGGCAAAGGTGCCGTCCTGCTTTATCTTGGCAAAGCCCTCGTTGATGAGTTTGGCGACCTGCTCGTTGTCGCGGCTCATCACGATGCCGTACTCCTCGGCGGAGACGTAGTCAGGCAGCAGCAGGGCCTTTTCGTCATGGGTGGTGGCCAGGTAGTACTCATGCACCGGACGATCGTTGATGACCGCCACGCAGCCGCCCTTGTCCAACTCCAAATAGGTCTCGGAGGCGGAGTTGAACTGCACTACGTTGGCATCCTTGATGGTGGCCTCGTACATGGCCCCGGAGGTGCCAATCTGGCCGCACAGGGTCTTGCCCTCCAGATCTTTGACCGATTTGATCTGATCCTTGTACTCGGCGTTGATGAGGGTGCCTAAGCCGGCCTGACAGTAGGGCTCGGAGAACAGCACCTTTTTCTTGCGCTCCTCGGTGATGGTAAAGGCGGAGATGCCCACGTCCAAGGAGCCCGTCAGGATGGCCGGGATCAGGCCGTCAAAGGGCATGGTGGTGAGGGCGATGTCAAAGTCGGAGGCTTTGGCGATGGCCCTGATGAGGTCAATGTCAAAGCCGGTCAGCTCGGATGAGCCCTCGGGCATGAACTCAAAGGGGGCAAAGGAAGGCTCGGTGCCCACGCGGACGATCTCGCGGGCGTAGGCGGCTGAAGAAACAAGGGTAAGCGCGGCGGCGAGGGTCGCCACCAGGGTTTTGATGCTAGGCTTCATGATGCTTCTGTGTGGTTGTTTAAAGACTTAAGTTTTACTTTGCGGGGACCTGCCCCGCAGTCAGGCTATGTTAGCTCAAATAAGCCCTCAAGGCGCAGTTTTCCTGCGCTGAACCATAATAGCGCAGTAAGGCAGGGTAAGAGCGGTGTCAAAGGGCATGGTGGGAGGGCAGGGGTTGTGCCGGCGCCGGATTTGCCATCAGGGAGTTTTGGTTGGGGCTTTTTTGAGCTAAAACATGAGCTTTGTCGCTTATTCGGCATGAAAAAGAGCCGATTAATGAGGTAAGGCGGTGCTTTTTGTTATGGTTAAGGCACGGATAGTGAGGAGTTTTTTCTATGCCTGCTTTGATTCACTCCTTAGGTCACCTCAATCACGATGTCAAGTTGTGGAAGCATAATCTGCAACTCTCACGCGGCATCAGGCGGCAGAGCGTCGTCACGGATGGGGATTTCACCTTCAAACCAGGGGAGAACCGCTATTTAAAGCAGATAGAGGCGTTGCACCTGCAGGTGTTCCGTGAGCCCTTGCCGCGCTGGCTGGTGTGGCTGTACCGCTTCAGGGCCCGGCAGCTGATCGGGCTGGCGCTGGATGGTGAGGATAAGGTGGCCTGCTATAACCTATTTATGTTTCAGGAGGTCGAATACGGGGAGGACATCATCCACGAACTCTATGTGGCGGTGGCACCGCAGTACCAGGGTCAGGGACTTGCCACCAAACTGCGCTGCTATTCGCTGGAGGCCTATGATAATGGTCGTCTGAACGGCGTGTCCACGCTGGCCCACCACACCGACATCAAGGCCCTGCGCTCGGCGCAGAAGGCCGGTTACGCCATCACCAAGGAGTCAGCCAAGCCACCGGCTCTCTATCTGTACCGTCAGTTCATGCGCAAGTTCTGATCTGCGGTCTGAACCAAACACTTAGCCGCTGTCAGTGCCTCCAAAGCACGTCATTCCCATGAAAGTTATTATGGGATAACTATTCGCTCCTAAGTTTAGACCGGCCTAAAGCAAAGGGCGATATATGCGGAATGCCAACCGCAACATATGTTCCATCAGGCGAAGTCTCAGGCTCCGGCGCAAGGTAAAATATGGCTTTATTGATTAGACTATTTAGTGTAGTGGAAGAATATTTACGTATAACAATAAAAAGAGTAAATTTAAACATAATATTTACACGCATTGTAAGTATTATTTATTGTCTCATATACAGCTTAAAAAATATATTCTTATTGCAGACTTTATTGGTATAATTGTGCTGTCTGCAGAACATGAATTTTATA
The DNA here is from genome assembly GCA_017469335.1 of Succinivibrio sp. Taxonomy (GTDB): domain Bacteria; phylum Pseudomonadota; class Gammaproteobacteria; order Enterobacterales; family Succinivibrionaceae; genus Succinivibrio. The sequence goes on along the minus strand of JAFUGP010000012.1, from coordinate 8,044 downwards.
CTATAATAGGTATAGAATATGGTAAAAAATGCGAGCCAAAATGACAGAAATCCTGTCAGAAAAATATATTTATTTCAAGATGTTGTTTTTAGAAGAGCAGTGCAACTGTATCCGGAGCTAATCCCGGTTATCTTGCAGGCTGTTATGGAGATGCCTGATCTTAAGATTAAGGTGTGTCGGTCGCAGGCCGATCTGATGAGCCTGTCCGGACGCAGCGCTATCCTGGATGTGTTGGCTCAGACCAGTAAGGGTACCCGCATTGCCATTGAGGTACACAACAGCATCTGCCGTTCGGAAATTGAGTTGCGCGCTGAGTTCTTAAGCGCGATGCTAACTTCGCACGCAGTGGGGAAAGGGATCAATTTCGCGAGAAAGAGGGATCGCGCGAGGATCCCTGAGCAGTATGTGATTTTTATCTGCAAGCGTGATTTGTTTGGTCTGGGGTGGCCGTATTATGACGCGGAACGTCTCTGGATTAACGTACCGGAAGATGCGTGCTATCACGGCAAAGCGCATATCCGGGTGATCAACGGGGCATATCGGGCTGATGACCCCATCGGCAGACTGATGCACGATATGCATGAGAGAAAAGCCGGCAAACTGTTGATCCCGACTATCCGCGATACGCTTGGTCAGATTTTAAAAATTAACGACAAGGAGGGTAGTATGGATAGGGAATCCAAGCAATTATATAATTTTCTTTTCGCTGATAAAGAAAAATCTCTGAGGGCAGAGATTGACGCCAAGGATGCAGCGCTTAATGCCCAGGCCGCAGCACTTAACGCTAAGGATGCAGCACTTAACGCTAAGGATGCGGCACTTAACGCTAAGGATGCAGAGCTAAACCGCTACAGAGCTCTGTTTGGTGCCCTGCCGCCTCAGCAGCCTCCGGCCGCTCCGGCACAGCACTGATCTACCAGAGAGCTACGTCTGTGAGTTGAGGTTGCCCTCGATACTCTGGCCTGGTAAGGGTGGGTGACGGGCGATTGTGTGATCACCTTTGGTTGATTGGAATGCGACAACCGCAGCATGGCACCGCTGGTAAAGTTAGCGAACATCTTGAAATTAGGCGATAAGATCAAGTAATGGACAGACAATCCAAGCAGCTCTACAAGTTTTTTTTCGCTGACAAGGAAAGACAACTCTTGGCCGAGATAGCCGCCAGAGATGCGGAAATTAAGGCCAGAGATGCGGAAATTAAGGCCAGAGATGCGGAAATTGAGGCCAGAGATGCGGAACTAAACCGCTACAGAGCTCTGTTTGGTAATCTGCCTCCGCAGCAGTCTCCGGCCGCTCTGGCACAAACTGCCACTTCTTGAGTTTGCCGACCGAACGCGTTATCTGCATAAACTCGGCACCTGGCAGTGCGCGTGCTCGCCCCGGGCAAGTATTGAGTTGACATTAGCGCTGAGTCAGTCATCTCTGCGGTCAATGACGGCACCGCCGGTCAAAATCCTGTACCAAGGCCGCCTGCAGGCGGCCTGGCACATAATGAGTTTTCCTTTACCCGGTCACCTTCTTAAAGCGCAGCCTGTGAGGTGTCAGCTCTTCGCCTGACTGCTGCTTTTTCCAGTTCTCGTACTCGGTGTAGTTGCCGTCAAAGAAGGTGACCTGCCCCTCGTCGCCGTAGTCCAGAATGTGGGTGGCGATGCGATCGAGGAACCAGCGGTCGTGGGAGATCACCAAAGCACTGCCCGGGAATTCCAGGAGGGCATTTTCCAGAGCGCGCAGCGTCTCCACATCCAGATCGTTGGTGGGCTCGTCAAGCAGCAGCAGATTGCCGCCTACCTGCAGCAGTTTGGCCAGCTGCAGACGGCCGCGCTCTCCGCCTGAGAGATCGCCCACACGTTTTTGCTGATCGGTGCCGCGGAAGTTGAAACGGCCGATATAGGCCCGCGAGGGGATCTCATAGGAGCCAATCTTGAGGATGTCGCGACCCTCTGAGATTTCGGTGAAAACGGTGTTGTCATCCTTCATTTGATCGCGGAACTGTTCCACATAGGCCGTAACCACGCTCTCGCCTAAGGTGATGGAGCCGCTGTCAGGCTGTTCCATGCCGCAGATGAGACGCAGCAAGGTGGACTTGCCGGCGCCGTTCGGGCCGATGATGCCCACGATGGATCCTTTGGGTACCGTAAAGGAGAGATGATCGATGAGCACCTGCCCGTCATAGGCCTTGCACAGATCTTTTACTTCCAGCACCTGATCGCCCAGACGCGGTCCCGGGGGAATATAGAGCTCGTTGGTTTCGTTGCGGCGCTGATACTCCACGCTGGAGAGTTCCTCAAAACGCTGCAGACGGGCCTTGGATTTGGCATGACGTCCCTGCGGTCCCTGACGTACCCACTCCAGTTCACGGGCGATGGAGCGGCGGCGCGCCGACTCCGAGCTCTCCTCCTGCTGCAGCCTCTGCTCCTTCTGCTCAAGCCACGAGGAGTAATTGCCTTGCCAGGGGATACCTTCGCCGCGGTCTAACTCCAAAATCCAGCCGGCCACGTTGTCGAGGAAATAGCGATCGTGCGTTACCGCCACCACGGTGCCCTCGTAGCGGTGCAGAAACTGCTCCAGCCACTCCACCGATTCGGCGTCCAGGTGATTGGTGGGCTCATCCAACAGCAGCATGTCGGGCTTTTCAAGCAGCAGCCGGCACAAGGCCACGCGGCGGCGCTCGCCGCCGGAGAGTACCTTGACGGGACGCTCAAAGGGGGGCAGACGCAGCGCGTCGGCGGCCTTCTCCAGCTGATTGTCGAGGTTATGGCCGTCATGCACCTCAATGAGTGCCTCCAGCTCAGCCTGCTCCTTGGCAAGCGCGTCAAAGTCGGCGTTCTCATCGGCATAGGCCGCGTAGACCTCATCCAAACGCTTCAATGCGGCCTTGACCTCGGAGAAGGACTCCTCCACCACCTCGCGCACGGTTTTTTGGAGATCCAATACCGGCTCCTGGGGCAGGTAGCCTATTTTAATGCCGGGCTGGGGCCTGGCCTCGCCTTCATAATCTTTGTCCACTCCGGCCATGATCTTGATGAGGGTGGACTTGCCGGCACCGTTGAGGCCTAGGACACCTATCTTGGCACCGGGGAAAAAGGACAGGGAGATGTTCTTTAATATCTGCCGTTTGGGCGGGACTATCTTGCCCACGCGGCTCATGGTGAAAATAAACTGGGCCATGCTTTTCCTTAAAACAAAATGCCGCCACATGCGGCTTTGGGGCATTCTAGCAAGAGTAAGGGCGCTGTTGCTGCGATCTGGTCCTAATCCTGCTTACAAGAGGAGAGCCTAGGTTCGGGTGCAGCATACAGGATTTGTAACCTGTGTTTTGTCACCATATGCATCTCAATCTCAATACAGCGTAGGGAAATAGGGCGGGTCAGGGAGATCTGCCGTATCTGCTCAGTCTTCCTCTAATAGCTCATGCTCGGCAAAGTGTGCCCTGCCTTCTTTGATGTCCTGCAGGATCCCCTCCAGATATCGAACATTGCTCTGAGCATAGAAAGTATCGGGGGGCTCTGCAAAAGGCAGGTTGCGCTCAGGTACTGCGGTGTGAGCAAAGAGGGCGAAGGCCTCACTAAGAGAGAGACCCAGATCGGCGCAAACCCGCTCCAGGCGTAGTTTGAGCTTTAGGTCTAATTCTAAATGCACCAAGTCGGTGTGTGGCATAATCATATCCCTCCCAATCGGGGCAATATTAGCTAAAATCTGTTAAAAATTCAATAGTTGTCAGACCGTTAGGGGCGCAGCATCCGTATACGTCTTTAAGAGCGGCGCCGGCACTGAGGTAAATTGCCGGCAGTGCCGGGCCTCGACCGCAGTGCACTGTCATACCAGGTCTTTTGCGTCAAAAGAAAAACCCTGCTAGCATTAAGACAGACAGGAGTGGGTGGTGCAGTTTGTCTCAAGCACAGCGCTCATAGGTGATGCGGCACCAGGTGGTGCGGCCCGCCCACTGTCTATTGGATTTGCAGGAGCGTAAGATGGATGAGTCAGAGATCAGCGCCATAATTGAGGTTAAGTATTTAAGCGGGCAGAGAGTTACCTACAGCAGCATGTTCGGTCACCCCGACGAGCTGGGCAAAGATTTGGCCACCGCGCTGTTCTGGGTGAAAAAGGGCGGACTTATTCAGGCCAAAAGCGATGTGACCGTGCAGGATCTGCTCTTTGGCGACATCTCCGTCAAAGAAGGTGATAACCCCCGGGCCGCTTATTACTACTACCTGGACCTGAACGACTACCGCGAGTGTTATTTCCAGGAGTGTGACCCCCAAAGCGGTCTTAAGCGCGAGACCCGTTATCCCTTCCTTGACCTCTTCAAGGTCCCCGATTTTCTGCATGAGGCCATAAAAAACATCATCGCAGGCGGCGGTGAGGCGCCGGAGCCTGCCGTGGCCGCGTCCGCAGGCGGCGCGTCTGTATCCGGAATTGATGAACCTGCAGCTCAGGTTACACCGCCTCACCCTCAGGCGCTGGAGCGGCCGGTCAGCCCCGAGCATAAGTGGATCTCCCGCTATTTTAAGATAGCCGAGCAGGTGAGCTTGTGGTCCAAGGATCCCTCCTCCAAGGTAGGCGCCATCATCGTCGGTGACAAGGGCCAGATCATTTCGCAGGGCTACAACGGCTTTCCGCGCGGCGTCAAGGACAACGAGGAGCGTTACGCCCAGCGTGAGCTCAAGTACAAGCTGGTGGTGCACGCCGAGATGAACGCCATCTTAAATGCGCTTTATAACGGCTCCTCGGTGGCAGGTGCCACCTTATACGTGCATTTTCTGCCGGTCTGTCAGGAGTGCGCCAAGGCCATCATTCAGGCCGGCATCGCCCGGGTCTATATCGACACCAACATCAGCGAGCGCTGGGAGGAGAGCTGGCAGATCACCAAGACCATGTTCACCGAGGCCCGGGTGGAGTGCTTCTATTACGACACAGGCCGCGATGAGCTGATCAGGCAGTGTTAGAGAGGTTGGGGCCGCAAAAACAAAACTCAGATCTGCCGGGCGCCCTGGGCAACGCTGTGCCTTAAGGGCAGCGGAGCTGTTTTGAACAGGTGGGTGTGTCAGATACGCCCACAGCTGGTACCCGACGTTTTGCCCGGTCTTCAAATGACTTTTAAGCCGTAAGTGCTGAACTTACGGCCTGAGATCGGGCGAGGCTTGCGAAAGAGGCTTGAGTGGCCTTGCAGATTGCGTTAAGCCAACAAGGAGCTTTTTTGTGTGGCGCAAAATTGACGACAGCCTTGAGCGGTGGTACTCAGGACCCAGGAGCAAGGCTCTGCTGCTTAAGGGAGCCTGGCAGGTGGGCAAAACCCACAGCATACGTAAGTTCGCCCACAGCCATTACGATGAGATCATCGAGCTTAATTTCAACACCACCCCGCAGGCCAAGGACATCTTCTCAACCTCACTTGAAGCCGACTTTCTCATCGGCAGTCTGGAGGATTTTACCGGGCGAAGCTGCAAGAGCGGCCGTACGCTGATTTTCTTGGATGACATCCATCAATGCCTTAAGGCTCTTACGGCGCTTAAACCCCTGGTGGCGGACGGGCGTTTTGACTACATCGCCTGCGGTGCTTTGACGGGAGTAAAGTACAGCCGCAGGGCTCCTTACCCGCTGGGCAGTATCGATCCTCTGACGCTGTACCCGTTGGATTTTGAGGAGTTCTGCGTGGCGTTGGGGACAGAGCAGAGTACCTTTGACTATCTGCGCGGGTGTTATGAGAGAAGGGAGAGCGTAACACAGAGCGTGCATCAGCAGATGCTTGAACTGTTTTGGCAGTATCTCGTGGTGGGCGGGATGCCGGCGGTGGTGGAGCGCTATGCTGACACGCGTGATCTCTCCGAGGTCATAGCGCTGCAAAAGGATATTTTAAAGCTCTACCGCAAGGGGATCCGGGGGCACGCCGATCCCAAACCCTACACGCGCATGCTCGATATTTTAGAGCACCTCCCGGCCCACATCCAGGGTACGACTAAGCGTTATCAGCTGCCTTCTTTTGGTACCAACTACCAAGAGCGGGCCTTGGAGGCGCGTTTCGTCTGGTTGCGCGATTCCAGGCTGGCTCTGGCCTGCTATAGTCTGGCCGCGCCGGTGAAGCCTCTGATCAATGGCGAGGAGACCAGACTGTTCAAGCTCTATCTCAACGATGTGGGATTGTTGAGTACTATGTATCTGACCGGCAAGCAGCAGGCCCTCATTGTGAAAGGGGATTTTGTGGCAGAGCAGACAGGCCTCATCAACAATGCCATTGCCTGTGAGCTCAAAGCCCATGGTTTTGAGCTTCGCTATCTGCACCAGAAGAACTTCAGCGACATTGAGTTTGTGGTGGAAGGCGGCGGCAGGGTGCTGGCGTTGGCGGTGAGGACCGGCCGTGACTGCCGGCGGCATCGTGCCCTGGACCATGCTCTGGCAGAGCCTTTGTGGGATCTTGAGGGACTGGTGTTCTGCCCGGGCAATTGTGAGCGCGCAGAGGAGATCACCTATCTGCCCTGGTACATGGTGATGTTCCTCACCCCGCAAAGTCTGGAACCACCTCCTCCGGTAAGTCAACCCGGCACTTCTGCACCAAGCTCCCGCCGCGTCAGCGATCCCGCCGTGGGTCGCTCACCCGATCGGGGGCGCTGAAAAGACCTAGGAGAAGATCTGGGGGGTGAAGCCCGCGGAGAATCTTGCCGACAGCAGGGTTTGACTCAACTCAGGCGCGGCCCACCCCAGGCCCTAGGTGATCTGCGCCTTAACCTGGGTGAACGCTCACCTCGCTCCCTGTGACGGGTTCCTTTCATGACACACTCTCCGGTCGGGGCTTTGGATTGCCGGGACTGCCAGGTGAAGGGCAGGCTGTGGCAGGTTACCGGTCTGCGGGTAATACTCAGCAAGTCTTGTTTCAGTACTGTAAGTCTCAGGGTTTCACTCCTCTCCTGCTCACTTGGTTTGGACGGACATAGTTCGCTGATCCGCCATGCTGCGAGAGAAAGTCGGGCAGGGACTTTAACTTTTGAGACGGCAGTCCTGCAGTAAGCTCTGCCGTAGTTCATGTACCGGCTCTCTTTAAACGGCAGGTTCTGGCTGTAAGGTTGAGGACAGGTGGGTGACGGGATCAGGCGCTTTTGATAAATGAGAGCAAATAAGCCAGAAATAGGTCAAAAAACGTGTATAATCAGACGATGGTGATGGTATAAATAGCGTGTTCTGTAGCTGAAAAATTCTTTTAAATGTCAGTAAACTGCAGGTATATATGATAAATAATGTGAATATTCCAGTCATCGATAATCAATTAATTGTTTGATAATACATAATGTTTCTATATTTAATGATATTTATGCTATAATTGACTGCAGTAGACAAACTGTTGTCAATAATCTCGTTCTAACCTTTTAAATTAAGACAAAGGACTTATATGTCTGACACAAAACAGGAAAAAGGAATTTTTCAAGACATTGCCAATGATATTGCTTCTGTGAGTCGAATCTACAAAGATTCTATGTTCCGCTCTCTGTTTAAAGAGCCTGAAAACGCACTGTCTCTGTGCAACGCCGTACACCAGACCGACATTACCGATCCAAACGATGTGCAGATTTACAACCTGGATGAAACGGTGGTTTCTCCTTACCGCCAACTTAACGATCTGTGCGTACTGGTTGGTAGCTCGCTGCTCTATATCTGCGAACATCAAAGTACCTCTGATAAGTGGCTGCCCTGGCGTGCTCTTGAGTATTATGTGCTAATCGTCAGGCGCAAGCTGGGAATTGACTTAGGCAAGGCATCAGTTAAACTGCCACGCCCCCTCTTTTGCGAGATCTACTTAGGCAGTGAGACCGCTGAAGCAGTGCAGGTGCTTGAGATGGAAAGCCTGTATTACCCAGGCCCTGAGACCTACGTCAATCCCCATGTGATGCGCTACAATATCATCAATAAGGAGTGTCCCATCCTGAGCGCCTGTGCCTCGCTCGCCGGCTATGCCGAATTCATGCGAAAGGTACGTGAGGCGAGGAAGGCCAAGGCCACTAGGCTTGATGCGGTGCGTTACGCGATCGACTACTGCATTGAGCATGACCTCATC
>JAFUGP010000149.1 GCA_017469335.1 Succinivibrio sp. | reverse complement strand
GGGTGTGGAAGCTAAGCAGTACGCCGATGGTACCGTGGTCATGACCGGCATAACTGCCAAGCTACGCGGCATTTGCGATCAGCTGAACCTGCCCCAGGCCTACCAGAAGGTACCTACGTATGTGCAGGGCAAAATTTAGACTGGAAACCGCCCCTTCCGGACCCACCGCTCCCCACAGAGGGTTGACATGACAGATAACGCTGACGCCACCAAATTTAAGGTCGGACTGACCGGAGGCATCGCCTGCGGCAAAAGCACCCTCGCAGAGCTGTTTGCAGGGCTGGGCGTGCCCGTGATCGATACCGATCTTATTTCCCGGGAATTGACCGCTGCGGGCAGTTCTCTGCTTGATGCCATCGCCGCACGCTTTGGAGCTGAGATACTGCTAAAAGACGGCTCGCTCAACCGCCGTCGCCTCAGGGAAGTCATTTTTGCCGATCCAAAGGCGCGCAAGAGCTTAAATGCCTTGCTGCATCCGGCAATTTTCAGACGTATGCAGCAGCTGTGCATGGCACAGAGCGCTCCTTATTGTATCTGCGCGGTGCCGCTGCTCTTTGAGCTCCATCGCGAGCGTCATTTCGCGCGTATTCTGGTGTGCGACGTACCGTATAAGACCCAAATAGAACGTCTGAGGCGACGTGACGGCGAAACTCCCCGGCAGGCGCGCTCCATCCTTGCCGCGCAGTATCCGCGCAGGCTGCGGCGCAAGCGGGCCGATGATCTGGTTGAAACCGACTGTCCCCTTGAGGAACTGCAAATCAGGGTCGCCGCGCTGCACCGGCTCTATCTGGATCTGGCCGCCAAACAGGCGGGCGAGTTTACGCCTGCACCATGATCTGTCCTGGTTGCGGGCATCGTTTTCAACTCTTTGCCGTCCCAGTTCAAAAATGAGCCTTCCAAAACAGGCTGTTGATTTGAACTTAAAAGAAAAATATCTATAATGTTAGGATTGAGGCCATTATATTGACCAGTTCCATCTCCTCATATATCTGGTAATTATGTTAGATTTCGATTTTCCTCTCAGCCCCAAGGCACGTACCTATCTTAAGTTTGAAGCCATTTTCAAACGCTGCGAGCTCAATCAGGAGCTGCAAAGCGTCAGCGATACTCTGTGCCTCGTGCGGGCAATAGTTGACTACATCGATCTGGTGGACGGCTCGGGCTCGCTCAAAATTGAAGTGATCAAAGATCTGGAAAAAAATGATGCTAAATTGCGCGAGTGGCTGACTGATCCCGAGGCCGATACCGACTTTTTAAACGAATTGCGCGAGCGTATCTCCAAGGCCAGCCGCGAGTTGGATCTTTTTTCCAGGCAGCGCACCAAGTTGCAGGTAGATCCCATCATCGAGTGCGTCAAGCCCAGGTTTCTCACCCCCTGCGGGGTCAATCCCTTTGACACGCCCCTGTTTGAGTACTGGCTGCACCAGGACCTGGAAGAGCGGCAGTACTGCGTGAAAAAATGGCTCCACGAGATGGATTGTCTGCGTGTGCCGATCTGCACCGTTCTTGATCTGTGGCGGCTGTGCGCCGACCACCAAAAGCGTGTGGCCAAGATGGGATTCATGCAGGAGGTGGCCGACAGCTGTGACCTTATCAATATCCGCTACGAAAAGTCCGTACGCGGCTACCCGGTGGTCAGCGGCTTTCAGTCGCGGGTCAATATCCGGTTCATGCCCTATGAGAAAGGCGCACCGGTAGGAGACATAGACTTTGAGATAGCCTACATCAAAGGCAGTCAGCTGTGAGTCTTAAGGATTTACTGCCCGAGGGTACTTTCGAGGAAATCACCGCCTCGCTAAGCGGGAGTGCCGAAGCACTGCCAAAGGCGCGCTGTCCCACCTGCGGGCGCAGCGTGCCTTACAGCTTGGACAGTCCCTTCCGTCCCTTCTGCAGCGAGCGCTGCAAGCTGCTCGACCTCGGCGCCTGGGCCAGCGAGGAGCGCGTGATCCCCGGCGAGCCGCTGCTGCAGGATGAGGACGCCGGTGAGAGCGCATCTCACCTGCCGGACGCACCGGGTGACACACCGGAGCGCAACTCCTGGTAAACTTATTGTTATTGAGCAGGTTAGCCGGACATGCGGCAAGCTTGCCGCCAGGGATAAATTTGCCCCGTCCCGCTCCCTGCCGCTGCCTTCTTGGTGTATAGTTGTTGCATGTTAAAGTCCGCCGCAGGCGCGCTTATTATCCTGTAGATTGAGGAATTGCCATGTCCAGAGCATCAGTGCTGAAAGCCGCTCTATTAGGTGCAGCCCTGTCGGCCTGCCTTGAGGCCGCTGCCAAAGTCGAAGTGCTAGATTCCACCGCTGCCGTCGTCAACAACGACATCATACTGACCAGCGAGCTTAACCGCGCCCAGGCGCGGGTGCAGAGCAATCTGCGCGCCCAGGGCCACGCCGTGGATGAGCTCACCGCGCGCAAGGCGGCCATGGAAGGACTGATCACCCGCAGTCTGCTCTCGCAGCTGGCGAAACTGCAGGGTTTGGATCTAACCGACACACAGTTGGACCAGGCCTTAAGAGATCTGGCGCTGCACAACCATACCACCCCCGAGCAGATCCTCAATTCCTACGGCTCGCACCTGAGCGTGGCCGAACAGCGCGAGGCCTTCAAAGCCGAGTTTCTCTCCAATGAACTGCAGCAGTCGCGCATCCGCGGACGCATCAACATCTCCGAATCAGAAGTGGACTCGCTGGCGCGCTCCCTCAAAACCCAGGGCAGTATTGAACCTCAATACCATTTAAGCCAGCTAATCGTACCGCTGTCCTCCAATCCCACCGAGTCGGAGTACTTAAACGCCCAGGCCACCGCGCGCAGCATCCGCGCGCAGCTCGCCAAAGGCGCCGACTTCGGCGATCTGGCCGCGCGCTATTCCCGCGGCGCCGATGCCTCCCAGGCCGGTGATTTGGGCTATATGCCGGAGAGCCGGGTTCCGCTGCCCTTCGTGCCGGCCCTGCTCAAAGCTCACCCCGGTGATGTGGTGGGCCCCATCCGCTCGCCCATGGGCCTGCATTTTCTGAAAGTTCATGACATCAGCACCGATGCGGTCTCACCGATCAAGACCTACGATGCGGCTCACATCCTCATCAAACCGTCCATCATTTTCTCCGATGAGGCGGCCCGTGCTCAGCTCTCCTCGCTGCGTGACGACATCATGCAGGGGCGTACCACCTTTGCCAAGGCAGCCCGCGCCTACTCGCAGGATCCGGGCTCTGCCACGCAGGGCGGCGATCTGGGCTATGCTCCGGCCGAGCGCTATGATCCGGCTTTTTCGGCCATGATGGTGTCGCTGCGCCCCGGGCAGATCTCCGAGCCGGTGCGTTCGGCTTTCGGGTGGCACATTATCCTGCTCAAGGACGTCAAGATAGACCGCGACTCCGACACCGCCTACCGCGACAAGGCCCGCACCCTCATCTATCAGCGCGAGTATGACGAGCAGCAGCAGCTGTGGGAGAAGGAGCTGCGTGAAAGCTCCTACGTGCATATTATCGATCCTGCGCTCCTCAACGCCGGGGTGATGACGAACAACCCCCAGCAGGACCTATGATACCGGCCCTGCTGGTCAGTTCGGGCGAGCCTGCGGGGGTAGGTCCTGAGCTGATGTACGCGCTCGCGCAGCGTGATTACGCCGCGCGATTGGTCGTGGTGGGCTCCCTTGAACTGCTCAGGGAGCGTCTGCCACCTGCGTATGACTCCCTTAAATTCGTGCCCTACGATCCGCTCGCGCGGCCTGATCCCCCCTTTAACAGCGGCCGCATTGAGGTCATTGACCTCCCGCTGGCCGCAAAAGTCATTCCCGGCCGCTACAACCCCGCCAATGCCCCTTATGTACTCTCAATGCTGAATGAAGCCTGCCGGCGCTGTCTCAGTGGGGAGTTCGACGGCGTGGTGACGGCCCCGGTGAGCAAAGGCGTCATCGCAGAGTATGGTGTGCCTTTCACCGGTCACACCGAATATCTGCAGCAAAAATGCGGCGTAAACCGCGTGGTGATGATGTTAGGCTGCCGTGAGCTCAAAGTGGCCTTGGCCACCACTCACCTGCCGCTGCGTCAGGTGGCGGATGCCATCACCCCGCAGCTGCTCACCGAGGTAGTCACCATCCTGCACCGGGATCTGCAACGCCGTTTTGGGCTTAAACATCCTCTGATCGCGGCCGCCGGCCTCAACCCTCACGCCGGCGAGGACGGACACTTAGGCACAGAGGAGCGTGACATCATCATCCCTACTTTTGACAAGCTGCGTCAGAGCGGCATCGATATCCGAGGTCCTTACCCGGCCGATACCATGTTCAGACCACAACTGCTTGAAAGCGCCGCGGTGTTTCTGACCATGTACCACGATCAGGGACTGCCGGTGCTCAAGTATGTGGGTTTTGATCACGGCTATAACACCACCTTGGGCCTGCCCTTTATCCGCACCAGCGTCGATCATGGTACGGCCATGGATCTGGCGGGGACCTACCGGGCCGATCCGCGTTCACTGTCAGAGGCGGTAGAGCTGGCTATCCGGCAGGCGCACTGCACGGCGGAGGCACAGGTTTGACTGCCCCCGCACCGTTTCGGGCCCGACGCCGCTTCGGGCAGAATTTTCTGACAGACCGCGGGATCATCGCCCGCATTGTGGAAGCTCTCGCCCCTGAGGTTGGGGATAATCTCGTCGAAATCGGTCCCGGTCACGCCGCACTGACCGAGCCGGTGCTCAAAAAGGCCGGAGCGTTGCGGGCCATCGAGCTTGACCGCGATCTGGCCGCCTTGTTGCGCAGCAATCCCGCCCTGCAGGGGCTTACCGTGGTGGAAGATGATGCACTTAAAGTCGACTTCAGCGCTTTCGGGAGCAATTTGCGCGTCTTCGGCAATCTGCCTTATAACATCACATCCCCCCTGCTCTTTCATCTGCTGCCGCAACGCGGCATAAGGGATCTGCACTTTATGCTGCAAAAAGAGGTGGTGCAGCGGCTGTGCGCCGCCCCAGGCGGCGGCGACTACGGCAGGCTTACCATCACCGTAGGTTTCTACGCGCAAGCCACGCTGCTCTTTGAAGTACCCCCGGAGTGTTTTTATCCCCGCCCGAAGGTTACCTCGGCGGTGGTACGTCTGGTACCGCGCCCCTTAAGCGAGCAGGAACGCAGTTGCGCCACTGAGCTGTCCGATCTCACCCAGGCAGCCTTCAGCGCCCGGCGCAAGACCCTGCGCAATGCCTTAAAGGCCTTTTTTACCCCCGCGCAGCTGGAGCTCTCCGGCGTGGATCCCGCGCTGCGCCCGGAGCAGCTGCCACCTGAGCTTTACTACCATCTGGCCGCCGTGCTAAAGGCCAGACGCCCCGGCAATATCACATCTGCATCATCCCAAGAGCCGAACTATGCCTGATTTTCCCTTAACTGCGCTCCTAGAGCGCAATGCTACCCGTTTTAAGGACCAGCGCGTGCTGCTGTGCGGTGAGCTGCTGGATGCCGCCGTACTCGGTACGCTGCGTACGGCCCGTGAGGTGTTCGTACACTGCGATCACTACCCCACCGCCGCCCGGATGGCCGCCGCTTTGGGTCATACTCTGGACCACAGCCTCCGGCAGTGCGTGCAGGAGGGAGTATTCACCCTGTGCTTTGGCGACTGTGCCCGGGCATTGGAGCAGGCTCAAGGCAGGGAATTTGATCTTATGGTGGTGCAGCTGTGCAAAAGCAAACAGTACACCGAAGTGCTGCTGCACTCCTTTGCTCCCCTTCTGAGAGCACAGGCAACAGTACTTATCGCCGGCGAAAACCGCCAGGGCGGGCGCAGCGCCGCTGCGCTTTTAGGTAGCAATCCCTCCTGCAAGGCCGATACGGCGCGCAAGTGCACTCTCTTTGAGTCCACTGTGTCAGCCCCCTTGCCCGTACCGGCCGCGGTGCCTGCCGTAACCTGTCACATCGGGCAGCGCAGCCTGACATTAGAGCAGAGTGCGACGGTATTCTCGGCCGGGCGCCTGGATGAGGGAACCTCTCACCTTTTGGACTATCTCATGACCCTGCCGCCCGGCGGTACGGCTTTGGACTTAGGCTGCGGCTGCGGCGTGCTGGGGCTGGCACTGTCCTCTCAGGGGTGGCAGGTTACCTGCAGTGACGCGAGCGCCGCGGCCTTAGCGCTGACCCAGCGCAACGCGGCGCTCAACGGCCTTGAGATCTCCTTGTGCGCTGCCGATATGTTGGATGATATGCCGCAGTATGCGCTCATCGCGGTCAACCCGCCTTTTCATCAGGGGGTAAGCCGCCAGAGCGCTCCCACCTTGCGCATGCTGTCTGCCGCTGCGCAGCACCTCAAGCCGGGCGGGATGATCTGCGTGGTGGGCAATGTCTTTTTAAACTACGAGCGCGCGTTGCAACAGAGTTTTGGCAAAGTCAGGACGGTGTTTAAGAACAATGCGTTCAGCGTTTGCTGCGCCACGCGTGAGATCTAAGTGAGCACACAGATGGGTAAAGCAGCTCTGAAAAGCCTGGCCATACTGTTTTTGGTGCTGGCGCTTCAGCCGATGGGCTGGAGTACAGCCGCAGCCGGCGAAATGCTGTGGAAACTGGCGCTGGGAGATTCTCTGCCACAGCTGCGTCTTGAGCTGGCAGAAGAGCTCGCCGCCCGTCTGAACGCACACAGTCAGGGCAGCTGCAGTGTCGAGATTTTTACCGCCGATCTGTTAGGTTCCGAGATGGAACTGCTCAACATGGTACAAAACGGCTCGTTGGAGCTGGCGGTAGTCAACGGTCAGCTGCTGGAGAACTGGAATCCTGACTTTTCCGTCTTCAATCTGCCCTGCGTATTCAAATCACCGCAACAGCAGCTGCAGATCCTGGCGGATCCGGCGCTGACAGGTGAGCTCTACCAATCCACCGGCGGTCTGGGCATTGAAGTGCTGGCAGCGCTCTACTCCGGCGCCGAGGTTCTGTGTACCGTCAATACCCCACTGCGCAGCAGTGCAGATCTCGCGGGGCTCCGGCTAGGCACCGGCAGTTTTGAGCCCCTGGCAGCACTGATGCGGCAGCAGGGAGCTGCCCCTTACGGTGTCACTGCCGCCGAGGCCTTGAAAAAGCTGCAATTAGATGGCGCCACACTGCCCCTTGAGCAGTATTTTTCCCAGGCATTTTATGAGCTTGCCCCGCACTTAAGCCTCAGCAACCACCTGCTGGTGCCCGACTATGTAGTGGTCAATGCTGCCTTCTTAAACTCCCTGGACGCCGAGACCCAGGAGCTGCTGCGTTCACAGCTTGGCTGGTTTGTCACCGAGAATCTCGCGCGGGTTATTCGGCTGGAGGAGCAGCTGACCGAAAGTGCCGCCTTAGAGGGAGTGCAGCTGTACGACCCGGGCCGGTCGCTGCTGTGCGCCGAGCCGCGCGCCTGCTTAAATCGCAGTCTGACCTACGAGAGTCAGCGTACGCTGTTGACGAACCTCTTAGGTCCCGTGGAGAGTGAAGACCTACAGGGGGAAGAAAATACCGCCGCTCCCAGGCCGCTTTACCCGGAAGATCCCGACACCACCTCACTGCTGACACCCTAGCTTGCCCTTGCAGTCAGACACTGCGGAACGTCAGTCTACGGCGCGGTGCTGAGCAGATAGGGGATGCGGATATCGCGATCGCGCCCAGGAGTATAGCCAAGCTCCTCAAGCGATGGTTTTTCACCTGCCGCAAGCTGACGGGCCAGACGCAGCGCCACCTCGGCATAACTGCCCGCGTCGTGACGGACGGTACCATACATGACACCTTGTTTAATGCGCTTTTGAGCCGCGGCGATACCGTCTATGCCCACCACCGCCACATAACGCCCGCCCGGAGCGTTGTAGCCCAAAGCGCTTAAGGCATCGGCCGCTCCGGCGGCCATGGTATCGCTGTTGCAGACTATGGCCTCAACCTGCTCTCCCTGCGTGGATTTCATGAGCCTTAAGACGGTCATCTCCGCCTGATCCCGCCCCCAGTCACAGCCATAGGAGCCCACTTCAAGGGCCTTGACCTGAGCCTTGCGTAAACTGGCCTTGAAGCTTTTGGTGCGGATCTGGGTTTCAGGATCGGCAATTTCGCCGGTCAGCAGCACATAGTCCAAGGTACCGTTGCCGTTGCGGTCCCAGTTTGGGGCAGTGGAGATGTAACGGCTAAGCAGCTGTGCCTGCATGGCGCCGGCCTCGCGTCGGTCGGGACCGACAAACCAGGTGTGTGAGTAGCGGGCGAAGAGCTCGCCTCCGGGCTCGCGCCCCACGAAAATCAGAGGACGGCCGCCCTCACCGCACTGCCGGGCAGCATCCTGGGCGCTTTGAGGATCAGTGGTATAGACCAAGAGCGGCTGCCCTTTTTGGGCCGGATCGGTGCACAGAGCCGCCAGGCCGTCAGCTTTGGCACTGCCGTCAACTAAGGCGAGGGTCATCCCCAGCTGTGCGGCCTTGTTGCGCAGTTCGCGGTAGAGCAGGTTGGCCTGCGGATCGCTGATGCTGGAAAAAAAGACCTCCGTCTGGCCCTGCACTGCCGGGCCGTCCTCTGCCGCGCAGGTCAGTGCCAGGCCACAAAGAGTGATGGCAGTCATCAGAGTACGCATGAAAAGACCTCTTCCGGAGTGGGCAAACGCAGCAAGGTACACAGGACAGTCTGTTGCAGCGCAGACCGTTGTGGCGCCTGTTCAAAACCATCATAACCCCAAAATACGCCAAATGGCGAGGAACGTATCGTTTCTGGGAGCGGCAAATTGCTAGCATGTAAGCAGAGGAGCCCGCTGAGAGCGGGTGAAGTAGCCTGAGGAGGCTTCATGTCTGGGATGCAGTCAATACGCTCCGCCATGGCGGTGCTGGCCCTCTTTGTGGGTACGTTCTGCGCACACGGCGCAGAGCAGGTGGTGGTTTACACCCCCGCCCCGCCCTCGCTGACCGCGCCGCTGGTGGAGGCTTTTGAGCAGGAGTGCGGCGTGGAGGTAAAACTCTACGTATTCGGCACCGGAGAGCTGTTGCGCCGCCTCAGGCAGGAGCGCGAACTCAATGAAGCCGATGTGCTGTGGACCGGCTCGCTGGCCACGGTGCTGCCGCAGCAGGAACTTTTTGAGGTTTATGACAGCCCCAACGAGGCCCGTTTCCAGACACCGTTTAAACATCCCGACAGCATCGTCACCGCCTTTTCGGAGCTGCCCTCGGTGCTCATGGTCAACGATGAAGTCTCAGAGGGCGTGGAGATAAGAGGCTATGCCGATCTGTTAAAACCAGAGCTCAAGGGGCGGATCGCCATGGCCGATCCCGCCCGGGCCTCCTCGGCCTATGAACAGCTTTTGAACATGCTCTACGCCATGGGCAATGGCGATCCGGAGCGGGGCTGGGAGTATGTGGAGGCCTTTTGCCGCAACCTCGACGGCCGGCTGTTGGCCAGCTCCTCCGAGGTGTTCCGCGGAGTGGCCGACGGCGATTTCGCCGTGGGGCTGACCCACGAGGAGGGCGGTCTCAAATACGCCGCCGCAGATCCTGAGATCAGGGTCGTCTATATGAGTGAGGGAGTCATCTCCCGGGCCGACGGGGTCTATCTGGTGCGAGGGGCCCGGCACCGCGAACAGGCCCGGCAGTTCATCGACTATGTGACCTCCCGCCGCGCGCAGGAGCTGCTCGCCTCCCAACTGTACCGGCGCAGCGTGCGCGACGATGTGCCGCCCCCGCCGGGGGTGCCGGACAAGGCGTCGCTTAACATCATCTACGATAATTTTGCCGAAGAACTGCAGAAAAAAGAGGCCCGCATTGCCCGTTTCAGCGAGATTTTCACCAAAGTGTCCTCAGCACCTTAGCCAGGCGGCGGGACGGGCGGCTGAACACTCCGAACGTTCGGCAATAAAAAAGGGCGGCATACTGCTACCACCCTTTTTGTTGCACCTAAGTGCGCTTATCAGCTCATATAGCCTTCCGGCAGCGGGATCTGCGCCACTCCGCTCTTGACGGCGGCCTCGGCCACCGCGCGGGCGAGCTTCTTGAGCAGCCTGGGATCCATCGGCTTGGGAATAAGATACTCAGGTCCGTACTCAAGCTTATCCACCCCGGAGGCTTTGACCACCTCGGAGGGCACCGGCTCCTTGGCCAGCTCGCGCAATGCGTTCATGGCCGCCTGCTGCATGGGCAGGTTAATGGCCGTGGCCCTGACATCCAGAGCACCGCGGAACAGGAACGGGAAGCACAGCACATTGTTAATCTGGTTGGGATAGTCAGAACGACCCGTGCCCATGATGATATCCGGACGCAGTTTGTGCACCACCGCCGGATCTACCTCCGGATCCGGGTTGGAGCAGGCGAAAATCACCGCCTTAGGCGCCATGGCCTTGACGTCGTCCTCGGAAATGAGTCCCGGCCCGGACACGCCCAAGAGCACATCCGCGCCCTTGATCGCCTCGGAGAGGGTCTTGGGACCTGAGTCATTGATAAAGCGCGGTTTTTCGCCGTTGTTGTACTGAGGACGGTCGGATCTGATCACGCCGTGACGGTCCACCATGAAGAAGTTCTCCTTGCGGGCACCGCACTCGATGAGGAACTGCGAGCAGGCAATACCGGCCGCGCCGGCACCCACGCACACTACCTTGCACTCGGAGATCTTCTTGCCCTGCAGCTCCACCGCGTTTAAGATGCCGGCGGTGGTCACGATGGCCGTACCGTGCTGGTCATCATGGAAAATCGGGATTTTGCAGCGTTTGATCAGCTCACGCTCGATCTCAAAGCACTCCGGAGCCTTGATATCCTCCAGATTGATGCCGCCGAAGGTCTCGGCGATGCTCTCCACCGTGGTGATGAAATCGGCCACGGACTTGTTGTCCACCTCGATATCGATGGCGTTGATACCGGCAAAGCGGTTGAACAGCAGCGCCTTGCCTTCCATCACCGGCTTGGAGGCCAAAGGCCCCAAATTGCCCAGGCCCAAAATGGCGGTACCGTTGGAGATGATGGCAACGCTGTTGCCCTTGCCGGTGCAGTGATAGGCATACTCCGGATTCTCGGCGATTTCCTTGACCGGCTCAGCCACGCCCGGGCTGTAGGCCAAGGTAAGATCATCGGCGGTCTCGGCCGGCTTGGTGATCACGACCTTGATTTTACCCGGCACCGGCTTCTCATGATAAGCAAGTGCCCGTTCATGCAACTTCTTGGGATCCAACTTACACCTCTTAGTTTGTTATGTATCGATATGATGTTTTTTCAGGTCACGCGTCAGGCCGCACTGCTGCAGCAGACACCGAACGCTCTGAGAGCAGCATCCCCGCACCGTCAGCATCAGCATAAAGGTGAGAGGGGTCTGCTGCGAACAAAGGCCTGAGCAGGATCTGCTCCGCAGCGGGTGCAGCTCCTTGCAGACGAATATTTATGTTAATGGCCTCAGGCGGATTTTTGCGTTAGTTACAGCACATTTTCAGGGTTAGCACGCAGTGACCAAAGGCAGTGCTCTTAAGCTTAGGAGAGCCGGGCAGGCAGGTGACGGGCAACAAAAAAGCCGGCGGAGTAAACCGTCGGCCTCTTGTTCCAGACAGACGCTCTTAGGCGCGCTTGGTGGTGGTTACGTCAGTGCCCAACCCGCTGAAGGCGCCGAAGCGCTTCTTGAAGGCCTCAACGCGCCCACCGGTATCGACAATCTTCTGCTTGCCGGTAAAGAAGGGGTGGCACTTGGAGCACACGTCCAAGGTCAGATCGTGACCGGCCGTGGAGCGGACGGTAAAGGTGTTGCCGCAGGAGCAGCGCACATTTACTTCCTTGTACTCAGGATGAATGTTTTCTCTCATGATGATTACCTCTGTGTGCATCGCACTTCCGGCCGCACCAAGCGCCGGACACCATGCACTCTGGCTGAAAAAAAGTTGTAGTATGATAGGTCAATTGCACCCTTTGTGCAAGTTTTTTTGAAGATCTCCCCCAGCTCCCCGAAGGCCAGGCATGAGCGAGAGCGCCCCAACCTGCGTGACAGTGGCCGTCAACCGGCCTCTGCCCCGTCTCTATTCCTACCTGCCCGATCTGCCGGCCCGGCCGGACCTCACAGGCCGCCGGGTGCTGGTGGATTTTGCCGGCTCCCGCGAAGTGGCGGTGGTAACGGGCCTGGGACCTCCGCCTGCGGGGGCCAAACTCAAAACCGCGCAGATCCTGGATCCGCAGCCGCTGTTCGGTCCCGATCTGCAACACCTGCTTAGCTGTGCCTCAGACTACTATCATTATGCCTTAGGGCAGTGCTACTACACCGCGCTGCCGGCGCTGCTGCGCGAGGGCAAGGCCGCCTCTTACGCCCAGATCCCGGGGTTGGAGCTCACCCCCGTGCAGGATCCCAAAAAAATAAGCGCCATCAAATCCCAAGAGCAGCTCCAAATCCTCGCTATTTTGGCCCGGGGAGCGGTAAGGAGGCTTGAGCTGCGCGAGCGGGGCATCAGCGCCGCAAGTGAAAACGCCCTGCTCAAAAAGGGGCTGGTGCGCAAGCTTGACCTGCACCGGGACGGCGTGCCCTGGCAGAGCCTGACCGGTCCTCTGACCAGGGAGAGCGGGCCCGAGCTTAATCTCTGGCAGAGCCAGGCGGTGCGCAGCGTGACTGCCTGTAACGGCTATGGCTGCTTTTTGCTGCAGGGGGTGACCGGCTCGGGCAAAACCGAGGTGTATCTGCGCATCATCGAGGAGACCTTGCGGCGCGGCCTCTGCGCCCTGGTGCTGGTACCGGAAATTGCCCTCACCCCGCAGACCTTTGAGCGTTTCTACCGGCGCTTCAATGTCCCCATCGCCTCGCTGCATTCGGCCTTGAGCGACCGCGAGCGTCTGGATGCCTATCTGGACATGCAAAGCGGGCGCGCCGGCATTTTGATAGGTACCCGTTCGGCGCTGTTCACGCCCCTGCCCAATCTCGGACTCATCGTCATCGACGAGGAACATGACAGCTCCTTCAAGCAGGGTGACGGACTGCGCTACCACGCCCGTGAGATGTGTCTGTGGCGGGCGCGCTACTGCAACTGCCCGGTGGTGCTGGGCTCGGCCACACCGGCTCTGGAATCGCTCTACCGGGTAAAGCAGGGTCTTTACACACCCCTTGAGCTGCCCAAACGTGCCACCGGCGCCTCCCTGCCCGGGGCCGAGCTCATCGATCTTAAGCAGGAACCGTTCACCGACGGTCTTTACTGCGGCATCGGGCAGAGTCTGGAGCGGCGTATCGGCGAGGAGACGGCGCAGGGCAACCAGGTGGTGCTGTTCTTAAACCGCCGCGGTTATGCCCGGCACCTGATATGCCATGGCTGCGCGCAGATTTTAAGCTGCCCCAACTGCGACAATCCCCTGACCGTACACCGCGCCGAGGGTCTGCTCAAGTGCCACATCTGCGAATACCGCCGTCCCCTGCCGGCGCGCTGCCCCGGCTGCGGCTCATTACAGCTTTTGGAGTCAGGCTTCGGTACCGAACAGGTGGAACGATTTGTCAGGCTGCGCTATCCCGACGCGGGAGTGGTGCGCATTGACCGTGACACGGTCAAAGACCGCCGGGACTTGGAGGAGAGCTTAAAAAGCGTGCGGCAGGGCAGGAGCCTTATCCTGCTCGGTACCCAGATGCTGGCCAAGGGTCACGATTTTCCGGGAGTCACCTTAGTGGGGATCCTGGATGTGGACGGCAGTCTCATCTCCGATGATTTCCGCGCCCAGGAGAGCTGCGCGCAACTCATCACCCAGGTGGCAGGCCGCGCCGGCCGCGCCTCACGTCCCGGCACGGTGCTGTTGCAGTCCCATCACCCCGAGCATCCCCTGCTGCAGCAGCTGCTCAATCCTAAGGCCGGCTACCCGCAGGTGGCAGAGACCCTGCTTCGTGCCCGCCTACGCCTGAATCTGCCGCCCTACTCCTGTCAGGCCTATGTGCTGTGCAACGCCCCAAGGCGCGAGGACGCCTTTTTGGCCCTAAGAGAGCTGCGCGCGGGGCTGTATGCGCGGTTTGCATCAAACCACAGGCTCTACATCGGTCCCACCCTGCCTGACAAGATGGAAAAGAGGCAAAACCGCTATCATTATCATCTGCTGTTGAGCGCGCCGGCGCGCACTGAGCTGGACGAACTGCTTGCAGCCGCACAGGAGAGCTGCCTTAGGCAGGGTACCCGCAGCAGCGTGCGCTTTGCCCTGGAAGTAGACCCCCAGGAGAACTGCTGAGGGGATCTCCGCCCCGGGGAGGCACCTGCTTTGTGCTATCATAGCCCGCACCTGCCCAAGCCCCGGTTGCGGGCCCTGTCAGGTGGTACCCAACCCCCATGCCGCGGAGTAAACCATGAAAGATAAAATTGCCGAACTGCTCAAAAAGGCCGTCCGGGAAATTGACACCGCCCACGAGGTAAGCCCGGGGCTTATCAGCGCTTTAAAGGTGGATATCAACAAGGACCGCTCCCGCGGCGATCTGAGCTGCAGCATCGCCATGCCGCTCTCCAAGGCCCTGCACCGCAATCCCCGTCAGGTGGCGGAGGATCTGTGCGCCAAACTGGCAGGATTGGAGGGTATCGAGCGCATTGAAATCGCCGGGCCCGGGTTTCTCAACTTCTTTTTGGACCATGACTACACCGTCAGGGCTCTAGAGCGCATGTGCGATGATCCGCGTTTGGGTGTGGAGTTGTGCGCCGCGCCCAAAATCACGGTGGTGGACTATTCGGCGCCTAACGTGGCCAAGGAGATGGCGGTTCACCACCTGCGCTCCACGGTCATCGGCGATGCGCTGGTAAGAGTACTGGAATTTCTCGGACATCAGGTGATCCGCGCCAACCACATCGGCGACTGGGGCACCCAGTTCGGCATGCTCATCGCCTACCTGGAGGAAGTGGAAAACAGCAGCGGCCAGGGCATGGACCTAAGCGATTTTGAAGCCTTCTACCGGCAGGCCAAGGAGCGCTACGACAACGATGAGGATTTCGCCGTGCGCGCCCGCCGCTACGTGGTGCAGCTGCAGGGCGGGGATGAGTACTGCCTTGGTATGTGGCGCAAACTCGTCAACCTCACCATGACGCAGAACCAGGCCCTCTACCACAGGCTCGATGTGACCTTAAGCGAGGGCGACATCATGGGCGAGAGTCTCTACAACGAGATGCTGCCCGGGATTGTCGAGGATCTCATCGAGCGCGGCATTGCCGTGGAAGATCACGGCGCCATCGTGGTGTACCTGCCGCAGTTTAAGAACAAGGAAGGTCAGGTGCTGGGCAATATCGTGCGCAAGCAGGACGGCGGATATCTGTATACCACCACCGACATCGCCTGCATCAAATACCGCGTGGACAAACTAAAGGCCCAACGCATCATCTACGTGGTGGACTCCAGACAGCATCAGCATCTGCTGACGGTCTGGGAAATCGCCCGCAAGGCAGGTTACGCCCCGGAGGACGTGGTGCTGGAGCACTGCCCCTTCGGCATGATGTTAGGCAAGGACGGCCGTCCCTTCAAGACCCGCAGCGGCGGCACCGTCAAGCTGCGCGATCTGCTTGACGAGGCCGAGGAGCGCGTGAGCAGGCTGCTCTCAGAGCGCGGCAGCAATTTTGAGGGTGCGCAGCGTCAGGAGGTGGTGCACAACATCGCCATCGGCGCCGTCAAATACGCCGATCTCTCCAAAAACCGCAACACCGATTACGTGTTTGACTGGGATCTGATGCTCTCTTTTGAGGGCAACACCGCCCCCTATCTGCAGTATGCCTACAGCCGCATCCGCTCCATCTTCCGCAAGGCCGCCACCACCCCCGGGGCCATCACACTGACTGACAAGGCCGAAGAGGAGCTCGCGGCCAAACTGCTCTCCTTCCCCGCCACCGTGACGGCGGTGGGCAGCAAGTGCCAGCCTCATTTGCTGTGCACCTACCTCTACGAGCTCTCCGAGGTGTTCATGAGCTTTTACGAGAGCTGCCCGGTGATCAAGGAAGGCGTACCGCTTTCGGTACAGCAAAGCCGCCTTAAGCTGTGCGAGCTGACCTCGGCGGTGCTCAGGCGGGGGTTGGATCTGCTGGGCATCAAGGTCATGGAAATGATGTAGTGGCCTCAAGCTGCCGCGGTGGCTGCCTGAGCTAAAAAGGTGTCAACCGATCTGAGGGCGGTTATAATAATGCCAGGTGCCCAAAGCGGCTTTGACTGTAGCCTGCGGCAGAATACGGAGATTTAGAACATGAGTGACAACCTTGAACAGTTCAAACAGGCCTTGAATGATCCGGCCCGCAGATCCCGCCTCGTCCTGGCAGGC
The DNA here is from genome assembly GCA_017469335.1 of Succinivibrio sp. Lineage (GTDB taxonomy): Bacteria > Pseudomonadota > Gammaproteobacteria > Enterobacterales > Succinivibrionaceae > Succinivibrio. The sequence goes on along the minus strand of JAFUGP010000149.1, from coordinate 28,017 downwards.
TCGGCGGTCGTGATAGGTCTGGTGGTGCTGGCCATGCTGTTTTACAAGATAAGTTCCTACAAGGAGGCACAGTGGGCCGATTATGAAGCCTCCTTAAATCACTCCCAGGAGCTTACAGAGCCCGGGCAGCAGCGTGAGATGCCTCCTGCCGGAGCGCGCGGCAAGACGGCGCGCGTGCCCACGCAGCAGCTTTACGATTACCAGCATGAGGGTGCGGCACTGCCGCCGCCTGCCGTCCACGCCCGTCAGACCGGGGTGGAGCACCGCTCGGAGACGCTGCGCAGCAAGCGTACCGCCGTAACCCAGGGCAAACCCCAGGTAGTGCTGTACTGCGATGCCTACGCCACCAGCAGCCAGGCCGAGGCACAGAAGGCCAAACTGGCACTGTTGGGGGTGTCTTCGGCCGTGGTCTCCCGCGGTGAGATGTACGCGCTGCAGTTAGGCCCCTTCAAGGAGCGTACCCAGGCCCGCGAGCTGTTCAAGAAGCTCGATGAGGAGCTGTTGGTTGACGGCAAGTCACTGGTCTATGAATGTCTCCTAGAGGACTTTTAGCTTTCAGCAGCCCGGAGCGGTCCCCCCTCTCCGGGCTTTTAAAACAGGAGCGCGGCATGATGCCGCTTAATTTATGACCACTATAGTTTCTGTACGCCGCGGCAATGTCGTGGCCATGGGCGGTGACGGACAGGTCACCATGGGGCAGAGCACCGTCTTGAAGGCCAACGCCGTCAAGGTACGCCGGGTCTTTCACGGCAAGGTGCTCGCCGGCTTCGCCGGCTCCACCGCCGACGCTTTTACGCTGCTCGATCTCTTTGAAAAGAAGCTTGAAGAGCATCAGGGCATGCTGGAGCGCTCCTGCATCGCGCTGGCCAAGCTCTGGCGCAGTGACCGGGCGTTGCGCAAGTTAGAGGCCATGCTCATCGTGGCCGATCAGAGCGCGTCCTTCATCATTACCGGCACCGGGGACGTGGTGCGCATGGACGATGACATTCTGGCCACGGGCTCGGGGGGCAACTATGCCTTAGCCGCCGCCCGCGCCCTGGTGCACAACACCGAGTTGGGTGCCGAGGAGATCGTGCGCAAGGCCCTGACCATCGCCAGTGAAATCTGCGTTTTCACCGACTCGTTCCAGACCATTGAAAAGCTGGAGTACTGATCTGAAATTATGACTACCGAACTTACCCCGCGCGAGATTGTCAACGCGCTTGACGATTACATCATCGGCCAGGACGAGGCCAAGAAAGCCGTCGCCATCGCCCTGCGCAACCGCTGGCGGCGCATGCAGCTGCCGCCTGAGCAGCGCGCCGAAATAGTGCCCAAGAACATCCTCATGATCGGACCTACCGGCGTGGGCAAAACCGAAATCGCCCGCAGACTGGCCAAGCTGGCCCGGGCGCCCTTCATCAAGGTCGAGGCCACCAAATACACCGAGGTGGGCTACGTGGGCAAGGACGTGGAGTCCATGATCCGCGAGCTGGCCGACGTGGCCATGAAGCTGGTGCGTGAGGAGGCTTTCCGCCACAACAAGACCAAGGCCGAGGACGCGGCCGAGGAGCGCATTCTCGACGTACTGGTGAGTACCCCGGGGGCCACGGATGAGGAAAAACTGCAGAATCAGGCCCGGCAGCTGATGCGCAAGAAGCTGCGCGAGCACGAGCTGGACGAGCGCGAGATAGAGATCCATGTGGCCGAACGCAGCAGCTCCCTGAACATCATCGGCGGCGGCTCGGCCTTCGACGAGGTCTCCAATCAGCTGCAGAACCTGTTCAACGCCGTCAACCAGTCCAAGCAGACCAAACGCAAGATGAAGATCAAGGACGCCTTCAAGCAGTTAGTCGAGGAAGAGGCCGGCAAACTGGCCAAACCCGACGAGCTCAAGGAAGAAGCCGTGGCCTTGGCCGAGAACAACGGCATCGTGTTCATCGACGAAATCGACAAAATCTGCCAGCAGCATGAGGCCAGTGCCGGCGAGGTATCCCGCCAGGGCGTGCAGCGCGATCTGCTCCCCCTCATTGAAGGCAGCACGGTGAGCACCAAGTACGGCATGGTCCGTACCGACCATATTCTGTTCATCGCCTCCGGGGCTTTTCAGATGTCCCGCCCCTCCGATCTCATCCCCGAGCTGCAGGGCCGTCTGCCCATCCGGGTGGAGCTCAAACCTCTGTCGGTGGAAGACTTCAAGCGCATCCTCACTGAGCCGCACAATTCCCTGACCAAGCAGTACGAACTGCTCCTGGGAACCGAGGGCGTCACGGTCACCTTTGATCGCTCCGCCGTGGACCGCATCGCCGAGGATGCCTACCGCGTCAACGAGAAAACCGAGAACATCGGAGCCAGGCGTCTGCATACCCTGATGGAGAAGATAGTCGAGGAGATCTCCTTCAAGGCTCCCGACAACCCCGGGCTGACCCTCAACATCGACGCTGCCTATGTTGACGAGCACCTCTCCGAGGTGGTCGAAGACGAAGATCTGAGCAGGTACATATTGTGATCCTCACGGCGGCCAATCAGGACAAATTAAGCCCTAAGGAGCAGGAGCTGCTGCTGAGACTGCAGGAGCTCTTTGAACTGGCTTCCGGAGTATCGGAACGGCTGCTCGTGGCCGAAAGGCAGAACGCGCTCAAGGACGATGAGCTTGCCACTCTGCGCCGCACCATGGTGGAACTGCAACAGGAAAACCAGCACCTGCGCGAGGTGCTGCAGACCTGGCGGGAGCGCTTAGGCAGCGTGCTCAATCAGCTCAAGGACATAAACTGATCCGGTTTTTTGCCGCTATCTCTATTCGCGGCATTCGCTGCAATAGAGGTAAGCGGCCGCAATTTAGTTCAAGATTTCAGATCTCACTCTGTCTGCAATACCAGAACTACACCAAGCGCTCAGCATGAGCTTCTCACCAAAGCTGCCCAACAGGTAGTCTCCCGGTCAATCTGCTGCACGTCAGGATCCCACATGGTAATTCCGACAACAGCACTACCAGCACACAAGCCGCCAATGCCGTCTCGGCAGTCCAATCCCCCACCAGGCCATATTGAAAGGGAGATCATAGACGTGCTGCAACACACCTTACATAAAATCACAACTCCGCCCCATCACTGCATTTTGTGCCCTGCTTGCTGAGGCACCAAAAACTGCGTTCTAAAAGGTGACAGAGCCTGTTTCACAAACTACAATTGCTAAAAATGCCGTTTAATAATTGTTGAACCGTGCATGTTCCTGAGGAATTGCCATGAACCCATTGACCTTGGCTATATTTGTCATCAATCACTCCCAGGAGAATAACTCCCCGGTCAACAATCTCGAGTTGCAGAAGATCCTCTACTTCCTTCAGCTGAAAAATTACCAACTGACCGGCTCTCCACTGATTGTCCCTGACAGGTTTGAGGCCTGGGAGTTCGGTCCGGTGGTCCGCGAGGTCTACGTGCGCTACAGCTATTACGGTGCCAGTAAAATTTTTATGCCCCAGCCACAGTCGCATGTCCGGTTAGATCCTGCTCTGGTCAACACTATCGATTACTGGTCCCACAGTAAACCCTGGGTGATGGTCAACTACAGTCACAGAGCTGAGGGAGCATGGAAACAGTACTACCAAACAGGCTGCAAGAATCCCATCCCCGAACAAGCGGTTAAGAATGAAGCAGAAATCTATCACGAGGTTGATGCGGCTGCTTGAGTACTCCGCTGTGCAAACAAACCCAGAGTCAACTATCTGTCAACACACGGGTTAGGAATTTGCAGTCACTGTTCCGGAGTTGGCTAACCGCGACCTGCCTTGCTGTTCAGCCTTAAGGCAGCGCGACGCTCGCGTCGGCGCAGTTCCCAGCGCAACCCGGTAAAGGCCAGCACACCGGCTGCGGTGCCCACCAGCAGCGAGAGCAGATAATACAGTGCATTGTCGGCCAGCGGCACCAAGAATACCCCGCCGTGCGGAGCGCACACGCCGCAGCGGCAGGCCATGGCCAGAGCGCCGGCCACTGCCGAGCCCGCCACACAGCCTAAGCGCATGCGCGAGGGCGAGAGGATCAGATAGGGCAACACGCCCTCAGTAATAAAGAGCAGTCCTTTGACCACGGTGGTAAGAGCGATTTCCCGTTCGTGATCGGAGAAAAAGCGCCGTGCCAGTAACGCGGCCGCGCCGGCCGCCAGCGGCGGCACCATACCCCCTGCCATCACCGCAGCCATAACCATGCTTCCCGGACCGCTCTCGGGCAGACAGTCGGCCAGCAGCAACACCCCACAGGCGTAGGAGAGCTTGTTAAAAGGTCCTCCCATATCAGCCGACATCATGCCTCCCAGTGCAGCACCGATAAGCGCCAGTACCAGGGTGGAGGCATTATTAAGCAACTGCGTGATGAGATCGTTTAGCAAGGCTGAGGGCAGATTGGTGACCAGCTGCGCGATGATGGTGGTGGCCGTAGCTCCCACCAGAGGGTAGACCAACAGCGCGAACATGGCGTCATGGCCCTTTAAAAAGCGTGCGGCTGCCTGCGAAAGGGCGAAGGCCACCCCGCCGCCCACAAAGCCGTTGATGACCGCCCCGATCACTCCTGCGTTGTCCATATCGGCCATGATCCCGCCGGTGAAGCCTGCCACCAACGCGGTTCGCCCCCCGATGGAGAAGGCGATGAAGGCGCTGAGCACCGGAAAGAGCAAGGTACCCAGGCTATAGCCTATGCTCTCCAAAAACAGACCAAACTGGGTGGTGGACAGCCATTCAAAGCGGGCTAAGGCCGCCAGGATGCCGGCTGTGGCCGCCAGCGGCATGATATAGGTCAGACCGCTCATAAGATGGCGGTATAGTCTCATCCATAAGGATGAAATCTCGTAATTTTCCCCGGACTTGTAAACGGGGCATTTGCTGTCTAAGGCCTTGGTGATGAGCAGATCGGGATGCTGAATGCCGTCCACCACGCCGACCCGCACCAACGGCTTGCCGATGAAACGGTCCATTTCCACCGCGCGGTCGGCCGCCACGATCACCCCGCGGGCAGCGGCGATATCATCGGGGAGCAGGCAGTTGCGGTTGCCGGCGGCACCGTCGGCCTCCACCTTGATGGACACGCCCATCTCGCGGGCCTTGTTCTCCAAAGCCTCGGCGGCCATATAGGTATGAGAAAGGCCGGCCGGGCAGGCGGTCACCGCAACCACATCATAGCGCCCGGGAGCCTCCCGGGCCTCAGGCTGTGCGGCATCGGCGCTCTCCTCATCAAGCTCCCTGGTTTCTGCCTCGTCTATGAGGTGCAGAAATTCCTCGGGAGAGCGGCTGTGCATCAGGCGGCGTCTGAACTCATCGTCCACCAGCAGACTGGAGAGCCGCGCCAGCACATCCATATGCGCGTCGGTGGCCTGATCGGGGGAGGCGATGAGAAAGAGCAGATAGACCCGCTGTCCGTCCAGAGAGTCAAACTCCACGCCGTTTTTCACCACCATGGCTGCCAGGGCGGGAGCCCTGACCGCCGCGCTGCGGGCATGGGGAATGGCCACCCCCTGTCCCAGACCCGTTGAACCCTGGTCCTCGCGCTCAAACACCGCCTGACGGAATTTGAGCGGATCGCTGAGGTTCCCGGAATCAGAGAGCAGTTCGACTAAGCGTTCAATGGCGTCGGTTTTGTCAACCACCGCAGCCTGCAGGGCGATGGCCCCGGGGCTGAGCAGATCATGTATACGCATAAGAAAACCTTAGGACAGCGCTGAAAAAGTGCGGATATTATAGCAGGGGTGAACAGTGGTTTAAGGCCGGGCCTGAGTACCGCCAGGCACCACGCAGTCTTTTGGCTTAAGAGAACATGGCGATGGTGCCTTGATGTGGCAGCAGCAAAGGACAGGCATCATCGAGCAGGTTCTGCTCCATCTCCAGCGAGGGCAGGTCCCCGGCACTGCGCCCCACCACCACGGCCGGCACGCCGGCTACCGTGGCATGGGCCGGCACATCCTTGAGCACCACGGAGCCGGCACCGATTTTGGCGCATTCACCCACACTGATATTGCCCAGGATCTTGGCCCCCGCGCCGATCATCACACCCCGCCCCACCTTGGGGTGACGATCCCCGCGCTCCTTGCCGGTACCGCCTAAGGTGACGCTGTGCAGGATGGACACCAGATCGCCCACCACGGCCGTCTCGCCGATGACGATGCCGGTGGCGTGATCAAGCATGATGCCCCGCCCGATGGTGGCCGCCGGATGAATGTCGACCCCCAACGTCATGGAGATAAGGCTCTGCAAAAACAAGGCCATTTCCCGGCGCCCCTGCTGCCACAACCAGTGCGCCACCCGCCAGCTCTCCAGCGCCAGCGGCCCCTTGAGGAACAAAAAAGGCTGCAACAGTGAGGAGGCTACGGCCGGATCGCGGCTGGAGACCGCCTGCAGATCGCACAGCGCACACTCAATGAGGGAGGGATCACTGCCCAGGGCCTCCTCGCACAGGGCTTTAAGGCCCTCTTGAGGGAGCAGCTTTGAGCGCAGGCGAAAGGCAATCATTGCGCCCACCGCCTGCTCTAAGGAACCGCTGTCCAGCACCACCGAACAGCACTCCTTCAAAAGCGGCTCACGGGCGTAGCACAGCGCCGTCTCGTCTCTTAACTTCTGCCAGAGGGCGCTGCGCTCGGGCAGAGCCGCAGCTGCCGCGCAAGGCCTTGAATTGTCTTGGTTCATGATGCAACAGTTGGGTCAGGCACAGCCGGGTTCTTGGAGTCCGACTCGGTGTCGGCGTAGATTTCGGTGTCGGCATAGGACTCGGCGCTGTCAGGTTCCATATGCAGGGAAATGTCGGCATGGGGGTAGCGCTCGCGCAGGGCACGCTCGGCCTGTTCTGTAACACCGTGCGCAAGCTTAAGCGGCAGACTGCCTTCCATGACGAGGTGAGACTGGATGAAAATCTGCGGGCCGGCGCGGCGGGTCTTTAAATTATGCACCGACAACACCTTAGGCTGTCTTTTAAGCAGGGCGGCAATCTCCGCGTTCTCCCCGGCATCAAGACTGCGGTCTAACAGGGTCTGGGCGGTGTCATAACCAATCTTGAGCGCCCCGCCTAAAATACACAGCGCAATAAGGATGGTACACACCCCGTCGGCGCGCTCATACCCTAAGGCCCCCAGCACCAAGGAGGCCAGCACCACCAGATTTAAGAGCACGTCGGAGAGGTAGTGCAGCCTATCCGAGCGCAGGGTATCACTGCCGGTGAGTTTGAGCATGCGGCCCTGATAGAGCACCAAAAGCACGGTAAGTACGGTGATAAGCGCGGTGAAGACGATGGTCTGCGGCACGTACTCAAGCTGCTGCGGGGTATTGGTGCGGGCGATGCCGTGCACCATGAGCAGCAGCGCCGAACCGCCGATGAAACCTGACTGCAGCAGGGCAGCTAAGGCCTGGGCCTTGAAATGCCCGAAGCGGTGCTCGCGGTCGGGCGGCTGCAGGGAGAATCTGACGGCCAACAGGTTGATCCCCGAGGAGAGGGCGTCAAACAGGGAATCGGCCAGCGAGGCGAAGATGGCCGAGGACTGACTGAGCAGCCACAATACCAGCTTGAGCACCACGAACAGCAGCACCGCCATGAGCGAGATACGGCTGGCGCGCAGCAGGTACTGCTGATAGCTCGGCCCTAAGTCCCCGGCACTGCGCTTTGAATCGGTCACCTCTCGCTCCTCTCAAAATCCCGCCTGACAGGCGGCAGGCTCATTATAGCCGTCTGAGTGCGCTTTTGACACGCCTTCGGTCCGTGTCCGCGCACAGCCAAACTGTACCCCCGGCTGCATAACTGCGCCGCAGGTTGAAAAACTGATCTCTTTTTGGCGGTCTGCCCTAGGTTGTGATGTAGGATCTGGGGGTAAGAATCAAGCGTACTTTCAAGCTGGTGGTCGGCAGGAGAGACTGATGCTCAACAAGATCTTAAGATGGCTTTTGTACTGGCCGTTCAGATTTACCACTACCTGTGAGCCCATTCCCTATGAGCCGCTCAAGCACATGAAGCTTGACCCCAATCTGCCCATCTGCTACGTCACGGTTTCCTCCTCCATCGGCAATATGATGTGCCTGGAGCGTCTGACCAACCATCTGGGGCTGCCCAACCCCTTCTCCAAACTGTATGTGCAGGGGCAGTGGGCGGTACGCACCGCCTACCTCGACTCCCCGCGTATGTTCAGCTCGCACTCCAAAGAGGGCAATCTCAATGAGGCCATCGCGCAGTGGTTTCAGATCTCCGCGTCCACCTCCGTACCCATTCAGATCATCCCCCTCACCCCGCTGTGGTCGCGCAACCCGGGCTACGAGGGGCAGAAACTGCACGGTTTCAGTACCGACAACCATACCCCCTCCTGGCGCAAGTTCCTGCAGCTGACCTTCCAGGGCCGCGATAACTGCGTCATGGTCTCAAACCCGGTGCTCACCACCGATCTGGTGCGCGACTTAGGCGATCATTTCAAACCAGAACTGCTGCGGCGCCTGGTCTCACTGCACTTTATCAAGAACGCCCGTACCCTGGTGGGCCGGCCGCTGCCTAACCGCGAGAGACTCATTGAAGAACTGCTGCGGCGCCCGGCCACCCAGGCGGCAGCGCAGAAGGAAGCCGAGGAGAAAAACAAACCCCTCTCTGAGGTGCAGAAGGAGGCACGGCAGATTTTCGAGATCATGGTCTCCGATCCCCGCTATCCGCTGTTGAAGTTTTTAAACGGCATCATCACCCGCGTGTGGAAGCGCATCTATCACGGCCAGACCATCAAGGGGGCCGAAAAGGTGGTGGATCTGGTGCAGCGCGGCCATGAAATCATCTACATTCCCTGTCACCGCAGTCATATGGACTATGTGCTGCTCTCCTTTGTGATTTTTCATGAAGGTCTGCCGCTGCCGCAAATAGCCTCCGGCGACAACCTCAATTTCTTCCCGGTAGGCCCCCTCATCCGCCGTTGCGGTTCCTATTTCATCAGGCGCAAGATGAAGGGCGATCACTTCTACATCGCCCTGTTCAGCGAATATCTGTCGCTGCTCTTTGAGCGCGGTTACGCCACCGAGTTCTTCATTGAGGGCGGCCGCTCCCGCACCGGCCGCACCCTGCCGCCTAAGACCGGCATGGTGTCCATGGCGGTGCAGGCGCAGCTGCGCGGCATCAGCCGCCCCATTACCTTTGTCCCCACCTATTTGGGTTATGAGCATGTCTCGGAGATCCGCTCCTACATGAGCGAGTTAAGCGGTGTGGCCAAGAAAAAGGAAAGCGCCTGGCAGCTCTTGGGGATCTTCAAGCGCATGCGCTACTACGGACGCGGCTATGTGACCTTCGGACAGCCGGTGGACATCACCGAGTTTCTGGACAACAACGTGCCGCTGTGGCGCAAGGACATCGATCCGCAGGGGCTGACCCGCCCGGAGTGGCTGCGCGAGACTTCCAACGCGCTGGCCGGCAAGATCATCCGCTCCTTAAACGGCGCGGCCTCGGTCAACGGCATCAACCTCTGCGCCATGGCCCTCATGTGCGATGACGACCATACCATGAGCATGCACAAGCTCAGATCCTGCCTGGAGCTCTTCATCAAGATGCTCAAGGTCGACCCCAAACTGCGCGATCTGGTGCCCGAGGAGGACATCGACACGCTCATCAAGCAGGCCCTGGAGCTTAACAAATTCCGCGCCTACGATGTGGGCGAGGACATGAAGTTCCTGCGCCCGAGTTACGGGCAGAGCCTGCAGCTGACCTATTTCAAGAACAACATCGTCCACCTCTTCGCCCTGCCGGCGCTGCTGGCCAACATCATCCTGCGCAACGGCCACATCAAACGCAGCGACATCCGCGTGCATGCCCGCTCTTTGTTTTACTTCCTGCGCCATGAGCTCTATGCCCCGGTCGCCGAAGCCGATTTGGATGAGCTGATTGAAAGATACATCGATGAGATGCGGCGCGGCGAGTATATCGTCGAGCACGAGGGAACCATTTACGTCTCAGGTGACGGGTATGAGGAGTTCTACATTCTGGCCGTGTCGGTAAGACCCAACCTCATACGCTATCTGGTGGCGGCCACGGCGCTCAAAAACACCCCGGACAACACCATTGACCAGGCCGACTTCATCGAGAAGTGCCTAGTCTACGCCAAGCGTCTGCCGGCCAATGTCACCGACAACTCCCCCGAGTTTGCCGATCCCATTTTGTTCCGCATCATGTGCGAGACCTTGAAACGGCATGAGTACTTCTTTGAGAATGCCAACCACACCATTCACACCAATGCCACCAAGGTACAGAAGCTCTTCCGCGTCACCGAGCCTCTGCTCAAGGCCACCGATGTCAAGACCTTAAGCGGCAAGACCTGATTGAAAAGTGGCAGCCCTCAGGCTGCAGCGGCAACGGTATCCGCGCCTTGGCGTGCAAAAGCGACAATTTTTCATTAATATTGTCGATAAAAGAGCTGAAGATTAACCGCTGCGGCACCCGACGCCGCGGCAAGCTAGCTTGGAAAATGAAGTTATGTCTGTTTTATTGCACAAGTACTTACTTACGCTGCTTACGGTCTTATGCCTGGGGCTGTGGTATCCGCAGCTGGCGCTGGGCGCCGGCCACGGCGAAGAGGAGGAGACGCCCCCTGAGGAAGTGGAGCCTGAGATTGGCTACTACGTGATTTCCCCTGATTTCACCACCAATCTGGCCCAGGCCGATCCCCATGACAAACTGCACTATGTGCGCGTGAAGGTCTGCCTGATGATCGCCGACAGCCGCGATGAGGATTTCGTGCAGCTGATGGAGCCCTTTATCAAGGATGTCATCGTCTCGGTGCTGGGCTCTAAGGATTTCTCGCGTGCCGCAGACGGCCCCGGCCGTGAAGCCATCCGCAACGAGTGCCGCGAGAAACTGCTCGATCTCATGCAGGAAAAAGTAGGCCGTCCCATCATTCAGGACGTGCTGTTTTTAAGTTATATGTTTCAATAAAGCCCCTCACCCGCGGCGTACCGCGCTGCAGCGGTGTTGCCGGGCGGGCAGGACGGGTTTGCAGGAGAGCGCATATGATTATAGTGACCGGCGGCGCCGGCATGATTGGCTCGAACATCGTCAAGGCCTTAAACGAGCGCGGACGCCGTGACATTGTGGTGGTGGACAACCTGACCGACGGCCACAAATTCTCCAACCTGGCCGATCTGGATATCGCTGATTACCTCGACAAACAGGACTTCCTGGAGCTGTTTCAGGCAGGCGGCCAGGCGCTGCAGGCCAGGCTTAAGTTCCAACCCATCGAGGTCATCTTTCATGAAGGCGCCTGCTCCTCCACCACTCAGTGGGACGGGCGCTACATGATGAAGAACAATTACGAGTACACGGTCGCCCTCTTTGAGTACGCCACCGCGCACTGCATTCCCTTCTTCTACGCCTCCTCGGCCTCCACCTACGGCTCGGGCAACGTTTTTAGCGAAGGGCGCGAGCACGAGTGTCCGCTCAACGTCTACGGCTACTCCAAGTTCCTGTTTGACGAGTACGTGCGCAAAAGACTGCCCACACTGCGCTCGCAGGTGGTGGGACTGCGCTACTTCAATGTGTACGGCCCGCGCGAGAGTCACAAGGGCACCATGGCCTCGGTGGCCTTCCACCTGCACAACCAGATGCTGCGCGGAGAAAACCCCAAGCTGTTCTCAGGCTGCGAGGGCTACGGTGACGGCGGGCAGCTGAGAGACTTTGTCTACGTGGGCGACGTCGCCGCGGTGAATTTGTGGTTCTGGGAGCATCAGGGCCCCTCGGGGATCTACAACTGCGGCACGGGACGCGCCGAGCCCTTCCTCAACATCGCCAATGCCGTGATCAAGCATCACGGCCACGGTCAGGTTGAGTTCATTCCCTTCCCCGATCATTTAAAGGGTCACTACCAGTGCTTTACCCAGGCCGATCTCAGCGCCTTGCGTCAGGCAGGCTGTGACGTGCAGTTCAAGACCGTGGCCGAAGGCGTGGCGGAGTACCTTAAATGGCTGGATCAGAGGAGTTAAATTACCCCTATCTGATCTGCCTGCTGCCCCGCGAACAGGCTCTGACCTTCGCGGATTACCTCATTGGGCAGGGGATCAGGGCCGCCGCCTTCCCCGGCAGCGGCCGGGCCTGGCAGGTGAAGGCCGCAGCGGAAAGCGCAGTGCCGGCGGCCAAACGGGAGCTGGCCCGCTTCATACAGAGCCCTGAGGGCACGGAATTTCAAAAGGCCTCCTGGGAGCGCGATGAGCCGGCGGCCGCCCCGCGGGAGGTAAAGCCAAAGTTTCTGGCGACGCTCAACTGGGATCCGCTCAGTTTCACCTCCCTCATCGAGCTAATCTGCCTGATAGTCTTTGCCGCGCAGTTCCTGCTGCCGCAGGTTATGGAACGCTACCTCTCCTTAGGCCACGGCAGCATCACCGGCCCCCTTGATTACTACCGGCTGCTTACCCCGGCTTTTCTGCATTTCGGGATTTTTCACTTCGCCTTCAATCTGGTGATGTGGGAAGCGCTGGCCCGGCCCGTGGAGCGCTTTCGCGGCAAGGCCCGCCTGAGTGCGCTCTTTTTCTGCGTCGTGCTGCTCTCCAACGTGCTGCAGTACCTGTTCACCCCCTCCAACACCATCTTCGGCGGGCTGTCGGGGGCCGTGTACGGCGTGATAGGCTACAGCGCCGTCTTAAGCAGAAGAGCCGATCTGCCCGCAGGTTATGCCTTTCCCCGCGGCCTGATGGCCGTCAGTGTCATTTTTATCGCCTTGGGTTTTGTCTTGGGCGGCATCGCCAATTTCTGTCACTTAGGCGGTCTGCTCATCGGCTGCCTGTGGGGGCTGTACGACTATAAATACGCCCGTTTCGGGCGCGCTTATTAAGCCTTTTAAAGGAGCACACCGCCATGCAGGCACCTGTCGCGGGCTATAAATATCTCATCATCGCCCCCTCCTGGCTGGGGGATATCATCATGTCCCAGACCCTGCTGGGCACCTTAAAACGTTTAAATCCGCTCTGTCACATCAGTGTGTATGCCCCCGCCTATGCCCATCCCATCCTAAGGCGCATGCCGCAGGTAGACGAGCTGTTGGTCAACCCCTTCGCTCACGGGGCGTTGCGTCTAAAACAGCGTTTTGAGGAGGCGCGCCGGCTGGCCCTGGGCGCCTTTGACTGCGCCATCGTGCTGCCTAACTCCCTCAAGTCCGCGCTCATTCCCTACCTGGCCGGGATCAAGGACCGGCGCGGCTTTCGCGGGGAGCTGCGTTACGGGCTTTTAAATGATCTGCGTACCAACAAACAGATCTTCCCGCGCCTGGTGGAGCGCTACGTCTCTTTGGCTTACCCCAAGGTACAGTTTCACCAAAAGGAGGAACTGCCTGAGTTTGACTACCCCTCACTGCTGTGCCAGCCGCCCGCCGAGGAACTGTTGCTGCGCCTTGACATCAAGGTAAAAATCCCTCTGCTGGCCATAGGCTGCGGCGCCAACTACGGCCCGGCCAAGCTCTGGCCGGCCCGGCATTTTGCCAAAGTCTGCACCTACTGGCTGGAGCAGGGCGGCGGGGTGCTGGCGGTGGGCACCGCCAAAGATCAGGAGGCGGTGGCGGCGGTTAAGGAACTGATCCCGGCCTCTCTGCAGGAGCGTTTTTACGCCATTGCGGGACAGACTAAGGTGGATGAGGCCCTGGATTTGATTGGGATCTGCCGCGGCGCGGTGTGCAATGACTCGGGACTCATGCATACGGTAGCGGCGGCCGGTAGGCCGCAGGTATGTATCTTCGGCTCCACCAGCACGGCCTATACGCCGCCACTCTCGGATCAGGCCGTTTGCCTGGAGAGCACGCTGGAGTGCCATCCCTGTTTTCAAAAGCGCTGCGCTTTGGGCACTTACGCCTGCTTAAGCGGCATCAGTCCCGAGCAGGTGCTGCAAACCGTCAAACAGTGGATCTGACATGCATTTAAAAAGCACCCTGTTTTATGCCATTTACAATCTGGTGACCCGGCCGCTCTCCTATCTGGGGGTGGCCTATCTGGCCTACATGCGCCGCCGGGACAAGCCCTACGGCAGACGGATTGTGCAGCTTTTAGGTTTTGGACTGCCCGAGTGCCGCGGCTGCATCTGGTTTCACGCCGCAAGCATGGGCGAGGTCAACGCCGTTTCCACCCTCATCCGTAAGTTTGCCGCCAGCCACCCAAGCGAGAGTGTGCTGCTCTCGACCATGACCACCACCGGCATGCAGGCGGCCACCAAACTGCAGGGCGTCAAGCTGGTGTTCTCACCGCTGGACAGTCCCTCTGCCGTCAAACGCTTTTTAAATAAAATGCAGCCTAAGGCGCTTTTTATTGTGGATACCGAGCTGTGGCCCAACATGCTCAACCTCACCGCCGCGCGCGGGGTGCCGGTGGCAATCATCAACGCGCGCATGCAGGAAAAAAACTGCGCCAAATACCTCAAACATCCTGCGCTATGCGCCGATCTGCTCGCCGCCCCCCTAAGCGCGGTGCTGTGCTCAAGCGAGGATGATGCCCGGCGCTTTGCCAGACTGGGGGTCTGTGAGGATCGTCTTAAGATCTGCGGCAATCTCAAATACGATCTCACCCCCGATGAGGGCAAATTCGCCCAGGGCCGCGCCCTAAAGCAGCAGTTTTTATCCGCTCAGCAGGTCATGGGCGCCATCAGCACTCACGAGGGGGAAGAGGAGATGGTGCTGGAGACCTATTTCACCCTCAAGGTCACTTATCCGGGGCTGGTGCTGGTACTGGTGCCGCGGCATTTAAGCGGCGTGGAACGGGCACAGCAGTTCATCAAGGAGCGCGGAGAGAAATGCCTGACCCGCAAGATAAGCGGCTCTCATTTAGAGCAGCTGCGCAAGGTAGGCATATTGCTGGGCGATACCATGGGCGAGATCGAGTGGTATCTGGGGCTGTGTGATTTCGTGTTCATGGGCGGCTCTCTGGTGGATGTGGGCGGTCATAATCCCTTGGAGCCGGCCTATTTCTCGCTGGCCACCGTCACCGGACCCTATTATCGCAATTTCAAGGAACAGTTCGAGACCCTGATAGATGAGCGCGCGGCCTATTTGGCCAACGATCCCACCAGACTGTATACGGTCTGCACCATGCTGCTCTCCGATCCCATGGCCACCGCCGAAGCCGGCATGAAGGCTTTGGATGTGCTGCAGAGCGGGCGCGGGGCCGTGGAGCGCACCTTAAAAAGCATGGAAGAGCTGCTGTCTTCCGCCGCCGCCCGGGGCCAAGGCGCCATCACCGACAAACCCGAGCCTGAGCACCCAAAACAGGTGCAGGAAAAATTGCCTAGCCAAGACGCCGCCCCTCTGACAGAGCCCGGTGAAAATGCAGGCGCGGATAAGCAGGATGGCGCAGCGCTTTACTGATCTCACCGCCGTAACGGGGCAGCTCAAAGAGGCAGCGGAAGATTAAGTCTGGGGCAAGAAAAACCAACAAAAACTATCTCACCCAGTAAAAACCCGGCGTGAGAGCCGGGCTTTTAGTTTGAGATTGACGCAGGAGTGAGGCTTTGGCGCTTACGCGTTTAAGCCCCGCAAAAACTCCACATAGCCGTGTGCGCTCTGCGCGATATGCTCCACCGTGGCGATCTCGGGGTTGGCGGCGCCAAAATAGGCGTAAATGCCCTTGAAATCCGCCTCGCAGCGCTCCATGGCATGAATGATGGGCAACATGTAATCGCCGATGCTGCGATGGTGTCTGCCCTGCGCAGTATAGGCCTCTTCCTCACTGCCGCAGGTCACTGCCAGCGCCACTTTCACGCCCTTGAGCTTATCACCCTTGCCGAAGGCCCAATCCGAGGTCAGCACGCTGTCCATCCAGTGCTTGAACATGGGCGGACAGTTATACCAATACACCGGAAACTCAAAAACCAGATTGCCGTGGTTCTCGATGAGGCTGTGCTCCTTGGCCACATCAATCTGACCGCGCGGATAGGCACTCTGCAGTTTATGCACCACGAACTCATCGGGATATTTGCCCAGCTCCTCCAGCCAGCGGCGGTTTACCACCGAGCGGTCATAGGCCGGATGATCCACAATTATCAATGTTTTGTTCTTATTCATATTTTTTGCTGTAACCTTCCAAATTCTGGCCACCCCGGCTCTCTGCCAAGGCTCAAGACGTGGCCATTTTACACCAATTCCGCGCTCTCCCGCAGCGTTTTGAAACATTCACCGTTGTAGTGCGTATCAGGCCTTAAGCGGCATTCCTTGAGAAAGGAGCGCTCCAGACGCTGCAGCATGGCCCCGGCCTGAGAGGGCCCTACCAAGCCTGTGGAGCACTTGTCAAAATCAATCACGAAACACTCGCCCCGGGAGTTGAGCAGAATGTTGCGCAAATTAAGATCACTGTGCAGGACCCCGGCCTTGAAAAAGCGCTTTAAGCACTGCCCCACCGTCTGATATTCAGTAACGCTGAGCTCCCGCGTAGCCAAAATCTCGGCCAGGTTCTGAGTATCAGGCAGCTGATACTCGCACAGATCATTTAAAAGATACCAGCCCTGGCGTCTCACCCGGGCCAGATAAGGAACCGGTACGGGCAGACCGAGCGCTCTTAGCTTTAGTAAGAGTTCAAACTCATCTGCCGCGCGGGCATTGCCGGGGAGAGCGGCGCAGAATTTATCCCCCATCAGTCGTCCCCACAGCCCGCCGCGCAGGTAGTGACGACTGATCAGTGCGTGCTCCTCATACTCAAACAACAGTGCCTGCCCGCGTCCGCCGGCGGCCTTTTTAATGACGATCTCCTGCCTGAGGCGAACGGGATCAAAGAAAAGCTCGTAATAACTCTCCTCACGATCCGCAGGACAGCCCTCCCCCAGGTAATAGGTGTCGGGGCCAAAATGCAACAGGCGGCTGTCAGCTGGTTTATTCACCTGACATAAACTCCTTCATCTGCAGCAGCGCCTCCATCAGCTCGGGAGTACGCCTGGTATCGGTGCTGTCATGATAGGATGGATCTTTAAAGCGCAGCAGTCCCATCTCATCTATCACCACGATGCGATCCTTTTGCACCACGGCATTTTGCAGATAATCCCCGGCCAAAAAGAAGTTGCGGGGTTTGAGCGCGAAGAGGTTCTGCCCCACCGTATAGTCAGAGGGCTGATTCTGCACCGAGAAGAGATCCTCCATAAGTGTGGTGCTGACATCATAGCTGACGCTGCGCTCGCTCTGCACCCCCGCCCCGCGTCCCGGCCAGGCTATCACCAACGGAACCTTAAGCTGTGCGGCGGTAAAGTTGCCGTTATGCCCCCAGAAGTTGAGGCCGTTGTCATTAAATTCCTGACCGTGATCGGCGGTGATGATCACCACGGTACGTGAGAGCAGTCCCTGCTCTTCGAGGTGCAACAGCAGCTCATGGATACGCGCATCCATCTGATAGGCAGAATTCTTGTAGAGATTAAGATACGGAGTCGGATCACTGCTCTCATCGAGGGCCAGATAGTTAAGATCGGGAGGCTCCGGCGCAAAGGGCAGGGGACCTTGCGGATCACGCTCGGAGCTGTGCACCGCGTCCAAGAACACAAAGGCAAAGAACGGCTTATCCGTATTCTCAGCCGCAAAGGTCTTGAAATCAGCGATGGCATCTTGGTCCCGCTCTAGGGCATTATTGCCCTGCGAGCCCATTCTCAAACCGGTCACCCCGGCAAAGACGGTCTCGTTAAATTCAGGGCGGGTAAGTGTGGCGGCGGTAAAAGTACCGAGGCGATACCCCTTAGAGAGCGCGGCGCTTACCAGTGCGGCCTGAGTGCCGGAACTGCGGGCCACGTTCCAATAGGAAGGCGGGATGCCATAGAAGAGGGTAAAGATACCGGCACGAGTGGCATTGCCGGCCGAGAAATGCTCGGTAAAACGCTGATGCTCCTGCGCATAGGCCCAGGTATGAGGCATGATTTCGGGCGTGAGCATATCCGCGCGCAAGGCATCGACCACCAGCAACAATACATTGTAAGGCTCAGTCTGCACGGGGGCATAGGTGAGCGGATGGCGTGGATAGGAGAACAGACCGCCGGTTTTCATGCGCACCCCGCGACGGGCCAGTTCGTCCTCCGAGAGCAGCCCCCAACGTGAGAGCTGCCCGTTCATGGTCAGGGGATGATAAAGCGGCAGCCGGTAATTGAATTCCATCAAAGGCGTAATGGCCCGGGCATTACCCACTATGCTCAGCACATTGCAGTACAAAAGCCCCAGCAGCCACACGAGCAGCATGAAGCGCAACTTTACCTTGAAGAGCGAGAGAGCAGTGGCCACCAGCACGACTACCGCAGCGTAGAGCAGGAGCATACCAGCTTCCAAGGCAATGGAGCGCCAGGTGGCAGCGGAGAAGGAGATGACTTCATTGCCTGCATTAAAGAAGAGATCGAGCATGGCCCAGGATATATGAAAGCGGTAGAGCAAAAAGACATGGGCATCCACCGCCAAGGCCAGCAACAGCAAAAATACCACCGTCGCACGCCAGATAAGCTGAGCACGGCTCCAGCTAAGCTCCCAGGGCAGCTGCGGGAGCAGGATAAACAACAGTGCCCCCAACAGAAAGTAGCACTGCGCGTGACACAGCGCCGCCACATAAAAAGAGCCCTGAATAAAAAGCGTAGCCTCACCGTAACCCGTAGCATATAAGCGGGCGTAATAAAGAGCGGCCGGCAGGCATAAGAGAGCGGTAAAAAAAATTAAAGAGAGTTTGGTTTTCAGCATGGCATACCCAAACGAGCACAGAAAGCTTTCTGCATTGCCAGCACACATTAGGATTCAGCTCTTTAGGGAGCTTTGCTCGCCTTAACTTATTTCTCCACGGAGAAAAGCTATTGTCACTAATTGCCCCCTACATAACGAGATATGTACATCTAAAAGTCAGATGGCAGGAGCAGACTGGCATAATGGCCTTAGAAACATAGCAAATTACTAAAGGAATTCAAAGTATTCTAAGTTGCATTATTGAAGAATTGGCGGATTGCCTTTAAGTGCTGAATCTGTCCTAAAATAGCTATGACGCACCTTGACCTGGAACGTCATGATACATAACAGACACAATGTTGCTTGTGGCGACCCGCGACAGCGGTGGAAGCAATTCCAGTACCTTCAGAATGTTGTGGGGCCTCACTGCAAAACTCGTAAATGCCAACAAATTAGACGGATATTTATGTATCTTGTTTAGGAAAACGGAATAAAATCAGCCCCTTTATTACATCACATATAATTGTCAGCAAAAAATGTTATATAACATAGGATCATTGGTAAATCTTTATTAGGTTACAACACAACTATAACAACCTGCTGATATTTGCTCTGTCTAAGGAAAAATCGCAAAATGTTTGATTCAAATTTAAAGTCATTATGCGTCCTGCGTCTTACCGCCCTGGGTGACTGCATCAACGCCTTTGGCCTGATAGGGGCACTGCGTCAGACCAGGCCTGAGCTGGAACTTTGCTGGATCATAGATGAGCGCTTTGCCTCTTTGTTTCGCGATGCCCGGGGGCAAGATCTGGTAGAGCTTATCCCGGTATCCTTTAAAAAACACAGTCTGCCCCGGGTGATCTGGCAGTTGCGGCACACACTCAAAACAAGACACTTTGATGCGCTGCTCAATCTTCAGACCTCCATCAAAGCCTCTCTTTGCTCGCTGGCAGTACGTGCGCCACTGAAACTGGGCTATGACGCCCAGCGTGCCCGAGAAGGCCAAAGTCTGTTTACCAACCTGAAGGTACCATCACCCCGAAGCCCGCACGTGCTGGCGGGCTTCATGGCTTTTGCCCAATGCCTAGGACAGGGAGAACTTACCCCGTACTGGGACTTTAAGTTAAGTCAGGGTGAGCTTGACGACATTAAAACGCAGTTGCCTGCGCAGAGGCTTTTCACCATCGCCCCCTGCTCGGCCAAGGCTGTCAAAAACTGGACCGCCGATGGTTACGCAGCGCTGGCACAGTACGCATTACAGCGCGGTTTTGCAGTGATCCTGTGTGGCTCCAATGCCGAGCATGAGCGTGAGATGTGCCATAAGATTAATTATCAGTGCGCCAATAATTGTCTTGACCTCTGCGGTAAAACCAACCTAAGGCAACTGGCCGCATTGCTTAAATTAAGCTCGCTGGTGCTGTCCCCCGACAGCGCGGCCATGCATCTGGCCTCGGCTCTGGGCACCCCCGTGATCGGGCTGTTTGCCATTCACAACCCGCAACGGGTGGGCCCCTGGAAGTTTATGGACTTAAATGTCTCGGTCTATGAGCAGCAGTCACGCCTGGAACTGGGAGATAAAGGCATACCCTGGCGCTACCGGGTCAAAAACGAACAGGCCATGCAACTTATCAACCCAGAACAGGTAAAGAATGCTTTTGACCTGGCCTGCCGTAAATATCTGGACCTGTAACTTCTTGTTTTACTAGCTGACATAGGCTATAAAAGATCAACAGCCTTGCCTGCTCTCAGAACAACGCCGATTCCTCTTATTTTGAGGCATCCAAAGGTATACATCCCATCCTAGGACAGGATGAGTCGGGCTGTTTAGGCATTTTTTATTGGACCAAGACTGGAGATCTTCAATAATGAGCTACCGTAACCCAATGAGCTACCGTAACGCCGCTTTTCCCGGCACCTTCGACCCCATTACGCTGGGACACCTGGATATTATTGAGCGCGCCGCGTCGCTCTTTGACCAACTGACTGTGGCGGTAGCGGAGAGCCGTGGCAAAAATACCCGGTTGAGTTTGGACAAACGCGTTGCTCTGGCCAAGAAAAGCTGCCATCACCTCTCCAACGTGAAGGTGGTGGGCTTTTCCTCCTTGCTGGAGAATTTTCTCAAATTAAATCAAATCAACGTGCTGGTAAGAGGCCTGCGCTCTGTCACGGACTACGACTACGAAATGCAGCTGTGCGGCATGTACTGCCGCGCAATGCCACAGTTGGAGATTGTCATGTTGCAAAGCCGCCCCGAACTGGCCTGCATCTCCTCAACCCTGGTACGTGAATTGAAGAGTTTCAATGCCGAGATCCGTCCTTACGTGCCTGATGCTGTAGCAATGGAGTTTGCCCAATAAGAGCAGCGCCCAGGCGGTTTGAGAACCGCCGCCTGGCAACACCTGCCCTTTTCCTTTGGGACCTGGGACCGGGCGGGTTGGGAAGAGTTTCTGTCTGGAGCTCAGACCCAGAAATAGGCCGCCACCGTTCTGAATTCAAGGAGACTTCCGCGCCTGGGGCTGTAGGCAAGACACGCCCGCAGGCAAGACTGCAATCTTAGGCTGACCTGCGGACAAAAAACGGCCCCGCCACAAAATGCGGCAGGGCCTTCAACCTTCAGTACCTTAACGCACGGTGCGGCGGCGTGCCAGGCGCTGAAGACTTTGGAGACACCCGATGCCGCACTTTCTGTGTGCCATTATACCACCAAGCCCTATGTCTGGGCCTATCTTGATTTCATAAGTTGACTTTTTCTTTATTTTCAATATATAAAACTCACCATCACGGCTGCCTCATGCTGCCCGCAGTCTAAGACGTCTCCTGGCGGCAAAGCGCCCCTGCCTCAATGAAACGTGATGACGCGTAGATATCTGCCCTAAGAGTGCAGGCCTTTGAAAAATTTAAAGTAAGATAAAGATCTGATTGGGCCGAGATCTTTACCCTTGGTACCGAAACAGCCCGATTGAGCCCGCTTCAATTACAATTACCGGGAACACTCCTATGCGACAGCGTTTTTACCTGGCAGCCATACTGCTTGCCATTTTCACCCTCAGTGCCTGCCAAAAAGCCCAGGTCAGGCAGACTAACACCACCTATCCCACTGTTACCCTTGCCCCTACCGAGGCCACCTTGCAAAAAGAGTACTCGGCTTCCTTAAAGGGTATTCAGGATGTGGACGTATACCCTCAGGTAACCGGTACCATTGCCAGTATCGAGGTGCAGGATGGTGCCCTGGTCAACAACGGTCAGGTGCTGCTGACCATTGACCCGATATCCTATGAGGCTGCCTATGAGAAGGCCCTGGCCAATGTAAACAGCGCCAAAGCCAAGCTGGCCACCTCCCAGCTGACCTATGAGTCACGCCAGAAGCTGCTGGCCCAAAAGGCTATTTCCTACTATGACACTCAGAGCGCCCTTAATACCTACAATGCCGATCAGGCGGCGTTAAAGCAGGCCGAAGCCGAGCTCAAGGGCGCTGAGAACGATCTCACGCATACCAATATCTGCAGCCCGCTGACCGGGGTGAGCGGCATCATCAAGGTGCGCGTGGGCGATCTGGTAAGTCCGAGCATGTCAGAGCCCCTGGTCTCGCTCTCGGACAACAGCCAGATCCTGGCCTATTTCTCGCTCTCGGAGCGGGAAGGTCTGGCCCTGTCCAAGTGGAGCGGACGCTACCAGAACCTCTCCAAGCTAGCTCCCAAGGTCAAGCTGCGCTTAAGCGACAACACCATCTTTGAAGAGGAAGGAGTCATCGATGCGGTAAGCGGCGTGATCGACAGTTCCACCGGCGCCGTGACCATCCGTGCCGTGTTTCCCAACCCCGAGGGGATCTTGAAGTCCGGCGGCTCGGCGACCTTGATTATCCCCATCGAGCTTAAGGATCAGTTGGTGATCCCGCAGACGGCCACCTATGAGATCCAGGATCGCAAATTCGTTTACAAGGTAGTGGACGGCAAAGCCACCTCCACCCAGATCAACGTGATGCCGGTGGATGACGGCCGCACTTACGTGGTGATAGACGGCCTCAAGGAAGGAGACGTCATCATCTCGGAAGGCGCCGGTCTGGTACGTGAAGGCGTCCAGGTAAACGTGGCCTCCCAGAATAAGTCCCCGGCCGCTGACCAAAAGGCGGATAACGCCGCGTCCGAACCGGACGGCACGGCCAAGTCGGATAACTCCTAAGACAGAGGCGCTCCATGAATCTGAAACTGTTTATCGACCGCCCCATTCTGTCATGCTGCATCGCCGTTTTGATGCTCATCTTCGGCGGGATCTCCGTAATGGTACTGCCCATGGAGCAGTACCCCGACATCGCTCCGCCGCAGGTAATGGTCTCGGCCAGTTATACCGGCGCCAGTGCCGAAACCGTGATGAAGAGTGTGATCCAGCCTTTGGAGGAATCCATCAACGGCGTGGAGGACATGCTCTACATCACTTCCACCGCCACCAATAGCGGCGATGCCAACATCAACGTGTATTTCCGCCAGGGCACCAACGCCGACATGGCAGCGGTCAACGTGCAAAACCGCGTCAGCAAGGTCCAGGGGCAGCTGCCCTCGGACGTGACCAAGAGCGGTGTCACCACCGAAAAACGCCAGAGCAGTCAGCTCAAAATCATCTGCCTGTACAGCCCCGATGATTCCTATGACATGAACTTCCTCTCCAACTACGCCAAGATCAATCTGGTGCCGGAGATCCAGCGTGTCCAGGGCGTGGGCGGCGTTACGGTGTTAGGCGCTGATTACGCCATGCGCATTTGGCTCAACCCCCAGAAAATGCTGCAGTACGGACTTATACCCTCGGACATCAGTACCCTGCTCTCACAGCAGAACCTGGAATCTCCCACCGGTACTCTGGGCGAGAGTTCCAACAATACCTTCCTCTACACCCTCAAATACCGCGGGCGTTTCGAGACTCCCGAGGAGTACGGTGAGATGGTGCTCAAGTCCCTGCCCGACGGACAGGTGCTCAAATTAAAGGACGTGGCGACCATCGAACTGGGCGTGGCCTCCTACGGCTACATCAGTCAGGTCAACGGTCACCCCGGTATCGTTCTGATGGTCATGCAGTCGGCCGGTTCCAACGCCAATGAGATCATCATGAACATCAATGAGCTCGAGAAGAACCTGCGTCAGACCATGCCCAAAGGCATGGAACTGGCCGATCTCATGAGCGCCAAGGACTTTCTGGATGCCTCCATCCACGAGGTGGTCAAGACTCTCATAGAGGCTTTGATCCTGGTGGTCATAGTGGTGTTTTTGTTCCTGCAGAGTCTGCGCTCCACCGTCATTCCGGCCATCTCGGTCATCGTCTCTTTGGTATGCACCTTCGCCTTCATCTATGTGGCAGGTTTCAGCATCAATCTGCTCACTCTCTTCGCCTTGGTGTTGGTCATCGGCACCGTGGTGGACGATGCCATCGTGGTAGTGGAGGCGGTACAAGCCAAGTTTGAGGCCGATCCCAAGATCTCGCCCTACAAGGCTACCGTCGAGGCTATGAGCGGTATCTCCTCGGCCATCATCACCACCTCATTGGTGTTCATGTCGGTGTTCGTGCCGGTATGCTTCATCAGCGGCACCTCAGGTACCTTCTATACCCAGTTCGGCGCCACCATGGCCGCCGCCGTGGGTATTTCCGCCATCAATGCCTTAACACTGAGCCCGGCTTTGTGCGCCCTGTTCATGCGGCCTGCCCATTTTGGCAGCGACACCTCGCTCTCTGCCCGCTATCATCTGGCCTTTGAGAGCGCCTTCAGCACGCTCACCGCCCGCTATAAGGGCGCCGTGGAAATGCTGCTCAAGCGCAAAATCCTGGTGCTTATCGCCCTGGCCGTGGCCGGAGTGGCGCTGAGTGGACTCATGAAAGTCACCAAGACCGGACTTATCCCCGATGAGGATACCGGCACCCTGTTCGTGTCAGTGACGGCCCCACCGGGCTATACCCTCTCCCAGACCGACACCATCGTCAGTGAGGTCAACAAGAGGCTGCAGAATATCGAGGAGATCGAACTGCTCTCCCGGGTTACCGGCTATAACCTCATGGCAGGCGGAGCTAGTTATTCAGGCGGCACCTTCATCATCCGCCTTAAGAACTGGGAGGAGCGCGAGGGCAGCGAGCACAGCAAGGATGCGGTCATACAACGGATTTACGGCAACGTTGCCGACATCACCAACGCCCAGATTTTTGCCTTTGCCCCGCCCATGATCATGGGCTACGGCACCTCCAACGGCATTGAGATGTACGTGCAGGACAAAAAAGGCGGCAGCATCGATGAACTCAACGAGAACACCTTAAAGTTCATCGCCGCTCTGCGCCAGCGCCCGGAAATCATGGCCGCGGTGACCACCTTCAACCCGCGCTTTCCTCAATATCGGGTCACCGTGGATGCCGCCCGCTGTCTGAGACTGGGAGTCTCCCCCTCCAATGTGCTCAGCACTCTGGCAGGTTATGTTGGCGGCAGCTACATGTCCGATATCAACCTTTACTCCAAGCTCTATAAAGTCATGGTTCAGGCCTCTCCGAACCTGAGGCTCGATACCAACGCACTCAACAACATGTTCGTCAGCTCTTCCTCAGGCAAGATGTTGCCGCTGACGCAGTTCATTGATCTGGAGAAAGTCTACGGACCGGAGATGCTCTCGCGCTTTAATTTGTTCTCCTCCATCTCGGTGAACGTGTCGGCAGCCGAAGGTTACAGCTCAGGTGATGCCTTAAAAGCGGTCAGCGAGACGGCGCAGAGCGTGCTGCCTTCCGGGTACAGCTACGAGTTAGGCGGCATGTCGCGCGACGAGGCCTCGCAGGGTTCAACCACCACCATCGTTTACATCCTGTGTCTGGTCTTCGTTTACATCATTCTCTGCTGCCTCTATGAGAGCGTGGTGATCCCCCTGAGCGTGATGCTCTCCATTCCCTTTGCCATGGTCGGTGCCTTCCTGGGCGCTTATCTGGCGGGGCTGGAGAACAACGTCTACATGCAGACGGGACTTATCATGCTGATGGGCCTTATCTCCAAAACGGCCATCTTACTGACGCAGTTTGCCGTGGAGCGCCGCCGCGAAGGTCTGAGCATAGTGCAGTCGGCTCTGGTGGCCGCAGGCGAGCGTCTGCGTCCCATCCTGATGACCTCGATCTGCATGATTGTGGGTCTGATGCCGCTGGTACTGGCCTCGGGGGCCGGCGCCAACGGGAGCCGCTCCTTGGGCACCGGGGTGGTGTGCGGCATGCTGGTGGGCATTGTGTGCCTGCTGCTGGTCACCCCCATCACCTACGTGGTGTGCCAGACCATTCAGGAGAAATGGCGCAACCCCGATGAGGTGCGTGAATAACCGCCGGCGCCCATAAGCGGCAAGACTCAAAGACGACCCCTCCTCAGGGAGGGGTTTTTTTGTGCCCTTAAAAGGCAAGGCAGAAGAAATGCCCTGAGAGTAGAGCTTAATGCTGGCAGTGCTCGCAGTAGTAGGTACTGCGCTGTCCCTGCACTATTTTCCGCAGGTGAGAGTGACAGCGCGGACACTCTTCGCCCTCATGACCGTAGACCTTAAGTTCATTGACGAAGTACCCTAAATGCCCGTCAGCTCCGGAAAAATCCCGGATGGTGGTACCGCCGCGCTCAATGGAGAGACTGAGAATTTCCTTGATGGCCCGGCACAAGGCCCGGCATTCCTCAAGACTCAGCGAGCAGGCCGGCCTTAAAGGTGAAACAGCCGCAGCAAACAGCGACTCGGAGGCATAGATATTACCCACGCCCACCACCACCTTAGCGTCCATCAGCGCCTGTTTTATCGCCACCTTGCGCCCCTGCAGAGAGAGTTGCAGAGTTTCTGGGGAAAAGGAGTCTGACAAAGGCTCGGGGCCTAAATCCCTTAAAGGCTCACAACTGAGCACGTCAACGCCCGGCGGATAATGCAGCACCAGCCCAAACCGCCGGATATCATTGAGTCTCACGCAGACACCCTCCGGGGTCTGCAGTTCAAAGTGATCGTGCTTGCCCCGCTCGGTACCGGTCTTTAAGATCTGCAGATGCCCGGTCATACCCAGATGCATGAGCAAGGTGCCCTTATCGCTGTACAGCAGGATATATTTGGCCCTTCTTGAGACCTCACTTATCCGCGCCCCCTCAAACTGTGGCAGGGTAGGTGAGTAGGGCTCACGCAATTTGAGACCCGAGGTGTAAATGCCGCTGATCACTCTGTTCTTGAGCACCGGCTCTATACCGCGGCGCGTTACTTCAACTTCCGGCAGTTCAGGCATCTTGAGTGTCTCCGCAGCTACACAGTCAAACAAAAACCCCGCCGACGCTGTGGTCTAACGGGGTTCATTCCAACACCGCATAGGGGTGCTTACTTAATCTTGCCTTCTTTGTAGAGGACATGTTTACGCACCACCGGGTCGTACTTCATCACTTCCATCTTACCGGGAGTGGTACGACGGTTTTTGTCAGTGGTGTAAAAATGGCCGGTACCTGCGGTTGAATTCAGACGGATTTTCTCGCGGCCGCCTTTCTTATTAGCCATAACAACCTCGCTTAAATTTTCTCACCGCGGGCGCGCATATCAGACAGCACCGAATCAATGCCGACCTTATCGATGATGCGCATGCCTTTGGTAGTGACTCTAAGGCGCACAAAACGCCCCTCACTCTCAACCCAGAAACGATGATATTTCAGGTTGGGGAGGAAACGGCGTTTCGCAGCGTTCTTGGCGTGGGAACGATGATTTCCCACCGCCGGGCGCTTGCCCGTAACCTGGCATACTCTGGACATGACTGTCAACTCCACAACGTTTATGACGCCTCGCGGCGTATAATAAAACAGACCGTGTCTTTACTCAGAAGATTAAATTACGCTCAAAAACTGTAACTAAACCCTAAAAAGAGTCAACTGCAGTCACGGCCTAAATTTCGGTAGCTGCGCATTATACCCGAAAAATGAGGCTATGATCAAGATACCTGACACTGTGGCGCGAGACTGCAAACAGACAGACAAAACGCAATCCGAAGACTTTTGGTAACGTCATTTGGCTATCATAACCAGAAACAGCTAAGCTTTAACTGCCCGTGATTTTGCGTCAAGTGCATAGATCAGCAAATGCGCCGATCAAATTGAAACGGCTCAGACAATCTGTGGAGACTTTTAGATGGCACTGCCTCTTTACCCCGGCTGCGAGGATTTTAAAGAACTCAGAGAAGGCCGCTATCTGTATGTGGACAAAACGTCCTGTCTAAAAGAGTTCTTTGCCGTGGTGGATCGTCAGGACGGGCCGCCAGGTGAAGATAAGGTACTGCTCTTTACCCGCCCCAGGCGTTTTGGCAAGACCTTTACCATGAGCATGATTGAGAGTTTCTTTGCTCTCAACTACCAAAATCCCGAGGACAAGTCCCTGCCGCAAGGCCTCTTTGCCGGTCTGGACATTATGAAAGACG
>JAFUGP010000011.1 GCA_017469335.1 Succinivibrio sp. | reverse complement strand
TAGTGCAAAATGCACTATGTTTTAATTATAGACAATTATCTAATTAATGTCAAGCAAAAATATGGAATAACAGAGGGATATTGGTCACAAAAAGGGGAGAATTAGATAGAAGTTGGTGTCTTAATTAGGGAAGATGACGTATATAGAGAGATAAAAAGATTATCTATACGCCGCGGCGTGCGCGGCGTGTGGCAGATAGTCGGTGGGAAACTTATCTTTGTCGTAAGAGCCGTTCGCAGGAAAGACAGAATTAATCCGGACACCAGTATTCTCTGCTGGTTCACCTTCAAGGGTGACATGAGCTTCCAACAGTTCAGAGAGCTGGTACTGCAGCTTACAGGCGTGATAGTTACTCCCTATGAAGGCTTATTGCCTGAGTCAATGGCAGGCTATGCCATCAGCATGAGCATGGCCGATAAATCCGAGCTCTCCAAGGATGCCCTGAGAAAACAGCTTATGCAGGCGAAAAAGCGTACATCCCAAAAGGCTTCTAAGGGGGGAGTGGCAGGCTCAGCACATGCCTTCAATGAAAGCGAAGTCTACAGGGCACTTCTAAGCGCAGGCTTTACGACAGCTGAGATTGAAAACAAGAAACGCAGGGGCGGCATGCTAATCCCCGCTGTGATGAAGTTCTATGGCAGGCAGGGATGGCGCTTAGGCAGAACAGCCATTACTTTTGAAGTTTTAACGTTGAAGCTTAAGAACGTGTGGTTGCCGCGGGAGCGGGAGAAAGATCCGCGACGCAGATACAGCTCCGGTAAGGCGGCATAGGCAGAAATAAAAACACCGCAGCAAGATTGCGATCTCTTTACTGCGGTGGCTCCTATTTTGGACTTATTGGCTACCGCATAGGAGACTCGAAGCTAAACCCGGCAAAGGGCTAGAAACAGTTTGATGTTAGCACAAGGGAGAGCTTGATGAAAACAGGAAACGACAAACAGAGCCCGGGTACCGTCTCTGAGATTGCGCGCGGACGTAAGGCGCTCGATGCGCTGAGGGATTTGGTCGACAGGTGTGAGCTTTTCCTGCATTCCCTTCATGCCAGTGAAAATCTCTGCCGTAAGGGGGAGTTCCTGCATGGGCAGGCTACCACCACCAAGCCCGATAAGCTGTTGGTGTTTACCAGGCAGCAAGTGGAAGAGTCCCGCAGTAACCTGGCAGGCGATGTTTTCAGCATGGTTCAGGACTTTTACAAACAGGCTTTTGAAGACTCAGTACTCAAGGCTAAGGAGCTGCTTGAGCCTGCCGGTGAGGCTAAGGGAGCGTAATGGAAAACACCGAGCGCCCACAGCCCAGCGCTGCGGTATGCCTGGAACTGAGGGATTATCTCAACTCCTACAAGCCCACCAGTACTGCGCCCTTATCCTGTACCGCTCTGTTCGAGGAATGGGGAGCCTGGGCAGCAGGCTCAGGAATACAGGGCTACGCTACCGGGAAGAAGGGCAGCGGCAGACAGTTTCATCTCTCCGATGATGCCTACGTGGAAGTAGACCAGACCATCAGCGAGGTTATCGAGCAGCAGGCGGCGCGTACCTCTGAGGCACAGGCCCATCGGGAATATCGGCTCTTTGAGATGTTCTACCGTCAGGACATGGACTGTGGAGATATCCTGTCCATGATAGGACGCAAGCGCTCCTACCGGGTGAACTACCAGACCGATTACGGCAAATGGACGCGCGGTCTGAATGTCAGCATAGTGATGTGGCGTATAGAGCTCTTTGGCAAGTTGGTCTACCAGCGGCTGCAGGCGAGGGTGCGCGGAGGCAGCAGTGCGCAGCTTTGAGGTACAGGGCAAGACTTACCGCTCAATCCCCGAGTTCTGCCATAAGAACAAGGTGAGTTACTGGAAGATGATAAGGCTCTGCCGCAAGTACGCAAGGGCTCACAAAGATCCCGGGGTGGCCGCAAGGTGGGCACTGGGACTGGAAACACTCAATTACGCAATGGAGCCTAAGACGAACAGCGTACTCAGAGACAATGAGCTGAGCAACATCCGAATGCAGGACCTAAGAGCTCGGAGAAAACGCAAGAATAAGCGAGCCGTGGTGGATGAGGTTTTGCCGGTTATAAAGGCATAATGTGAGCTAATTCAAAGGAAAGGTAATCAGCGCAAAAAGCAAAAATTAAAAATACTCTATGGCTCAAAACTAATGTTCGCCAATGCCGCCTATACTTCAAGTGTCGGGTTAACCTAAAGCTTGGAGTAAGAGCGATGTTTAATGAGGCGCGTCAGGAAAAGTTCTCAATAACTTTTGATGGGCAGGCTTTTGATCAGCATGAAATATCGGTCATCACTCTTGCCCAGTCCTTAATTGCCTTGGAATACATATCAAAGCATGCAGCGTCACAGGCTTACCCACAGTCAAAAACTGAAATGAAAGTCAGCTCTGGATTCAGAGCCGGATCGTTCAACGTCGACCTTATTTTGGAGTGTCTTACAGAACAAAGCACAGGCATCGCGGCCACTGCCGGCGTTGTAACCATAGTCCTGGGGATATTTAAGCTTGTTAAATTTCTCAAAGGCAAAAAGCCGTCGAGCAAAAAGATACTTGAGGGCGGCATGGTAGAAGTAACTAATAGTCAGGGCGTTTCCAACATTTTTAACCATTGCGTTGTCAATGCTTACGATAGCCAGGGGGTTAGGCGCGCTTTGGATAAATTTGCAAGCGCCATGGATGAGGACGGAGTTGACTCCATCTCAATAAAAACCACAACAGATAGCCAAGCCGAGGAATCGGAGAGCATTATTAAATCCGAGCGGGCCTTCTTTAGATCGGATGATGTTGAGCTTCTTTCAGACAATGAGGATGAGACCGTATTGGAGGTGGTTGGACCGCAACTGGACGGTTCCCCTAAAAATTGGCGATTTTTGGACGATCCGGAAAGGGAGCCTTTTACGGCTACCGTGGAAGATCAAGAATTTCTGGATAAAGTGGCATCTGGGGAGTATGTGTTTTCACGGGGCGCCTCCGTCCGCGCCATTTTGAGAGTGGTGCAGCGGAAAGGACAGCGCGTTTCCGTGGCACGCTCTGTAACCAAAATTAAGGAAATTTATTCCGGAGACGGTAACAGAGACACGCGTTCCTAACAGTTGAAAATGCAGGACCTAAGAGCCCGGAGAAAACGCAAGAATAAGCGAGCCGTGGTGGATGAGGTTTTGCCGGTTATAAAGGCATAATGTGAGCTAGTTCAAGAGAATAGACGTAAACATAAAAAGCAAAAATTAAAAATTCTTTACAGATCGAAACTAATAGTTGTCGGCGCGACCTATACTTTAGGTAGTAGGTTAACCTAAAGCTTGGAGGTAGGTACGATGTTTAATCTTGACCAATTGGCACAAGGTTATCGTAGCATGTGCTTGTCTTTTGGCGGCACGCTTGATTATCCTCAAAGAAGGACTCCACGCGATGATAAATTGGCGTTGAGGCGTGATGCTGCGAACTTGAGCAGAGATCTCTACAAGGCTGTACGGCAGGTCGAAGATGACGCGAAGAGGCGGCGCTAAGATAGAGAAAAGCGACGGCGTTTCGAGAATGGAACTTGTTGTCATCGCCATCTTTTGCACGACTTTAGTCCTTTCGATAATATACAGGTTTTATGAGAAATACACGGATTATCGGCAATACCGGGACCTGATAAAGGATCGAGAAAACGAGCGTAAGGCTTATAAGGACATAATCACATTCATCTGTAAAGACCTCTGACCCCGCACTCCAATGCGGGGTTATGCTTTTTTAGGGGGTCGCTAAAAATTGGCGTAAAACTTGCGTAACACCTAAATTAGAATAAAAACCATTAATCTGGGGTTCAGTGCGCGATGAAGGTGCTGAACCTTGAGACTTGAACACTCCTCTTTAACTCTTGCTGTAACTCATAACCCGGTCCTGTGCCGGGTTTTCCTTTTTAAGGGGCACTCCCATGGACAGTTGGCTGGACAGCTTATCTCACTACGGCTGGGCCGCGCTTGCCGGGCTCACCTCTTTTGTGTCAGCCGCGCTCAGGATCGCCAACGAAAAACGCACCTTCAGGGAGGGCTTCTGCGAGTGCTTGTCTTGCATGTTCATCGGCGGTACCGCGAGCTTGATGGCGATCGCTGCCATGCCCTCGACTGTGCCGGTGGAAGCAGCTCCGTTTTTAGGCTCAGCCATCGGCTGGGTGGGTACCGAGACCTTAAAGGGCGTATTCCTGAGCTTCCTCAGGAGCAGGGCCCGCGGCAACCGTGATCCTTACGGTTACGGATACCGCAATGACGATATTGATACGCCGTCAGCCACCGGACCGCTTGACCCAGATCCGGAGCCAGAGGATCAGCAAAGATGATCCGCTGCCCGCTGGAAGCTGACGAACAAAAGCACCTGATTGCCTGGGCAGCGTATATGAACAGGCCCGACGGTAAGGGCAAAATCGGCACCATGCTCTTTGCCATTCCCAACGGCGGCTCACGCAGCCGGCGCAGGGGCGTCTCACTGGAAGCGCTGGAGCTCAAGAGGCAGGGTGTCAAGCCCGGAGTACCGGATCTCTTCCTGGCAATTGCCGCGGGGCCTTATCACGGACTCTTTATTGAGATGAAGAGAGCGGTCAAGAGTGCCAGCACGGTATCAGCCGAACAAAAAGCCTGGAAAGAGGCTTTGTGCGCCGAGGGCTACGCCTCGGTTATCGCCTACGGCGCCGATGCTGCCAAAGAAGCCATTAAGACTTATCTCTCCGGTGGAGAGCTCTGATGCTGTTAAAAGAACACCGTGCACGCGAGATCGAAGTGCGCCATCAGCTCGATATAGCTGCAGCGTGCGAGCCTTATCTTTTTGAAGTGGGCAACGCCATCTACTATCTTGCTCATTACGAGCTTTTCAGGCGTGAAGACGATAAATCAGGAAGTCTTGAGGCTCTGGAAGGCGCGGCCTTCGCGCTGAGAGTGATTAAAGCGAACTTTCGGCGCTATGCCCGCGGCAACGCCTGCATCGCTCCGGACTTCCCGCCTAAGGAAGCTCGCTGCTATGAGATTTTGCGGGACGCCTTCCCGCTTTTGAAGCTCCTTTTTGAGGCAGGGCATGAGGGATTTATCCGGGAATCGTCTGTCGAAAGGGTTTTAGTGGAGCTGGAAAATGAAAAGCGAGCCTATAAGCCGGGAGATGTTCAGGAAACTGTGCCCTGACTGCAAAAAGCCTGATGACTATACTCATTGGCTCAACGAGTGCCTGGTACGTTATCAAATTACCTCTCCTCTGTGTGTTGCGGCCTTCATGGGGCAGTGCATGCACGAGAGCAGCAGATTCACGCGCTTTGAAGAGAATCTTAACTACAAGTGGCAGGTCTTGATGATGAAGTGGCCGCGCCACTTCACCGAGGCGGCCGCCAAGAGGTACGGGCGCATTGATGGCCCCAATAAGACCGTTATCCAAAAGGCCAATCCGGCGATGATCGCCAATATCGCCTATGAGAATCGCATGGGCAATGGCCCGAGAGCCAGCGGTGACGGCTACGCTTATCGCGGTCGCGGGGTTATCCAGCTCACCGGAAAGACCGCTTATGCGCGTTTTGCCCATTTCGCCTGCGAGCCGGATTTGCTGCAGACGCCTGACAGGGTAGCAGCTGAGCCGGAGCTTGCAGTACTGAGCGCGGTCTGGTTTTGGAGCATCAACGAGCTCAACCGTTTCTGTGTGGGCTCAATCAAACACGCAGCATTGACCAAGGCAATCAACGGCAGCTCCGATCCGACACAGAATCACCTTGCAGAGCGGGTTAAGTACAGCGAATACGCTCTCTCGCTGATTCAGAGCGCGAGGTAGCAGTCATGACACTCAAGCGCTATGCATCGCACCTGATTATCCCGGCTCTCTTCACGGCGATGATTTTTTACGTCAAGCATGACGCCTACAACCAGGGCTATGCCGATGCCCGGGCCGAATTTGCCGCGGCAGCCGCCAGGGCACAGATAGAAGCCCAGGAAGAGCGCCGCAATCAGGAACAGACACTCCAGGAGCTTGCCAATGAAGCCGATTCTGCCACGGCGTCTGAAACGGGGCGCATTGATGACCTTTATCGTCTTTCCCTTGCTGATTTTGGCATTGACTTTTCTCCTTGCAGGCTGTTCGAGCAGGCCGGAAGTAAAAGTGCTGCCGGAGAAAGCGATGTGTCCGATACTCCCTCAGCTGCCGGCGGCGCTGCAGCAACCGGCGAAAACGAACGCTATCGAGAGGATGCAAAACGCTTTCAAAGACTATATGAAGCCGCCCTAGCGACGGCACGTGATTGCGATATCACGGCCGCGCACTACAACGAGCTGTTGAGGCTGTGGAACGGCGCCAGAGAGACGCTGGCTGATTAGTTTACTTTCGTATTTAAAATCCCATGACAGTTAGCCCGCCTCGTTCAGCGGGGCGGGACTTGTAAGGAGAGACGGGAATTATGAAAACCATCATAGAAGCGGGAAAAAGGCGATTCAGCGTCCTTTCTCTCGTAACGTATCTCCTTGTTAAAGTCTTGGCGCTAATAGAGCTGAGGCATCAGAGATTAGATGATTCCGGGGAAGCTAAATTCAGCTCCAGATATGAAGTTAAGACGTCCCCAAACAAAGGCTATGCGGTGACTCTTCATGTGGAGTCTGCCGTTATCAGGCATCTTTCGTCAGAAGATATATCACAGTTGCGTCGTTTGGCTGCTGCTTGAAATACCCGACGATTAACACCCACCCCCTCTCCCTAGGCCTTGTGGATGCGTGTATATGAGATACAAGTACAGAGCAATGATTGACAAGGCCCTGGGCGCATTACACAAAGCGGCACCGGGGGCTTGGCACTTTCTGGTTGAGCTTTTCTTTTCTGCGTTTTCCCAATATGGGTGCATAACTCTCCTGATCAGCTGTGTATTTTGGATGACCACACTAAATTTTGTTGAGCTGCGTGGCATCAGAGAAAAGCTTGCGGAGATTAGGCAACAGGCAGAGCTTGCAAACAAGGCTACCCGTGTGCAGATGGAAGCCCTGAATACTTTGCTTGAGAGTATCAATAAATCACAGCATCCATCGCTCAAGAATGTTGAGCTTGTACAGTTGGAACACAATTCAAATGAAAAATTTTGATTTAATTCAAACGGTTAGGTTCTGTGACGCGGATCGCGGCCTGCGGAGGTCAAGACGCCCGGGCATCGTCTAGCTGTACGATTTTTAAAATAGTGATCATCACGTGGATTTTTCACATAGGTTTTTGAAATGGCTCTTATCAGTCAAACCGGAGCAGCCAAGGCTCTCAAGAAAGACCGCAACTACGTACTCGACTTGATGAAGCGTTACGCCATCGAGAAAGATCCGCAGGGGCGCGTTGACATGGATGAGATCAGGCGTGCCCACGAGCAATGGCAGCAAGACAAGACCAAGGGCACAAAGGCCAGGGCCAAAAAGAGCGCTGACAAACTCATAGAGGAATTGCGTCGCAAATCCTCCGACGAGCTGAGCGACTATCTCAATCGCCTGCGCGAACAGGTGGACGATGATCCAATCTCAGTGCAGGACAGGGCGAAGGCGCTGCAGCTAATCTTCCAGGCCAAAGCCGCGGACATAGATGTCAGAGCCAAAGAGGGACAGATGATCAGCCGCGAGGCCGCGTCAGCTGCCTTCCATAAAGCATTCATGGCAGGAATAGAGATCGTGAGAGCGATCCCGCAGAGAGCTGCGCCGCTGTGCGAGGGCAGAGCCGCGCGGGATATCGAGGCAGTGTTGGAAAATGAGGTCAATGCAGCCTTTGAGGCAATACAAAAGTTGCACCCTTGAAGATGAACGGCTGGCCTACGATGCTCTGTTGGAAATTAGCAAACCCAAGCCGCACCTGACCGGCTCTCAGTGGGCCGACACCTATCGCGTGATTGCGCCGGCAACTTCTCCGGAGCCCGGGCGCTGGCGCACTTCCAGAGTGCCGTACCTCAGAGAGCCGCTGGATATGGCAACTGACCACTCAGAGGAAAAGGTGGTCATCATGGCAGCGTCCCAGGTTGCCAAGTCGGAGCTGCTTATTAATGCCCTTGGGTACTACATTGACCAAGAGCCCTCCAGCATCATGATGATTCAGCCCACGGTGGAGGCATCGGAGGCTTTTTCCAAAGAGCGTATTGATCCGACCTTTGTGTGCACGCCTGCCCTGGCTAAACGGATGATGATTGATCCGGAAAAGGGGCGCTCCCGTAAGACACAGAGCACCATCCGCATGAAGCACTTTGTGGGTGGCTTCCTGGCAATGGTGGGCTCCAATTCTCCCAGCGGCCTGGCATCGAGGCCAATAAGGGTATTGCTCTGCGATGAGATAGACCGTTACGGCAGCACTCAGGAAGGCGATCCGCTTAAGCTGGCACGGCAGCGTACTCAGAATTTCCATAACCGTAAGATCGTAATGGTCAGTACTCCGACCACCGAGATCCGCGGGCAGGGCCCGACCATCTATCAGGAGTTCCTGAATACCGATCAACGTGAGTACATGCTCCTGTGCCCACATTGTTCCAAACGGTACCTGCTTGCCTGGAACAATGTTAAATGGGATAAGGACTCCGAGGGTGAGGTTATAGACGACAGCATCCGCATGGAGTGCCCCGAGTGCGGAGCCAAAGTGCGCGGTAACGGCAAGCCCAATCCCTATGACATGGCGCAGGGAGAATGGATAGCACAGAAGCCTGATAACAGCGTCAAGGGTTATCACCTGACTTCCTTGGCATCGCCCTGGGTGTCACTGACCGATTTGGTGCATGAGTTCGTCGCGGCCAAACGCGCCAATGACATGCGCGGCCTGCAGGAGTTTATCAACCTCAAGCTGGGCGAGCCCTGGCGTGAGGCTGAAGCCGATAGGGAGCTGTGGCAAAAGCTGAGTGACCGCCGTGAGTGGTATGGTCTTGATGCCCTGCCTACCGGGATTTTATTGCTTACCTGTGGCGTGGACGTACAGCACGATCGTCTTGAAGCATCAGTCTACGGCTTTGGCGAGAAGTGGGAAACCTGGGGTGTGTGCCATCGTATTATCCTGGGTGATACTTCGCAGCCGGCGCCCTGGGCAGATCTTGACGCTTTCCTGCTGAGAATATTTAAAACCTCAGACGGTAAGGAGATGCGCATCGGCTGCACCTTTATCGACTCCGGTGACGGCAGGCGTACCGATACGGTCTATGAGTACGTGAGCACCCGTGAAGACGGAAGGGTATACGCCATCAAGGGCCAGGGCGGTGAAAGCATACCTCTAATCAACCGGGCCAGTACCACCAACCGCTACAAGATCCACCTCATCACCCTGGGTGTGGACGGCGGCAAGAAAAACCTATTGCACTCGCTGAAGATCCGCGATGTGGGCCCCGGATTCCACCACTACAGCCGGGCACCCGAATGCGGGCATGATGAGACTTTCTTAAAACAACTGACCTGCGAGATCTGGACAGTCCACTATGTGGGCAGCCGGTTAAAGGGCGAATGGATTAAGGTGCACGGCGAAAGAAACGAAGCTGAGGATTGCGCCGTCTATGCCAGAGCTGCAGCTGAGGTGCTGCAGCCCGACTTTGCTTTCCTCAAAGCGCAGCGGGACAACGTGGTAGTCCGCAAGACTGTGCCCAAGAAAAAACGCTCGGCAGTGCTGTCGAGCATCGAATAGTTGTAACCCCTTTCTAAGAAAGGTCAAAAAAAAGACCCCGGAAGGTAGCCGCCTTGCCGGGGTTTTGCTTACGGGCATTGGAGGTGCCCATAAAGTGAAAGAAATTTTCAATGATTATAGCATTGCTGTCGCGGCTGCGGCGGTATGTCTTAAGTGCCTTCTAAACTTCATGACAACGGAGAAGAAAACTGTGGCATCCAAAACCATTGATTGGGTACTCGTGATCATCGCCGTTGGTCTGGCCGTGATTGTCTGGCGATCAGCGCTGGGAGTTTGAAATGAGTGACGAGAGCCGGGACACCAACGAGCCTCAGATGCCTGCCGAGGATGATGCGGCAGTGCCGGAGCCGGTCATAAGCTACGTCCGTGTGCGCGGCGTCACTTACCGGGTGATTAACGGCATCCGTCACCGGGAAATCGACGGCTATATCCGCAGCGAGGTTGTGGCCGAGCTGAATAAGGTCCGCAAGAATCTCAATGCTGTTATGGAAGGTGGGCAGAACTACAGCGTGGGCAGCCGTAGCCTTACCAGGATAAGCCCCAACACTCTGCTTGCCCGCGAACAATACCTACTCGGATTGCTGGCCCGCTTTGATAATAACGCCGGCGACATGCGCACTCAGCGCTTCATTCCGACAGATAACTGAATTCACATGAGGCTGCCATGGCCGGATCTATCGTACCGCGGCGTCCCGGCTATGGGGCAATGCGCCATAAGAAAAGCTTTGCCGACTGGTTTGTGGAGGCGCTGTCGGCTGATGAGGATATCACCTACAACCTCCCGGATCTCAGAGCCTACAGCCGTGATCTGTGCATGACCTCACCTTTGGCGGCAGGTGCCGTCAAGTCGGTTACCGATGGCGTGATTGGCAGCGGTCTGATGTGTCACCCACACATCGACAGGCAATTCCTGCGCATGAGCGATGAGCAGGCCGCAGAGTGGGAAAAAGAAGTGGAGCGCGAGTGGATATCCTACAGCGAGAGCACCCTGTGCGACGCCTCCCGCACCATGAACTTCTACCAGCTGCAGCGCCTTGTCTATCTCTCCTCGATGGCATCGGGGGACTGTTTTGTAGCTATGCCCTACATCCAGACGCCGGGCGGATTCTACCGCCTGAAGGCGTTTGTGATTGAGGGAGATCGGATCTGCGATCCTGCCAACAAATACATGTCCGAACTGCTGGACATTAAAAAGGACATCCGTGAGGGCATCGAGATAGGTGATTACGGTGAGCCGGTAGCCTATTTCTTAAGCCGTATACACCCCGGCGATTTGCACGCCAAAGATCTCAGCAAAGAGACCTGGAGCAGGATCCCGGCATTTGGAGCGTCGGGCAGGCGCAACATTCTGCACATCTATGACATCGACCGTCCGGGGCAGCGCCGCGGCGTGCCGTTACTGGCACCGGTGATGGAGAGCTTAAAGCAGCTTGAGCGGTATTCCAGCTCCGAGCTGATGGCCGCCGTTATCAGCTCTTACTTTACGGTGTTCCTGAAAAAGGACGATCCGGCATCAGGCTTTCTGGGGCCAAGCAGTGGCGCCAATACCAAAGGAGCTCAGGAGGCAAAAGAGCAGGAAGAGTTTGATCCGGATTCAATAAGGATGGGTAACGGTGCAGTGGTGTCGCTGCCTAAGGGCGCGGATATCTCGATAGCCAATCCCTCCAGACCCAACGCTCTGTTTGAGGGATTCTTTAACGCACAGTGCAAGCTCATCGGCTCAGCGGTAAGGATCCCGGGCGAGATCCTGCTGGCTCAGTTCCAGAACAACTACAGCGCGTCCAGGGCAGCACAGCTCGAAGCGGAACGCACCTTCAGGATCCGGCGTGAAAGTTTTATCTCACAGTTCGTCAAGCCTTTCTATGAGGAGTGGTTACTCGAGGCTGTCAGTACCGGGCGTGTCAGTGCCCCGGGCGCACTGCAGGATCCTTTGGTGATGCAGGCCTATGCGCATATCGACGTCACCTGCGACAGCATGGGCAGCCTGGATCCTGTCAAGGATGTGCAGGCCGCGGTGGTCCGTATTCAGGCCGGGTTGTCTACCAGGCAGAAAGAGCTGTCCCGCCTCAGCGGTGATCGCGCCGAGGATATAGCTGCCGAGCTGCACAAGGAACGGGAAATGTACGGCGACGTGCTGCAGGCCGCACCGGTACAGAACGGCGGCAACTCCGGGGAAGAGGAAAAAGAACAGAACAAAGAGGGTGAAGAGAATGCTGATCCAGATCCTGAAGAGTGAAGACGGTAAAACCGCCACCATGGACCTGATAGGTGAGTTCGGTGGGTGGTTCGGCTCCGATGAGGGCTTCTTTGCCAAACAGTTCCGTGCCCTGGATCAGGAAGCAGCCATCACCATCAACTTAAATTCCCAGGGCGGTGACCTGTTCCAGGCATTGTGTATCCGCAACCTGCTCTCACAGCACCAAGGCACAATCACCTGCAACGTGCTGGGCTGGGCAGCATCGGCTGCCACTCTGGTTACCTCGCTGCCCAATGTGCATACCAGAATGCTGCCGGGCAGCTTTCTGATGATCCACAACCCCAAAAGATTTTTGATTGGTGGAAATCAGCACGATTTGCGCAAGGCGGCGCAGACCTTGGAGCTTTTAGCCGGGGAAATGGCGCGGCTGTATGCCGACAAGTCCGGCATGGAGATTAATGAGGTTCAGCGTCTCATGGATGCTGAGACCTGGTTTACCGCCGAAGAGGCGGTGGAAAAAGGATTGGCCGATGAGCTCAGCACATCGGCGAAGGTGGTGGCGTCCGTTAACCACGAGACTAAAACGGTCTCACTGGGCGGCGTCGCGTTGTC
The DNA here is from genome assembly GCA_017469335.1 of Succinivibrio sp. Lineage (GTDB taxonomy): Bacteria > Pseudomonadota > Gammaproteobacteria > Enterobacterales > Succinivibrionaceae > Succinivibrio. The sequence goes on along the minus strand of JAFUGP010000011.1, from coordinate 7,295 downwards.
AGGCGGCTCGCTGCCGCAGTCATTTTTCGAGGAACAAAACGAAATGACGGTAAAAAACCAAGCGGCTTCACCCGAGGCCGCAGCTCAGGCCCCGGAAGGTGCAGCCGTGAATCAGCCGCAGGCTCAGGCGGCGATTGAGACCGCAATTCAGCTGCAGGCGGCTTACCCCGGGCTCGTGAAGGAACTTCAGGATCAGGCCGTGGCTTCGGCCCTGAGCGCGGAGCGCGAGCGCATGAAGGCGCTGGACGCCATCCGCGACCGTTCACCGTCCATGGTGGACAAGGCCAAATATGAGACCCATGCCGATGCGGCTGCCACTGCGCTGGAGATCCTCAGGCAGGATACCCAGGCCGTGCAGGATCACGCCGCTGCAGTGGCTAAGGATGCCGCCACGGTAGCAGATGCCCTAAAGGGCGTGGATTCAGCTTCGGCCCCGGACGCCGGCACTCTTTCGGACGGTGTTGGCTCTGAGGCCGCAGCCTTAGCCTGGGTGGAAGCTTTTGCAGAAGATCAGAAAGAGGGGAGGGCTTAACCAATGGCCAAACAGCTTTACAACCGTATCGGCGAGATTGGCGTAGACGATCTCTTAGCCGATCCGCAGAACCACACTTACACCGTGACCGATGAGCAGATTGCCGAGGGCGCCAAGTTCACCCGCGGACAGCTGGTGACCTACGATGCCTCCACCAACACCGTCAAGGCGGTGACCAAAGCGTCGGATGCGCCGTTCGGTATCGTGGTCGATGACGTCAATTGCTCCGAAGAGGCTGACGAAAATGGCGATCTCTCCGTGCGCGTCTACGTGAGCGGCGCTTTCAACGCACAGTCGGAGCTGCTGACCGTGAGTGACTCGCTCGACATCAACACCTTCTACGTGGCCCTGCGCGACCGCGGGATGATCCTGCGCAATCGTGCCCTGAGCGCCGATTAAGGAGAACACCCAAAATGGCTTTAAACCAGATTGACCTCTTCACTCATCGCACCCTGCTGGGCGTGATTGAGAAAACCATCAAGTCCCAGACCTTCCTGCGCGATCAGTTCTTCCCGACCATCCGCAACTTCGATACCGAGACCGTGGACGTGGACATCGTGGATCGCCGCGATCGCACCATTGCCAAATTCAGCGCGGAGGATGGGCAGGGACACATCAACTACCGCAAGGGCTTCATCACCGAGAATTTCCGTCCGGCCTACGTCTGCGAGAAATTTGTCATCACCGGCAAAGATCTGCGCAAGCGCGCCCCGGGCGAGCCCATCTACCAGGGCGGTTTGGATCTCGACATGGCCAACAGGCGCATGCGGTTTGAAGTTGCCCGCGGCCTGCAGGACATCGAGAACAAGATGACCCGCCTGGAAGAGTGGATGATTGCTCAGGCGATTCTCACCGGCAAGGTTCCGGTCAAGGGGCTGGGTGTTGATGCCGAGTTCAACTTCTGGCGCTACCTCAACGCCTCCGAGAAACCGGTAACCAACCTGACCACCGCCTGGACCGCTTCCGGTGCCAAACCGCTCGACGATCTCAACCTCATCTGCGAGGATATCGCCAAGCAGGTGGGCCTGGTACCGCGTGAGTTCATCATGGGCACCAAGGTCTGGCGTGCGCTGCGCAATCACCTGGTAAACGACGGCAAGGCAACCTTGGACATCCGTCGTATCGAGCTGGGTAACATCGCCCCGCGCAAAGCTGACACCAATGCCGTGAGCTACAAGGGCCACCTGCTGGATCCGGATCTGGACCTGTACGTCTACACCGGCAACTACCAGGGCGAGGATGGCAAGATCCACTACTACATCCCCGATGATGTGGGCGTGATCGTCTGCGAGGATGCCGAAAAGTACACCTACCGTGCTTACGGCTCCGTCAGCATTGTGGACGATGCCACCGGCGTGACTTCCCTGGCTGCGGCCCCGCGCGTCCCGGATGCCTGGGTGCAGCGCGATACTCCGTCCGGTCAGGTGGTGCGCGTGCAATCAGCGCCGCTCATGATCCTCTCTGAGCCGAGAGCCTTCCACGTGGTGAAAGGCGCGGCGTAGTCGTAACCCCGGCAAAGCCGTCTGTGTAAGCGGGCGGCTTAACCGGGTCATATCCTGAGCGGCACATCGCCCATTTTCCTTCCTTGTGATCTGGGAGTATTTGATGAAAGTCGAGTTTATTACCAATGCGATCCACGGTGGTGTACTCAAGCATGCCGGCACTGTGGTTGACCTGCCCGAGACCGAGGCAGAGCAGTTAGTGAAAAGCAAACTTGCCAAAGCTGTCCCTGTCCCGGCCAAAGATAAAGCGGATGAAGCTGCAGCAGCTGAAACGCCTGCAGCTGAGGCCCCTGCAACCGAGGTACCCGCTGATAAGGACGCCAAAAAGAGCAAGGCAAAATGAGCTTCAAAGAGATCCTGGCCGGGGATTTAAACACCTTCGTCAATCCCGATGAGTTCGCAGATCCCTGCGTATTCAATCTGGGCGGTGAGGATGTGACCATCAACGCGCTGGTGGATTCGTCTGTGGTAGATGACTTTGCCGGAGCCAAGGTGCGCGGTGTGTACGCCAATACCGTGACGGTGTATATCCGTCAGGGTGATTTGCGGCCGCTGCCGCCGGTGGGCTCCGTGCTGAAGTTGGATGGTCAGAGTTACTTCTGCCGGGATCAACGCATTGAACAGGGCCTTGACGTGCTGGTACTTGAGAGAAAACTGCAATGAGCATCGCGCTCGATCCCAAAGATTTGGAGCGTGCCAAAAGGCTGCTTAAAGGCATTCCCGGCGGTGCCCACAAGGCGGTGGCCCGCGCCTTAAACCGCACGGCGCAGACTACCCGCACGGCACTCTCAAGGAAGGTGACCGAGCGCTACACCGTCAAGGCGGGCGATGTCAAAAGCTCCATGAAAATGACCCGTGCCGGCAAGGAACTTGAAGCCCGCATTGATATCGAGTCCCCGCGTATTGACGCCTCCAAATTCAAGCTCAAACCCAGACAGGATACCACCGGACAACCTAACAAAAAGGTAACGGCTGAGTATTTGAAGGGCTCGCCGTTCCAGGTCAAAAAGGGTTTTATCTGGCATGGACACCTGTTTGAGCGTGAGGAAGAGAAACGACTTCCCATCAACAAAATGACCGGCCCGGCCATAGCCCAGATGGCAGGCAGCGAGCAGGTCATAGAGGAAGTGGAAGAGCGGGCATCCGATGCGCTTTCCAGAAACCTTGAGCATGAGGTTACGGTGCTCTTAGAGGGGTGGGACAAGAAGAAATGACAGAAGTTTTCCTGACTGAGGCACTGGCTGAGTTCGTCCAAAAGGCTCTGGGTGCCCAGGCTGTAGGTACCCGCAAGCGCAGTACCCAGCTGCCGCAGGGGTCTTTGTTCACCCCGTCTCTGGCAGATAAAGCTCAGGATGGACCTGCAGCTGAGGAAGAAATTGTCTCCCAGGTACAGGTCTATGGCGGATTCCTGCCGCCTAAGACCGCTGAGGATGGCGATCTGCCTTTTGTCTACATCCGTCCGGTATCCGGCAAGGTGGAAGCGGGAAAAACTACCGTCGAGGTAGTGATTACTGTGGGCGTATATGCCCAGGACATGAAAGGTTACCTGGATGCGCTGAATGTCTATCGGCGCATATCCAGCGCCCTGACTTCGCTCAAAAGCAACCGCCTCGCGGACAAATATGAGCGGGCTACCGAGCTTACCTGGAACTGGGCGCAGGAACAAAACAATCCGTATTGGGGTGTTGATATCACCACTACCTGGTACATCTACACCGACAGACCTTTAGGTGAGGAGTTTATATGAACTGGCCGCGTATGTATTTGGGCCCCGCAGTGCGGGGCAGTTTTCTGACCCCGGGGAGAGTGTTTGCCAACGGGTACCCCCCTCCGGTGGAAGATGCCGTCAAGCAGCATCCGGATCTCGCTGAGCTGTTTGTGAGTACTGCAGAGATTGCGAAGGGCCGCGCTGAGATCCAGCGGACAGGCTCAAGGCTCAACACCGTCTACAACCAGACAAACAAGCTGATCCACGAAGGAGGATTGCATGTCTAACTATCGTCATGGCGTCTACACCTCAGAGACCGCCACCACTCTCATCCCAACCGTTGACGTGGAGAGTGCCATTCCTCTTGTGGTAGGTACCGCTCCGGTCAACCAGATTGACAAGCCACAGATTAACAAGCCGGTGCTGATTAACTCCTACAGCGAGGCGGTGGAGGCTTTTGGCTTCCAGGATGCCGTGGCAGGGGCCGATGGAAAGAAGCATTTTGCCTATACGCTCTCTGAGTTCATGAAGGCTCACTTTACCCTCTACGCCACCGTGCCGGTGGTGATAGTGAATGTGCTCGACCCGTCCAAACACCGCGCCGCCTTTGACGCTGAGGTTGATTTGACCTCCGGCAGCGCTACCGTGGAGCAGTCCGGTATCATCGCCTCCACCGTAAAACTCACCCGGATTATCCCGGCAAAAGACGGCGCCGAGGCCCAGACGCTCACCTTTGAGGCAGGCGCTGACTATGAGCTGGCTTTTGACACTGACGGGTACCCGGTCATCAATGTGCTCAAGGATGCCCAGGGTGATTACAAGATCACCGGCACCGTGAGTGTGTCCGGCTACAAGCTTGACCCGGCGAAGGTCACCAAGGCTGACATTATCGGCGGCGTGGATAAGGACACTCTCAACAATAAGGGGCTGGAGTGCATCGCCGATGTGTTCCCGCAGTTGCGCCTGGTGCCGACCCTGCTGCTGGCCCCGGGCTTTTCCAGTGATCCGGAAGTTGCCTTGGTGATGGCTGCGAAAGTTGATCTCATCAACGGGCACTTCAAGGCTATGGCCCTGGTAGACGCTCCGGCTCGCGAGGGCTCGGTGCGCTACAGCGATATCCCCGCCTGGAAGAACAACAAGGGCGTGACCGCTGCGCAGACCATTGTGTGCTGGCCGAACGTGCTGGTAGGTGAGACCGTTTATCATCCGTCTGTGCACCTGGCAGGAATCATCGGAGTGACCGATGCGGCTCGCGGCAGCGTGCCGTATGTCTCTCCCTCCAACAAGTCAGCCGGGATCACCGGGCTGTGCCTGGAAGATGGCACCGAGGTGACGCTGGGCATGGAGCAGGGGAACTACCTCAACGGTCAGGGCATATTGACCTTTAACAACTTCAACAACGGTTGGAAGGCGTGGGGCAATCGCACCGCCACCTACCCGGGTGTTACCGATCCCAAAGATGCCTTTATCCCGGTGAGGCGCATGTTCCAGTGGGTGTCCAACACCATCATCCTCACCATGTGGCAGAAGGTCGATGAGCCGGGCAACCGCCGCCTGGTTGACTCGGTGGTGGACTCCCTGAACGTGTGGCTGAACGCGCTCTCCGCTGACGGGCAGCTGTTGGGCGGCCGTATTGAGTTCCGTGAGGATGACAATCCAACCACCGATCTCATGGACGGCCGGTACAACTTCAAGGTGTACCTGACCCCGCCGTCACCGGCTGAAGAGCTGCACTTCGATCTTGAGATCGATACGGCCTATTACAGCAACCTGTTCACGTCCGCTGAGTAAGGAGGCATACCATGGCTAATCAGTACCCGGATAAGACCATCAACTACAACATCTACGCCGAGGGTGAGCGCCTGGTAGGTGTCGGCACCGTTGACATGCCGGAGATCAGCTTCCTCACCGACACCCTGAAGGGTGCGGGTATCGCAGGTGAGCTTGAGACCCCGGTGCTCGGTCACACCCAGAGCATGAGCTGCACCATCAACTGGCGTACCGTGACCGAAGATGCGCTCAAGATGCTCGACACGCAGGGTACCACTCTGACACTCCGCGCCGCGCAGCAGGAAGTGGCAGGCGATACCAATGCTCTTTCCGCATACGGTCTTAAGGTGGTGCTCAAGACCCTGCCCAAGAACGTGGGCCTGGGCACCCTGGAGCCCGGCGCGTCTACGGACACATCCACTGAGCTTGAGGTTTCCTACCTCAAGATTGAAGTCAAGGGCAAGGAGATCTTGGAGATAGACAAGCTCAACTTCGTCTACAAGGTCAACGGCCAGGATCGCATGTCTGCGGTACGGCAGGCCATGGGCGTGTAGGGAGGCGGCATGAAGATTGAACTTTCCAAACCATTTACCTTCGAAGGGAAGGAGTATTCCTCCATCGAGGTGAAGGTTGAAGATCTGACCGGCGCCCAGCTCAAAAAAGCCTGCAGCGACTACGCCAAACTCAACCAGAACATCAGGCGCAATCCGATGTTTGAGAGCAGCACCATGCTGACCTGGAGCGATGACTTCATCACCTACTTTGCCGGCCTGCAGGCCGGAGTACCGCTGGAGATGCTTGAAGCGCTGCCGGTGAGGGATTACGTCAACGTAATCTCCCGGGTACGGCTTTTTTAGCCGAGATGCAGGGTTAGGCGATAATCCTGCCGGATTTCTCAAAACCTATCAACAGTCCCTCATGCTGTTGTCTCAGGGCCTTCACGCTTCCTTTCTGGATCTGATGGCCCTGCCGATTCAGGAGGGATTTGATCTGTTTGCCCTCTACGAGGATTTGCTGCAGAGGCAGAGCAAGGCAATGAAAGGAGCTAAACATGGCGTCTAGGCTTTATGAGCTGGGCCTGTCCCTCGCTGCCAAGCTCGATCCGTCTCTCTCCAAGAGCTTCAAGCAGGCCGATAAGGCGGTGAGCTCTTACGATCAGGCCGTTAATCAGCTCAACCGTCACCAGAACAACCTCGACCGGTTGATGAAGCAGCGGGACGCCACCATGAAAGCGGCCCGGGCCTTCAATGATTCCAAGCTCAAGGTGGCACAGCTGGGCGCCCAGATGAAAGCGACCAAGACACCGAGTGCCCGGTTGCGCGCTGAGTTTGAGAAAGCCAAGGCCGAAGTCACCCGCATGTCAGCGGCGTATGACAAGCAGATGCTTGCGCTCAAGAAACTGCGCTCTGAGAGCGGCCTTGCCGGCAAGAGCATCAAGCAGCTCAAGTTAGAGGAACAACAGCTCGCTGCTGCAGCGGAAAAAGCCGCTGCGATGCAGAAGATGCAGGGGCGCATAGCCGCCGCCAATGCCATGAGATCGGCCGGATCCGGTCGCATGGCCTCAGGCGCCGGGCAGATCGCGGCCATGGCGGGTATGGGTATGGCTCTGACGGCTACGCTCAAGCCCGGTATGGAGCTGGAATCTAAATTTTGCCCTGCACATACGTAGGTACCTTCTGGTAGGCCTGGGGCAGGTTAAGCTGATCGCAAATGCCGCGTAGCTTGGCAGTTATGCCGGTCATGACCACGGTACCGTCGGCGTACTGCTTGGCTTCCACTCCCT
>JAFUGP010000148.1 GCA_017469335.1 Succinivibrio sp. | reverse complement strand
TTTTCATGTTAGTGCTCCCAAATGACAGATTGAGGATGACCTAATTGTCATTTAGAGCACCGGGGCTAAACAACACCCTTTTTGGGACCGGCCAAAAACTGGCTTTTTGGTGTTAGGTAGGGTATTTTGGGACAGGCATGATTGGCGGTATTAATTTAGGAAATAAAATTATTAAGTTGTTCTATCGGGTTATTAAATCAAATCTAACGTGCTATATAATTATTACCAAACGTGTCCATATCTTTACATAGAACAAATATTTGCATTTAACTGTTTTTTAGCTATAATACCTATGTCAAGGTAAAGAAGTCAGATCTGACCTATAATAAAGAGGAACAATACACATGACGGATCAAAAACAGGTTGCGGAGGAAACGCTTGAGCAGCAGTTAGGTCAAGCCTACGCTGACTCGTGTCTGTACGACAATGATTTTCTTGGTCCCTGTCTGCAGCTTAGCAGAGAAGCACTGCAGGAAATGCTGCGGATCTTCCTCAAACGCGACGATCTGGTGATCAAAGAGTGGGCCGTGGAAAAAACTGTGCTCGGGGTAGGAGGCCGCTCACTGAGGGCCGATGCCTGGGCGGTTGACGAACAGGGTGAGTTATACCTCTTAGAGGTTCACTTAGGTGGCACGCGAGCGGAAATAGAGCAGAGGATCAGCTTTCAGGCCGGGGTACTTACTCAAAAGGCGGTGGGGAAGGGCACGAAGTTTGAAGATGCGATATCCCGTGGGCAGATCCCTCACCACTACTTGGTTTTTGTAAGCAGCACAGACCCGCTCAGGCGCAATAAGCCGCGTTACATCATTCGCCGGATTTACGAGGGTGAGTATGTGGATGAGGAAAACCGTGAACCCTTGTACGTCGAGGAAAAGTTGCACATTGTGATCATCAACGGCGCATGGCAAGGACCTGATCCGATAGGCGAATTGGTAGCCGACATGCACGAGCGGGATCTCAATAAGATCAAGAATCCTGTAATCAAAGAAGCTGTTAAGTCAATTAAGAAAATTGCGGAGGAACCTATGGACCAAGCACATGAGGAAAAGATGCGCAAGCTCGAAGAACTATTTTATGCCGATGCACAAAAGAGAATAGAAGCGGCAAAGTTGGAGGCAAACCGTGAGAATGCGCGGCGCATGAAATCCAAGGGCTTCTCCTTTGCCGACATTGCCGATGTTACAGGCCTTAATACTCAGGAAGTGGCTGCGCTGTAGTTGCTGGTCGGGTCGGCTTCTTGTGGGAACCTATGGATGAGGCACATGAGGAAAGGATGCGCAGGCTCAGTGACTGTTTGATGCGGATGCGCAAAAGGACTGCCGAGGCGAAATTTCCTCTGTGTTACTATTTATAGCACTTTCATACCAATCCACATTGTACCCTGCATCTTTCTGAGGGCAATGCTTGAGGTTGAGTAGGCTGAAGATAATTTGTACTATTCAGATTACTAAAATAACAAAGGCGTCTTGCGACGCCTTCATGCTGTGTAAGACGACAGTCTAATCTTTGGCCAGACGCTGGCTGTACACCACGAACTCTAAGATCACCTGCTTTAAGAAGTCGGTGGCCATCACAAAGGTGCGATCGCCGTCTTCCTCGTTAGGCTGCAGGATCTCGGTGCACAGTGTCAGCCCCTGTTTGGCGCTGACCCCGGCGTCGTAGACGGAGTTTAAGATGCGGTAGGCGGTCTTGACGGTCAGAAAGCCCGGCAGTCCCGGCAGCATGTGCTGATCGCCGTACAGCGGACTTTTGACATCCAGGACGGCGTTGGTCAGATGCATGCCGCACATGTAATCCTTAAGCGCCTCAATGGATTTGGCCTGATCCTCGTTGTTTAAAGCCACATGGGCGGTGTCGTACATGATCCTAAGTGCCCCCGGCTTGACCTTGGTAAGTCCCAATATCTCCACCACATCACAGGTAGGACCTAACAGGCAGCGGCGCCCATAGCTGTTGTCAAGCGCCTCCAGGGTAATGGAACTTTTGTTTTTCTGGGCGTACTCGCACAGCTCTTTTAAGCTCTCGATAAAGGCCTTATACGCATCCGAACGTTCAAGCACCCCGGGATCGTCGCCCGAGACAATGCCCACACTCTCGGCACCCATCTCGCAGGACTCATCGATGATCTTTTTTACGGCGTCGACCGATTTCTTGCGGGTGGCCGCCTCGGTGGAGCTTAAATCGTACTTGTGCTCGATAAGATAGCGGTTGGCCACCACCGAGATTTTCTTGATAAGACAGCCTTTGACCTTCAGCGCCTTGGCGATGGCCTCGCGCTCTTTCTTATCTTCCACCACCGGCAGTTCCAAGGCCCGGTAGAAACCATCCTGCACCAGATGTTCAATGCGGTTGGCCAAAAAACCTTTCTGATGCAGCTGACGGCGGTAGACCTCGCCCAACAATACCGAGGGGATCAGATACTCTCTTCTTGACAGTGCCATGAAGTGCTCCCAGCAGCCCCAAGGACTGCCGCTCCTGTGACAAAACTAAAATAACTTACTGATAACCAAAATAGTTAATTTGGCAGGGGCTTACAAGAGCCAATCCGTCTAATTGGAATACGTATCTCAAAGAAAATCCCCTGTAGGCCCGGTTGCGCGGATTAGGCCATAAAAAGTGCCGGGGATCGGTGATAAAACGTGATTCACGTCATGTTCTGTTGGCAGGTCCGGGCAGAGCCTCCCAAAACGGCCCGTCTCTTTGTTTTATCATGCCGGGCAGTGTTCCCTGGATCATCACGGTGCAGGGCAGGGTGGGGTGGCCGGGCAAGCTTTAAGGGGCTCCGGCCGCGTCTCCTTACAAGAAAATTTTGATCTACATGGGATCTTTACATGCTCATCTGGTACGGCCCTCTCATTTTCAGGAAGTGGCGGCTGGAATTTCGCTTTTTATTTCCTAAAGTAATACCAGCATTGCACCATTTGTATGCAATCGTGCGGGCCCCCGGGGATCTGCCCTGAGGGAGCCTGAGCAAATCAGATTATCGTTAAGTGAACCGTCGACAGCCTTGCTGCTGTCGGCTTTATAACCAGACAAGAGGATGAATACATGTCAACGCGTAAAGAGCATGATTTTATCGGTGAACTTGAACTTTCCGATGAGGTGTATTACGGAGTGCAGACCTTCAGGGCACTCAACAACTTTAAGATGACCGGGCATCGCTTCGGCGATTACCCGCACTTTGTCAAGGCCTTCGCCAAGGTCAAGAAGGCGGCGGCGCTGGCCAACGCCGAGGTCGGGGTGCTTGATCAGGACAAGGCCCAGGCTTTGGCCGGGGCCTGCGACAAGGTGCTCGAGGGCGAGTATGCCTCGCAGTTCGTGGTTGACATGATCCAGGGCGGAGCCGGCACTTCCACCAATATGAACATGAACGAGGTGCTGGTGAACGTGGCCCTGGAAGGCATGGGCCATAAGAAAGGTGAGTACCAGTACCTGCATCCCAACGATCACGCCAATTTGGGGCAGAGCACCAACGACACCTACCCCAGCTCCATCAAGGTGGCGGCGGTGGCCTATTTAGATGATCTTAGCGCAGCACTCAAGAGCCTCAAGGGCACGCTGGAGAAAAGAGCGGCGGAGTTCAAGGACATCATCAAGATGGGCCGCACCGAGCTGGAAGATGCTGTGCCCACCACCCTGGGCAATACCTTCAACGCCTTCGCGAGCTTCATCAAGTCCGATTTGGAGCAGGTGGCCAAGGCCCGCGAGCTCATGACCTGTTTGAATTTGGGCGCCACCGCCATCGGCACCGGCATCAACTGCCATCCTGACTACAGTAAGGTGGTGATCAAGAAGTTAAACGAGATTACCGGCGATAAGTTCCACAATGCCGACGATCTCATTGCCGCCACGCAGGATACGGCCGACTATGTCTCGGTCAGCGGCATTCTGCGCACGCTGGCGGTGCATCTGACCAAGATAGCCAATGACTGCCGTCTCATGAACTCCGGGCCGCGCTGCGGCTTAGGCGAGATTGAGCTGCCCAAGGTACAGCCGGGCAGTTCCATCATGCCCGGCAAGGTCAACCCGGTGATAGCCGAGGTGACCTTGGAAGCCTGCTATCAGGTCATGGGCAACGATCTGACGGTCACCTTGTGCGCACAGCGCGGCGAGTTCGAGCTCAACGCCGTGGAGCCGGGCATTGCCTACGCGCTCTTCAACTCCCTCAATCTCATCACCAACGCCGTGACCACCTTGGAACAGGCGGCCATAGCGGGACTCAAGCCGCGCGCCGAGCACTGCCTCAAGACCGTGCTAAACTCGGTGGGTCTGGTGACGGCCTTCAATCCGTACCTGGGCTATGAGAAGAGCGCCTCCATCGCCCGTGAGGCGCTGGATACCGGCAAGGCGGTGGGCGATATCTGCCTAGAGCGCGGGTATCTGAGCAAAGAGCAGGTGGCGGCCATCCTGGAGCCGAAGAACATGCTCAATCCGCACATGGACAAAAAACGTCCCGAGTAATTTTTAAACTGCGCCCGGATCCGTGAACCCGGGCGTTTTCGTGAAACTGCATAAGGAGTACTGACTATGCTGATTGTTGAAGTCATCGTGCTGCTGGCCTTTATCTACCTGGGCGTACGCTTAGGTGGTATCGCCATCGGCTACGCCGGCGGTCTGGGCGTCATCGCGCTTACGCTGCTGGGGCTTAAGAGTGGCAATATTCCCTGGGACGTGATCCTCATCATCATGTCCGTGATTGCCGCCATCACGGCCATGCAGGAGGCCGGCGGACTGGACTATCTGGTACAGATAGCCTCGCGGATCCTGCGCAAGCATCCCAAGCACATCAACTTCCTGGCACCGACCGTGACCTGGTTTCTCACCGTGTTCGCCGGTACCGGCCACACCGCCTTCTCCATGATCCCGGTGATAACCGAGGTGGCCAAGGGTCAGAACATCAGACCCTGCGTGCCGCTGTCCATCTCCGTGGTGTCCTCGCAGATCGCCATCACCGCCTCGCCGGTGTCGGCGGCTGTGGTGTTCATGGCCTCGGACGCGGCTTTAGGCGGGCTGGGGCTTAATTACCCGACGCTGCTTTTGATCTGGATCCCAACTACCTACTTAGGCTGCATGATCACCGCTTTCATCATGAACCTGTTCTGGAAAATGGACCTGGACAAAGATCCCGAGTACTTAAAGCGCCTGCAGGAAGGACTGGTGCAGAAAGCCACTCCCGCCGAGGAAGCCGAGCTCAAGCCTCATGCCAAGAAGTCGGTGCTTATTTTCTTAGTCGGCGTGCTCGCCGTGGTGTTCTACGCCTCGGCCATCAGCAACAACGTGCAGCTCATCAAGCCCAGTGTGGTGACCGGCTATCAGACCGTCTACGAGAGCGAGAAGCCCGAGCTCTTCGCCGAGCTGCGTGACTCCATGCAGCTGGAGGTCAAGGCCGACGAGGCCAAAGGCGAGTACGTGCAAAAACCCATTCTGGCCCTGGCACTGCCGCGTGATCACGCCATCATCAGCTTCATGATGCTTATTGCGACCTTCATCGTCATCTTCTGCAAGGTGGATGTGGGCAAACTCGCCGGTACCTCCACCTTCAAGAGCGGTATGACCGCCTGCGTCTGCGTGCTCGGTGTAGCCTGGCTGGGCGATACCTTCGTCTCCAACCACACCGATGAGATCAAGAGCTTCGCCGGCAATCTGGTACGTGAGTATCCGCCTCTTCTGGCCGTTACCCTGGCTTTTGCCAGCATGCTTTTGTACTCGCAGGCTGCCACCGCCAAGGCCCTGATCCCCACCGTGATCATCGCCTTAGGCCTGACCGCCTCCAACAACGGCGATGCCTATATTCTGGTGGCCAGCTTCGCGGCCGTCTCGGCGCTGTTCGTGCTGCCAACCTACCCGACGCTGTTAGGCGCGGTACAGATGGACGACACCGGTACCACCAAGATAGGCAAGTACATCTTCAACCATCCCTTCTTTATTCCGGGCGTACTGGCCATTGCCTTCTCTGTGGCATTAGGCTTCGTGTTCGCGCCGATGATGCTGTAAGTCGTAACTCACGGCAACATTGATGAAAGGCCGTCTGGGGTGACTCAGGCGGCTTTTTTGACTCCCAAAGTCTCCGCGGTATGTCATGCCATGCGGTGGCGGCAAAGTGTGGAACTATGGGGCAGATAACGGTACGCCCCGGGCAGTAGGGCTACAATGAGCTTCAGTCGCATTTGCCTGGTCATCGCCGCTAAGGAAGCCTGATATGTCCTCATTTCTGTCCGATACCGTCTTTTTGCTGCTGCTCGTGGTGGGCATCGGCTTTTTCAACGAGAAAGTCACCAAACTCACCTCTGAGATAGCCCTCATGCTCATCGCCGCGTTGCTGAGCATGACGCTGTTAAGCGGCGATGCCCTCATTACCTCCATCTCCTTTGCCCAGCTCATCGGCAGCGTTCATCCCATCAACCTGCAGAGCTTTTTGATGGACGGGGTGCTGTGTTTCATGCTTTTTGCCGGCTCCTGTCACATGAAATTGAGCGACTTCAAAGAGCAGTGGCGGGCGGTCAGCGTGCTCTCCTTGCTGTGCACGCTCCTAGGCGCGGTGTTTTACGGCCTGGCCTTTTATGGCCTGGGGGTGCTCTGCGGACTGGAGGTTCCGCTTACGGTGTGTCTGCTGTTTGGCAGCATCATCTCACCTACCGATCCCATTGCCGCCACCAGCATTCTCAACAAGTTCGGGCTGCCCAGGCGTACCGGGTTTCTGATTGAGGGTGAGTCGCTGTTAAACGATGGCGTGGGTGTGGCGGTATTCGTGTGTTTCTCAGGGCTGTTGGGGGCCTCCCAGAGCGAGCAGGGCTTTTTTGCAGTGCTGCTGCAACAGCTGCTGGGAGCGACTGTCATCGGCCTTCTGGTCAGTCTGCCGTGCTTTTTCATCTTCCATCACACTCAGGATGTCAAAAGAAGGATGTTCACCTCGCTGCTTGCGGTGTCATTGGCCTATCTGCTCTGTCAGCGCTTTGACTGTTCTGGGGCCATAGCCTCGGTAGTCTGCGGTCTGACCTACGCGGCGTTGCGCGAGCGCTGGACTCCGCTGGAGTCATTTGAGGAGGCTCATGATTTTGACGTAACCTGGGAGATGGTGGATAACCTGTTGAACTCACTGCTGTACGTCATCATGGGCCTGTCCATGGTCACGGTGCTCACGCAGCCGCAGGCGCTGTTGATTGCCGCCTTGGCGGTCATCTGTAATTTCATTGGCCGGGCCGGCTCGCTTGGTGCCTGTCTGCCGGTAATGGGACCGGTGCCGGATAATTTGGGAGCGGGGCGCTTTGTGGCTCTGCTCACCTGGGGCGGACTGCGTGGAGGTTTGTGCATTGCCCTGGCCATGAGCACCCGCGAGCTGCTGCACAACGAGGAGCTCTTTGGCATCATCATGTGCGGTACTTACGCGGCGGTGTTCTTTACTACCGTGGTGCAGGGGCTCACCATGCGCCGGGTGTATGCGCTGTTACAGGTGCCGGAGAAGATCTAAGCGCATGTCAACAGATAAGAGTTTTATTCACCATTCCCAGGTAAAAAGTGCCCCCGGTCAAGTACGACTATTCGTCAGGGCGCAAGAAGTAACTATATGTATATGAAACAAACAAAAAGGTGGTTGCGCTCCGCCATGGCAGCGCTTTGCGGCATGTTGCTGTTGACCTCCTGTACGTCTGACGTGGCTGTTTCTGCTGCAGGTCAGCCCAATCTGGAACGGATTGCCGGACAGGGCAGATTGCTGGTGGGGACCACCGGTGACTATCGGCCTCTCTCATACCGGGAGACTGACGGCAGCTACTGGGGTTTTGGCATTGACCTGGCCTCAAAGATTGCCGCGCTTCTGGGGGTGGCACCGCAATTCGTGGCAACCTCCTGGCCTACGCTGACCTCTGACGTGCTTGCAGAGCCGCCGCTTTTTGATCTGGCCATAGGCGGCATCACCATCACAGACGCTCGCAAAGAGAGCATGCTGATGAGTGAAGGTTATCTGGGCAACGGCAAGACCATACTCTGCCGGGCCTCCGATGCCGGCCGTTTTAGATCGCTTGCCGATCTTGACCGGCCTGCCGTGCGCGTGATGGTCAACCCCGGCGGTCTCAACGAGAAATTCGCCCGCCAAAACCTCACCCATGCCACCCTCATGGTCCACGAGAAAAACGAGGAGATCCCCACCCGGGTGGCAGAGGGTCAGGCCGACATCATGGTAACCGAAATCACCGAGGCACCCTGGTATGTGAGTAACGATCCGCGTCTGGCCGCTCCGTTGCTTAATAAGCCCTTTACCCGCGGTGAGATCGGCGTGCTGATGCGCAAGGGACAGGAGGATCTGCTCGCGGTGGTCAACGAGATGATAGCCCGGATGAAAAAAGACGGCTCTCTGCGGCAGCTGCATGAAAAATACGGTCTGGTTTACGCGTATTAGCAGCTGCCGGTGAAAGCGTCCCTAAGGCAGACAAAGGGGTACTACAGCGCGGCCGTCCCCGTGCCGGGAGCAGCACAGCGGCAGCTTTCACGGCTTAATATCTGAAAGGCTCAGACAGGACAATCTGTCTGAATGATAGGTTTACTGATTGTTATATAAGTATTATGAACGAGAATAATCCCACTCACATCATCGTGCGCGGCGCGCGCGTGCACAATTTAAAAAACCTTGACGTCAAGGTGCCTCTGCATCAGATTGTGGGCATCGCCGGCGTCTCGGGCTCAGGCAAGTCCTCTTTGGCGTTGGGCGTGCTCTACTCAGAGGGCTCACGGCGTTATTTGGACTCGCTTTCGACCTATACCAGACGGCGCATGACCCAGGCGGCCAAAGCCAGCGTCGATGAGGTGTTATATGTACCGGCCGCACTGGCGCTGCATCAGCGCCCTGGCGAGGGCGGCATCCGCTCTACCTTCGGCACCGGCACCGAGCTTTTGAACTCCCTCAGGCTGATGTTCTCGCGCCTGGCCTCCCACCGCTGTCCCCAGTGTCACTATGTGGAGCCTTCCATTAAAGTCGCCGCCGAACAGCAACTGCACTGCCCGCAGTGCGGTGAGGATTTTTACGCGCCCTCGGCCGAGGAACTCTCCTTTAACAGTCAGGGCGCCTGCCGTTGCTGCGGCGGTACCGGCACAGTGCGCACCGTGGATCGGGCCACGCTCATTCCCGATGAAAACCTCACCATCGACGAGGGTGCGGTGGCCCCGTGGAACTCCCTGATGTGGTCCCTAATGACCGATGTGTGCCGCGCCATGGGGGTGCGCACCGACGTACCCTTCAAGGATCTCACGCCCAAGGAAAAGGAAATAGTCTACGACGGTCCCATGGTCAAGAAGCACATCTTCTACAAACCCAAGGACAAAAACAGCGTCAGCGCCGGAGAGCTGGATTTTACCTATTACAGTGCCACCGCCACCGTGCTCAATGCCCTGGCCAAGGTCAAGGATGAGAAGGGCATGAAAAGAGTGGAGCGCTTTTTAAAGCAGGAGATCTGTCAGGAGTGCCACGGAACCAGGCTATCCGCCGCGGCCCGCGCTCCGCTTATCAAGGGACAGTCACTCTCTGATATCTGTACGCTGTCCCTCAAATATGCCATAGCCTGGGTCAGGGAGGTGCCCGCCTGGGTGCCTCCCTCCATGCAGAGCATGGCCCGGAGCATCTGCGAGTCTTTTTTGCTGCCGGCCAAAAGGCTTATGGATCTGGGCTTGTCCTATCTTTCGCTGGAGCGCTCCACCGCCTCGCTCTCCACCGGGGAGAGGCAGCGCATGCAGCTGGCGCGGGCCGTGCGCAACCGCACCACGGGTGTGCTCTATGTGCTCGATGAGCCCTCCATCGGTCTGCATCCTGCCAATATCGCGGGGCTTAACGCGGTGATGCATGACCTGGTCTCAGACGGCAACTCGGTGCTGCTGGTGGATCATGAGACGCGCATTTTAAGTGAGGTACAGCATTTAATCGAGTTGGGCCCCAAGGCCGGAGCGGACGGCGGGCAGCTCATCGCCCAGGGTACGGTGGAGGAGCTAAAACACCACCAGGCCTCCCAGATTGGTCCTTATCTTGACGGCAGGCAGGTGGAGGTGCACCGCCGCGTCAGCGCCGAGAAGTTGTTCGAGCTGGGCACCATTACCCTTAAAACCGCCGCGCTGCATACGGTAAAGCCCTTGGAGGTGAAACTGCCCAAAGGGCGGCTGACCGTAGTGACCGGGGTGTCGGGCTCGGGCAAGACCACCCTGGTGCTGGAGTGTCTGGTGCCGGGCTTGCAGGCGCTGTGCGAGGGCAGGCCGCTGCCTGCGCAGGTACGCTCCTTAGAGGCACCAGGCCTCTCCCAGGTCAAGCTCATCGACGCCAGTCCCATCGGCATCAACGTGCGCTCCACTGTGGCCACCTACGCCAATGTCCACGATGAGCTGCGCAAGATCTTCGCACGCTGTCAAAAGGCCAAAGAGCAGGGGCTTAAGGCCGGGGATTTTTCCTACAACACCGGCAAGTTGCGCTGCCCCGTGTGCGACGGCACGGGCTCCATCAGTTTGGACGTGCAGTTTCTGCCCGATGTGGACATACCCTGTCCGCAGTGCCGCGGCTCGCGCTATGACCGTGAGGCTTATTCGGTGACTTACCGCAATAAGCAGGGGCAGAGTCTCTCGCTGCCTGAGCTTATGGACTTGAATGTGAGCACAGCGCTCGGGTTCTGCGCCGAGCTTAAAACCGTAAGGCCGCGCCTTGAGGTACTGCACAGTCTGGGCCTGGGTTACCTCACCTTAGGTGAGGATACGCCCGCGCTCTCCGGCGGTGAAGCGCAGCGTCTTAAGCTGGCCAGCGAGATGGGAAGGGCGCAGCACGATACGCTGTTCGTGTTTGACGAGCCTACCATCGGGCTGCATCCCCAGGATGTGCAGACCCTGCTGGAGGTATTTGACCGACTGCTGGAGCAGGGTGCTACCGTGGTGGTCATCGAGCATGACAGCGATGTGATCCGCAATGCCGACTATCTCCTCGATATGGGCCCCGGCGGCGGGGAGGAGGGCGGGCGTCTGGTCGCCTGCGGCAGCGTGGAAGAGCTGCGGGCCAACCCCCACAGCATCACCGGGCGCTATATCTGAAAAAGGGCTTCAGTGCTGACGGTCAACTGCCTTGAGCAGGACATACGTCATCCAGGTGACGGGAGGTTGAGACTGTCAGCCTGCTCTGCGCTATCATTAAGGGCAGATTGTGGCAGGCAGGTCTGCCTTGAGGTAACAAAGTTGCAGGTGAGAGTATGATTGACAACACTTTGCCGACTCTGGCGCGTTTCAGCGCCTATCAGGAGCGCTACCTGGATAAACTGTACAAGCACCTGCCGGGCTTTGAGCGCTTTGGCACCGTGGTGCAGTGCTTTTTGCGCGACATTATAAAACGCGGGGAGTTTTACCTGCGTGTGCCGGTCAAGGTCCTGCCTTTGGTGCTTGAGTCCGGGGAAATCAAAAATGTCCTGCAGTGCGAAAAAAGACCTGACATGGGTAACGGCCAGAACCGGGTACAGGCGGTTCACGCCATGTTTGACTGCGATACCGCCTCGCTTAAGCCTGAGGACTACCCGCGCTTTGGCTATCTCTCCGATCCCAATCCCAACAGCAACATCTTCATCAGCGGCGAGATGGGCTACCAATACGGCGATGTGGTGTTCAGGTTGCGCAAAGATCGTCTCATGACGCGCACCACCCTGACGTTTGGCGATTCGCTTAATTTCGGGCGTTGCTTTGGCATGGTGCCCACCGCGGTCACCGAGGTGCAGCCCACCTGCATCTGGGGGTTGCCCAACGGTCACGGCACACCCTTGCAATCACTCCCCGATCCGGGGTTGCTGTGGCGTTATATTGCCAGCAAGATCATGAACAATACCCTGACGGTTAAGAATTTTGCCATGATCAATAACCTCACAGATGAGCTGCCTTACTTTGAGTTTTTCGAGCTGCAGTTCCACGGTGGCCTAAAGGTGCCCGAGGATATCGCGGGCATCGATGTGTACCTCTCCGACTATAAGGAGTACAGCGAAATCATGCAAGGTGCCGAGGTGTACTGCAGGGCTCACTCTCTGGACTTTGGCACGCATCAGATGTGACGCCCCAGACATACGACGTCCGGACGGCGGTGCGTACCGGTGAATGGTGCAAGGCTTGTCTTCCTGTCACTGTACAAAGATCAGAGGTTAGATTTGCAAGGCTTTTAGGCTCTCTTAAGATTCGAACCTTGAGAAGACCATGCCTGACAACGTGATCTGTGAGAATGATTTTTTAAAATCAAGCAGTAACGAGCCTAAGGGTACAGGTCAAATTACCTCAAAAATACCGAATAAACTGCCTCAAAAATACCAAATGAATTGCCTCAAAAATACCTGCCATATATCATCAAAATTGCCGAACTGATATACTGTTGTCAGAAGAGACACCAAAGAGTTGCGGTGAGGATAACAGCGGAGTGGCAACATGCGATATCTCAACAGAGTCTGCGATGAGACCTTGAGGGAATTTCTGGAGGCTTTTGGAGCTGTGCTGATAGAAGGGCCTAAATGGTGCGGCAAGACCACCACGGCCGAGCAGCTGGCTAATAGCGTGATCAAACTGCAAGATCCCGATCGGCGCGAGGAATACCTGGCGACAGCGGCGGTGAAACCATCGCTGTTGCTGCAGGGGCCGACGCCGCGTCTGCTAGACGAATGGCAGGACGTGCCCGTACTGTTGGATGCGGTCAGAACTCAGGTTGATGCGCACACAGCACCGAGTCAATTCATTCTGACCGGTTCAAACAGTGTGGAACGAGAAAAAATACTGCATTCAGGTACCGGTCGTATCGCACCTCTGAGTATGCTGCCCATGAGTTTGTGGGAGTCCGGGGAGTCAAGCGGGACCGTGTCCTTAAGCCGTCTGTTCCAAGAGCCTGATTACGTGATAGATGGCTGCCGTTCAGATCTGACCATTGAGGATCTGATATTCGCCGCCTGCCGCGGCGGTTGGCCGGCAGCACTCTCAGCCGGCAGCAAAAAGGCTCAATTGCTGTTGGCCCGCAACTATGTAAACAGCGTGTGCAGTGAGGATATTTCACGCTTAGATGGCAGGCGGCGCGATGAAAAACTGACCCGGCTCATTCTGCGCTCCTATGCACGCAATATTTCCACGCTGGCCAAGAAGAGCAGCCTGTTGACTGATGTGACCGCCTCAGGCGAGCGCAGTTGCAGTGCTGACACTTTCAATGACTACGTGAGCGCTCTTGAGCGGCTGTTTGTGATCGCGGATATCGAAGCCTGGTGTCCGGCCATTCGCGCAAAGACCGTGATACGCCGCACGCCAAAGCGCTCTTTTTGCGATCCCTCCCTTGCGGTGGCGCTGTTGGGGCTGAAACCTGACTCATTGTCGGTGCAATTAAAGACCTTTGGCTTTATCTTTGAGCAGTTGTGCGTAAGGGATCTCAGAGCCTATACCCGGGGCTTTTACAGCCGGATCTCATACTACCGGGATCGCTATGATCTGGAAGCGGATTTGGTGCTGCACCAAGATGATGGCCGCTATGCCTTGATTGAGTGCAAGTTAGGCAGCCGGGAAATTGACCTGGGAGCTTCGCATCTCCTCAAGATCAGGGATCTGATACGCGCCCGCAACGCCCAGGAAAGTCAGGTCCCGCTTCAGGAGCCTACTTTGCTGATCATCCTAACCGGCGGCGAGTTGGCCTACACCAGGCCCGATGGGGTTAAGGTCATCCCCCTGGGAACCTTGAAGCCGTAATGAACTTGTATTAAATTTGAACAGCTTCTAATTGGAAATTATTCTTAGCAAAACCTATGAATTACCTTGACACGCCGCTGCTACTGATTATTGCTGGGCCAAACGGATCTGGGAAATCCACCCTCTATGAGGGCTTCATCAAAAACAACTCTGGGTATCATGATGTTATCTTCGTCAACCCAGATATCATCACCAGAGATTTGGCAAGGGGGAGAGGTTATAACTCAATCAATGAGGCACCGCTGCTAGAGCAGGAACTTATTAACCTTCAGGCCGCTAGGAGCGCGTTAAAACTAAGGGAGAGGTTTCTGCACGAGAGGCGAAGTTTTGCCATAGAGACCACAGCTTCCTCACCATCAATCCTCAAGTTGGTAGAAAAGGCTCAGAATATTGGCTACAAAGTAGAGATTTTGTATGTGATTATAAGAACCTGTACCATAAATATGCAGAGAGTTCATGCCCGGGTAATGCGTGGCGGACATGCCGTTCAAGACGCCGACATTCAGAGAAGATATCGACGTTCATTAGAACTGCTTCCTAAGCTCATTGAAGTAGCGAAGCAGGCTTGTATTTTTGACAATACCCAACAGCTGACGATGATTTTTAAGAAAGACAGCAATGGTGAAAGTTTTTACCTGAATGAAGAAAGCAGAGATTTTGTTGATTCGCTTGAACTTATAAACCGATAGATCAACGTCGCTTTAGCCAGGAGATTGGCTCTGGCTCAGGGCAGGGAGCTGTATAAATTCTGGTACCGTCAGCTTGCAGTTCATAAATCCCCTTTTTGTCCATACGGATGACCTTAACTCCGGCTTTCCAGTTTTCTTCCATTTCGGCCTCCACACTGGCGGCTGCTATCTCTGGATTGGTCAGAGCCTTAATCAGGTTTTCCATGGTTTTGGTCGAATTGTCACTCATAACAAACCCCTCAGCTGACAAATACCACTTAATTTCGGTTCAATGGATATTTTAGGGGGATCGGCATCTTTTAGAACCTCTCCTTTTTACGGCTTTCGTCCATTATCTTTAAGAAGAAATATTCAGTATCAGGATAGCCATACCCTCGTTTCTTGATGGTCTTGATCATGTTTACT
>JAFUGP010000010.1 GCA_017469335.1 Succinivibrio sp. | reverse complement strand
CGGCTACTGCTTTGACGAAAAAGGCCGCGACAAGGTCTTCTCCACCTGGTCGGTCAACCATTTTCTGCAGGCTTTGAAAGAGGATGAGGAGGTGGAATTCGGCGACTACTGGTACGATGTGGCGGGTCTGCCTTCCGTTCTGAAGAACTACCTGGACTCTCACTCCCTGGATTTGACTCCCTTCCAGCAGGAAAAGATCACCGTCTCCTTTGAGGAATTCAGAAGCCCCACCTCACTTATCACCATGCACCCCTGCGTGCTGATGTATCAGTCAGGCTATCTGACTCTGAAGGCACCTCTGAAACGCAATCTGGATGTCACCCTAGGCTTTGCCAACCGTGAGGTGAGCTCGGCTCTGTGCTCGCTTATCAGCATGAAGTTCCTGAAACATAATGTCTCACCCTACCTGCCGGGCAGCAGTACTGACTATGTACTGGAAAAAGGCACTGCCTTACAAATCATTGACCACCTCAACACCCTGCTTGCGGCCGTGGCCTATGACCACTACCCCATCAAAGAAGAATCCATGCTGAGGCTGCTCTTTGAGTTCTACTGCAAGGGAGCCGAGCTGGAGGTACGCGCCGAGCAGCACAACTCCAAAGGCCGCAGTGACCTTATCGTCGTCTGCAAGGAGCGCTGCCTGGTGTTGGAACTTAAGTTCTCCCAGGACGGCTCGGATGCCCAGGCCCTGCTCGATGAGGCCATAGAACAGATAAAAGCACGTGACTACGGCCGTGAGGAGACGCTGCATGGGCAGATGCTTTTGCGCATCGCCGCCGTCTTTAATGCCGCCGCGAAGGAGCGCAGGATCACCTTGTGGCAGGAACTGCCGGAGGACTGACCTCTCCCGACGCCTGTACCGACACTGTCTCAGGGTTGAGCCGATGGCGGCTGCGGGCATCAGGGAGGTGACCGGTGTTGGCTGACATGCCGGAGGGCATTTCTGATTGAGAAAGTTTTACATGCAGTTGGAATATTGCGGGCAGAAGTTTCTGCTGAGAGGTTTGGTTCATGTTCAGTTTTGACATAAAGGAGGCCAGAGCTCTGGCACCGCAGTTAAATGATAGGGCACAGTGGCAGCAGGCCTTGGCCTTACCCGACCCGCTTGATTTTACGCCGCTGCCCAAGCCTGCCAATCTGCCGCCTCTGCTGGCGCGTCGTCTGGCCTCGGGCGATCGTCCGGCGGTGGGTCTGGGACTGGAGTTTTTGACCGCTTACCCTGAGACAGACGCCATCGTCTTTGCCAGCCGCCACTCTGAGTTAGAGCGCAATCACGCCTTGTTGCAGGCGCTGGCCCGTCATGAGGAAGTATCTCCCAATGCCTTTGCCTTATCGGTGCACAACGCCGCTGTGGCCAATCTGACCATTCAATCCGGCAAGCCTCTGTTTTCAACTTCAATCTCTGCCGGAGTGGACAGTTTTCATGCCGCGCTGCAGGAGGCGTGTGCCTTGCTGAGCACCGATTATAAGTGCGTGCTGCTGGTGGATTTTGACGGACAGGTGCCGGAGTTTTACCGTGAGTTTATGCCAGACGGCACGCCTTGTTATCCTTACGCGGCAGCCTTGTTGTTGCAGCGCGGTACCACCTTTGAGGTTGACTGTACACAGGTCGGGAATGCCCGCAACGATCAGGAGGTACCTCAGCCTCCGCAGGCTTTGCAGTTCTACCTCAACTACCTAAAAGGCGCCCGGAGCTTTGACATTCAGGGGGCGCAGGGCACCTGGCACTGGCACCAAAAAGACTCTGCCGCCTGAGGGCGTGAGGACCAAACTTAAGATGAAGGCGTTGGGGTTTATCGGTTATCTGTACCGTCTGCTCTTAACCCCGCTGTGCTTTGCCTGTTTCGGGGTGGGCTCACTTATGATGGTGTACCTGGAAATGCCCCTGTACGCAGCTTGCGGGTTATTGAAAGGACCTCTTGCCAGGCGCCGGCACATTGCCGTAAGGCTCAGGTTTTTCCTGCGCTGCCTCCATTATCTGGGACTTATCAGGATAGAACAGGCAGACTTAGGCGATCTCTCCGCGCGAAGGTCCACCTTGGTGGTGGCCAATCATCCCACGCTCTTGGATTTTCCTCTCCTCGCGGCTTATCTTCCGGATCTCAACACGGTGTTCAAGGAGGGTATCTTAAAAAATCCCTTTTTGGGGCGCATCGTGCGCGAGTGCGGCTATCTTAGCAATACCAGGGCCGAGGAATTTTTGGAGGAGTGCCGGCGCTGCCTGCAAAGCGGGGAGAATCTTATGATCTTCCCCGAGGGCACCCGCACCGATCCTCAGGTAGGCGTGCGGTTAAAACGCGGGGCCGCGGGCGTGGCGGCGAAGGTTAACTGTGAGGTGGCGGTGCTTAAGATTGAGTGCAGTACGGAATTTTTAAACAGGCGTACGCGCTGGTATGTGGCGCCGCGGCGTTTGCCTTGTTATTCAGTGACCTTTTGCGGTATTATCAAGGCGCGGGAACTAAAACTTTCCTCACCTGAAGGTGAGAGTGATCCCAGAGTATCCCGGGAGATCAATGCCCGTATTGCCAGCATGCTCAACCTCCCCGCGGCGCAGGCCTGAAACAGGCGGGGCCGGGCGGTTGGTTTTTTGTCTTTTTGCCTTTTGCCTGTTGTTTAGGCTCAACTGGAGGCCGTGCAGCCTAAAGTGCCGACACGGATGATTTATGACCGCACCTAATCGCGCTGCCTTAGAGCAGGAAATAAAACAACTCATCATTGACTCTCTTAACTTGGAGGATTTGACCCCGGATGACATTGACAGCGCACAGCCGCTTTTTAAGGAGGGACTGGGCCTTGATTCCATCGATGCTTTGGAAATAGGGCTGGCGTTTAAGAAGAAATACGAGGTGACGCTCTCGGCCGAAAGCGAGGAGATGCGCAGTCATTTCCGCTCGGTGGCCACCCTGGCCGACTATCTGGAAAGTCAGGGCAAGGGTGCGACGGCACCTGCACAGGATACGGCGCAGACCACCGCAACCGGCTCTGCCGCAACGGTCATTCCCAGTTTTGAGGAACTCTCTTCGGAGCAAAAACAGATTTACGCGCAGTTAGTGGAGATCATCACCTCACTGTTTGATGTCACCAAAGAGCAGCTGACCTTGCAGGCGACTTTGTTTGAAGAGCTGGATTTGGACAGCATCGACGCCATCGATCTGGCCGTACAGGTGCAGAAGAAGACCGGCAAGCAGGTCACCCGTGAGACCTTCGCGGGGGTGCGCACCGTCTATGACGTGATTTTGGCGGTGGAAAAGCTCTTAAAAGAGGGCGCACCCGCCACAGGCGGCACTTCGTCCTCACCTAACTGATGAAACTCAAAGTCGCGCTTACGGCGGCGCTCGCCGCCGTGGCGCTGCTCTGGCCCGTGCTGGTCTACACCGGCATAAGCCTGGGTTATCTGCGGCTGTTGCCGGCGCTGTTGCTGGCACTGTGCCTGCTGAGGTTATGGCTGTGGCGCAGTACCGAGGCCAAGGGTGGCCAAAGCGCCGCCCCGCAGGCCCTGCGCAGGACAGGACTCTATGTGCTGTGGCTCGCGGCGCTGTTGTGTCTTGCCTCGCTTATCTTAGAGCAAAGCTCGCTGCTGCTGTATTACCCGCTGGCCGTCAATGCGCTGTTTTTTGTGGTTTTTGTCTGGTCCTTAAAAGGCGGGCGCAGCGTGATAACCGAGCTTGCTGCCCTGCGCGAGAGCCTGGATGCGCGCGCCATCGCTTATACCCGGGCCGTCACCGCGGTCTGGTGCGGCTTTTTTCTCTTAAACGGCACCATCGCCGCTTTGACCGTTTACGCAGGCTCCCTGGAGCTGTGGACACTGTGGAACGGGGCACTCTCCTACGTGGCGATGGGGGTGCTGTTTGCGCTTGAATACCTGGTACGGTGTCGTTTAAAACGCGCCTGGCAGGGTAAGGCACAAAGTGCGGCACTTGAGCTTGGAGTGACGGCATGATTTTAACCTGCGGACAATGGCTCTCCACAAAGCTCAGGCCGGGCAGCACGGTCATTGCCTATGACCGGCAGGGCTCTTATACCCTGGAAAACCTGCGTGAGGCGGCCGGGCGCATCGCTGTTACCCTGAGGGAGCTGCAGGTTAAAAGGGCGGCCTTGTGTCTGGAGAACTCCTATCTTTTCACCGCGGCTTTGCTGGGGTGTCTTTACTCAGGCTGCGTGCCGCTGCTGCCGGGACACAACCGCGCCGAACAGCTGCGCTCTCAACACCATCTCTTTGACATAGTCTTAAGTGATCAGCACCTGGAGGGGTTGGAGCGGCTGCAGCTGGGCTGCGACGCGCAGGGCGCTTTTGAGCTTACGCATTTTGCCTCACAGGAGCCTCAAAGCGCCCCGGGTAAAGCTGTTTGGCCGCTTGATGCTGCACAGGTGGCCTCCCAGGTGGACCGGCCGCTTGGCGATGATGCCTATCTCATACTCTTTACCTCCGGCTCCACCGGCACCCCCAAACAGGTGCCCAAGCCCATCTCGGCCTTAGATGAGGAGGCCCGGCTCACCGCGCAGGTCTTCGGGGAGCGCCTTAAAGGCTGCCGCTTGCTCTCCTCGGTCTATCCCATGCACATGTTCGGGCTGACCTTTCGGATCTTCATGCCACTGGCACAGGGACTTTGTATGTACGCAGGCTTCGTGCACTACACCGAGGAGTTGCTCTCCTTATGTCGGGACCGCTCGCACCCGGGTGGCCTGGCATTTATCAGCTCACCGGCTTTTTTAAGGCGGTTGGATGTCACAGAGCACGGACCTGAGTTTAAGCTTACCTTATCGGCAGGGGGCGCACTGCCTTACGAGACGGCGCTGGCCTATCACGAGTGGTGCGGCAGTTATCCTGAGGAGATCTACGGCAGCACCGAAACGGGGATCATCGCCCATCGGGTCAATGATGCCCCGCAGGCGCTCTGGCAGCCTTTTGCGGGGATGCGTTTTACACAGCATGAGGATGAGACCACCCTGCACTCACCGCTGTTGGGCGGTCCCTTTGTCCTTGACGATCGTCTGGAAATAGGACCGGGGGGCATCACTCTTCTGGGCAGACGCGATCGCATTGTCAAAATCGAGGACAAAAGGGTCGCGCCGGCCGAGGTGGAGCGGCGTCTTAAGGAACTGCCGCAGATCTGCGAGGCGGCGGTGCTGCCCCGGGAGGTGGCAGGGCGGCTGTCCTTGTCGGCGGTGGTGGTGCTCTCGGAGGGAGCACGGGAGCAGCTCTCCCGGGGACAGCTTATTTTGCAGCTGCGCGCGGCGCTGCGTCCTAAGCTGGAGCCTCTGGCCATCCCGCGCTACTGGCGTTTTGTCGACGAGCTCCCCTTAAACAGTATGGGCAAGCGGGACAGGGCAGTGCTGCTCTCGTTGTTTGAACGCTCCCCTGAGAGCTGAGATATACGAGCGCCCGGTACTCAGGAGGCCAGACCGGTGCAGATCGGGGCAGGTGACGGCTATAATAGTCTTACTGCGGCGTTTAAGGCCCTTTCGGCACGCCGCTGCTCCGGGCCGCTTTTTTAGGTTTAGGGAGTTCATGTGACATCTGCCGATCCGCTGTTGCCTATGCTGCTGCACGAGGAATTTCTCGCACCGGGCAGCGTGGTGCTGACCCTTAAGGCGCCTGCGGCGCTGAGCTGGTTTCAGGGCCATTTCCCCCGTCAGGCCATTTTGCCGGGCGTGGCGCAGCTTGTCTGGGCCGAGCATTACGCTCAGTGTTATCTGGCAGAGGGGCAGGAGTTGCGCGCCATACCCGCCCTCAAATATCTCTGTCCCATTCTGCCTGACAGCACGCTGAGTTTGCGGCTTAGCTATGTCAAGGACAAAGACCGGGTCGATTTTGCCTATGAGATTGTCAATGACCAAAACCGGGTGAGCGCCACCTCAGGCAGCCTGAAATTTGCCAAAGCGGCCTGTTGCGCCTCATGATGCCTATGAATACCATCCGCCACTTTAGGTTTTTCCTGAGCAAGACCACCCTTACATGCGGGCTGCTGCTCTTATCTTTGCTGCTCTGTCCGGTGCAAAGCTCTCTTGAGGCCGCCGCAGCCGAGGATACAGAATCTCAGGTCCAATCTTTGGAGTTGAGCCTTAGGAGTTTGCAGGCACAGCTGAACGTGGAGATCCTGCGCAGCTCTTATACTCAGGAGCGCAGGTTACAGGGCTTTGACAAGCCGCTTAAATCCACCGGCACCTTGCTCTTGTGCCGCAGCAAAGGCCTGGCTTTGCAACAAAAGACCCCCTTTGTAAGCAGCATGGTGTTTACTCAGGATAAGATAATCTCCGCCACTGCCGCCGCAGTGGAGGTGATTGACGCGGCCAGTCAGCCTCAGCTCTATGAGCTAAGCCGTCTGCTGCAGGGGCTTATCAGTGCCGATCCTGCCTTAATTGAGAGCTGTTTTGAGTGGGAACTGCAGGGTACTTTATCATCCTGGCAGCTCTCCTTGATCCCGCAAAAAGAGCCGATGAGTCTGGTGTTCTCCGGCTTGCGCTTAAGCGGGGGGCAGTATGTCAGGGAGCTGCGGCTTGAGGATAAGCAGGGCGATGTCACGCAGCTGGTCTTGCTTGATCCGCACAGCACTCCCGACAGCTTAAGCAGTGCCGAGCAGGAGCTCTTTGTAAGTGGCCCTTAAGCGCAACGCCGCAATCTGGCTGCTTGTCAATGTGCTTGTGGGGCTTTTTCTGGCCTTAAAGCTGCCCACCTTGCAGTTTAATTCCTCCTTGTGGGCGATGCTGCCCACTCAGGGTGACTCAGGACTCTCGCCACAGCTGCAGCAGGCTCTCACCGCGCGTCTGGACACTCAGGTGGCGCTTTTCTATTGCCCGGAAGGTGAGGAGCGCGATAAAGAGGCCTTAAAACTCTTTGAGGCCCTCAAGGCACTGCCCTGCACGGCCGAGGTTTTGGGTTACCAGACTCCCGCGCAGAGGCGGGAGTACGCCCGTGCCGCCTTCCAGTACCGCAGCGCGCTCGTGGATCCCGTAACCCGCAGCCGCCTTGAAAGCCTCACGCAGCCGCAGTGGGCGCTTGCGCAGCTCTACAGTGCCGCAGGCACGGTGAGCGGCGCGGAGTTCAGTGCCGATCCGCTCCTGCTCACCCGCAGCGAGAGCCTCGCGCAGCTGAAAAAGGCCGGACCCTTAAGAGTCGAGCGGGGGTTTTTGCAAACTCAAGACGCTCAGGGACGCAGCTGGTACTTTTTTGCGGTACGGCTTGCACACAGCACCTTTGATGTGTCAGCCGACGAGCAGCGCGCCGCGCAGTTTAACGCGCTGCGCGAGAGGATCTTAGCTAAGCAGCCTCTCTCGCAGCTGCTGATGCGCGGCAGTGTGTTCTACAGCGCGGCGGCCGCCGCGCAGTCTAAGGCCGATCTGTCAAGCTTAGGTCCTGTGAGTGCGGCTCTGGTACTGCTGTGCCTCATGTGGTTTTTTAAAAGCGCCCGGCCTGTGCTGCTGATCCTGGCGGCCCTAGCTTGCGGGGCAGTGTGGGGCTTTGTTGCTTTGAGTCTTATTTTCGATGAGATCTACCTGATGACCTTGGTCATCGCGGTAAGCATCATCGGCATGGCCGTGGACGACAGTCTGTACTACCTGCTGGAAAGACAGCGCCACGGCAGGCTGCGTACGCCGCAACAGAGCCTTGAGATCACCCACCGGGCCATGATGTGGTCGCTGATCACCACGGTGCTTGCTTATCTCATGATGGCCGGCACCCCCTTTCCGGCGGTGCGGCAGATGTCCTGCTTTGCCATCCTGGGGCTGTGCGGGGCCTTTTGTACCGTGCACTGCCTGCATCCTCTGTGCTGCGGCTCATTGCCTTCCCGCCAACTTCCCGGTGCAAAGCTGGCCGCGCGCTATATGGCACGCTGGCAGGGCCGCAGACCTTATAAATACCTCTTAAGCGCCGCAATTTTGCTCCTGAGCCTGCCCGGACTTATGCTGTTGCGCGTCAATGATGATGTGGCTGCACTGCAGGAGCGTCCTCCCGTCCTGGTGGCAGAGGAGGATCATATCGGGGCCTTATCAGGACAAAAGGGCGCCACGCACTGGTTTATCTGCACCGGCAAGGATGCAGAGCAGACGTTGCAGCGCTGTGAGAGGCTCTATGAGCGCCTTATAAAGGCCCAGCAGGAGGGCATGCTCGTCGTGGGCAGCGCGCTGCCCTATAACTCGGAGGCCAGGCAGAGCGCCGATCTCAAGCTCTTGCAGGAGAACCTGCAAAAAGCCGCCGCCATCTTAGGGGAGAGCTCCTTGAATGATAAGGGCTATGAGCGCGCGCCCTCACTGCACTCCTATCTTGAAAGTCCCCTGGGAGCAGGCTTTAATGAGTTGGTCTTTGAGGATCAGGCAGGGGAGATAGCGCTGCTCTGTCAGGTGTTAAGTCCGGATCCTCAGTTTGAGCTGAACGCATTGAGCAAAGATCTCAGCGGGGTAAGCCTGCTGGATCGGCGCGGCGCCGTCTCTGAGATGTTCCGGCATTACCGGCTGTTGATCCTGCTGATAGCCGCGGCGCTGTTGCTGCTTATTTTACTGACTAACCTTATGCGCTCGGGTTTTTTAAGAGGACTGCGGCAGACCCTGCCCTCGGTGCTCTCCTGCGCTGCGGCCGCGGCGCTGCCGGGGTACCTGGGAATGGAGCTGAACTTTTTTACCGCGCTCTCCTTTATTTTGGTGCTGGGAGCGGGGATCAACTATGTCATCATGTTCTCTAACCGCAAGGAAAGCGGTGAGGTAGCCTGCTACGGCTCCGCGCTCTCCCTGATTACGACTCTGTTAAGCCTGGGGGTACTCATCTTCAGTCATACCGCGGCGCTGCGCGGTTTTGGTGCGGCCTTAAGCGCCGGGCTTATCACGGTCTGGCTGCTCGCGCCCTGGGCTATGGAGCGCGAGAGCGATAATTTCACTTAGAACGCAGACGATAGCGCTGGTTGCGGCTGTGAGGCCGGTGGGGTACGGTGCGCTCGATAAGACCGCGCTCTAAGGCCGGATTGAGGTAGTGGGCGAAAAAGCTGGGGCGATGTTTAAGCTTAAGTCTGGTCATGAGCTCTGCGGCTGTCAGCGTGCTGGAGCCTAAAACCTTTAAAAGCGATAACACTTTGCCTGTTACATCCAAATTAAGACTGTCATAGTAAGAGGTATGTTCTGTAAGTGAGGTGTAGTCATTGCTGCTTACTTGATCGTCGTCAGATACGCTTACTTGATCGGTGACAGGTGCTAATGACCTTTTAACATAAGCATTCGAGTTTTCTTCTACTGATACGCTTTGCTGATCTCTTTGTCGGTCGTTTAACTGATCCTCTGCAGCCGGAAATCTCTGGCCTGAAAAAGTGTCTATTGACCTGTGATCCTGCGTGTTCGGTGACGATTTTTCCGCAGATTGCTCTGGCAGCAACAACGCACTGTGCGCATAGGTTTGCCCCAGCAGCTCAGTAAGCTCACGGGCAATTGCCGTGAGCAGCCAGGCAACGAACTCACTGTACTCAGCACTCTGAGAGCAGCGCTGCAGGCAGTGTTGCAGCTCTGCGTGCCTCTCGTCTGTCAGGCTGTGCAGCGTCAGCGCGCTAAGAGAGATACGCCAATGCGCTAGCTGCCGCCACAGCCACAGCGTGCCCAGGCTCTCGTTGCCGCGGTTAAAGGGCGCGATCAGAGTGAACTTAGCGTAAAACACCGCGCTTTTGAGGAGCACGGGCAGATTTGAGTGTTCATACCAGGCACAAAGCAAGTGCATGCGCTCGGGGATATCGGGGGCCGGTTCGCGCGTCAGGCCGCTGCCGGTGAGCTGCCTGACGTGCGCGCTGTCCTGACGCCAGTGACCGTTGAAGGCATGCAGCCCCTGCAACAGCAGCTGATGGGCCCGGAGCATATCCTGCGGCTTATGTGGGTTAAGCGCCTGCCACTGCGCCATAAGCTGGGTTGTGTTTGACCTCAGCTGAGCGCTGCGCTGCTGCAGACGCAGCTGCACTTGCGGATCGCTTGCTGCAGCGGCACTCAGAGCTGCCGCACTCCCCGGCGCATCGAAACTGCGATCCGCCTGGGCAAGCTCCTGCATAAGCAGGGTGCTGATCCTCTGGATCAGGGAGTCTTTAGGCTGAATTTCCAAGGACGCAGGAGAGCCCTCCAACAGCCCGGTCAACTCGCAGCAGAGGGCAAGCTTGGCGCAGATCTGCTCGTTAAGCGTCAGGCGCGGGATAAATTCCATCTTCGGCGGCAAAAGTCAGGCCGCCTTAAGACTTGGGTGACTGCGCGGCCAGATCTTTAAGAGTCTGTCCGGTCAGACGGTAGACCGTCCACTCCTCCATGGCTCTGGCGCCTAAGGAGCGGTAAAAGGCTATGCTCGGGCTGTTCCAGTCCAGACAGGACCATTCCAGACGGCCTAAGCCGCGCTCCACCGCCAGCGCGGCCAGACGTGACAGCAGGGCCTTGCCGATGCCCAATCCGCGGTACTCCTTGAGGACAAAGAGATCCTCCAGGTACAAACCGGCCCGGCCTAAGAAGGTTGAAAAGTTATTGAAAAAGAGGGCGATGGCCACTTCCTTGCCTTCATAAAGGGCAAAGAGCACCTCGGCCTTGCCTTTGTCGAAGATCCATTCTTTTAACAGCTCCGGGGTGGCCACCACCTCGTCGCTTAAGTGTTCGTAGTCGGCCAGTTTGCGGATGAAACTTAAAATGAGCTCACAGTCATTCTCGGTGGCCGCGCGGAAGGTTATGTCAGACATCTTTTAAATCCTCAGGTCAGGTGATAAACGATAAACGCTTTTAATTCAAACAACGTGCTCAAGGGGATGGAGATACCGGATGAGGCGTGGTTCTTTGTCAGTGAGGGATTTGAGTGATTCTGCATAGTTCGCGATTTTATCCGGCAAATTCGATCTTCACTACACTGCGAAAGTCAGGTCC
The DNA here is from genome assembly GCA_017469335.1 of Succinivibrio sp. Lineage (GTDB taxonomy): Bacteria > Pseudomonadota > Gammaproteobacteria > Enterobacterales > Succinivibrionaceae > Succinivibrio. Next base: position 230 of record JAFUGP010000010.1, on the reverse strand, counting down.
GATCACCACGCCTACCTTTTTGAGCTCGTAGGATACCGGCGGCACGTGTCCGTAGTCGTTTTCCACGAGCTGCTTTAAGGCATCCCCAAGGCGCTTGTCGGGGTTCTCACCTTGGTGCTGCACCTTGAACTCAAAGGCGTAGCGCAATTTGGCCTCAGGAATGGTAAGGAGGAGGTCACAACGGCCTCCTGCACTGTGAGCCTCGGTGATGACCTCAAATCCCGCGGCCT
>JAFUGP010000147.1 GCA_017469335.1 Succinivibrio sp. | reverse complement strand
TTTATGACCTCACTGGTCTATAACATGGCCCGCATGGGGCAGATTGCGCGGTACCAGCCGGAACTGATCATAGACCCGGAAATGGCAGCCAACCTCGAGGTTGTCAAAAATGGCTGATCGGCGAATTTTTAGAACCCCCCTTAGAGTACAAGTAGTCAGAGAGTTGCGCCGGATCGCGCAGCTGAGATAGCCGCTCCTCATCTAAACTGAGCGTGATGATCTGTTCTGCCGGCACTCCCCGGTCCAGCAAATTCTGCCTGAACAGTTTAAGCAGCAAGGTGCTCTTGCCGCTTCTCCTAAGGCCGGTCACGACCTTAATGCGCTCGTTCCATTGGCGTTTTAGGAGAGCATCGAGATACTTTGGTCGGGGGAACAGCTGTTCGGTGCGCACAAGGCCTCCTTTCGATATTAGGTCAAATATTCGACTTACTTCCGAAAAGTTCCGTTATCCACCGCATATTAAAGCATAAAAACCAGCCGGTGAACAGCGAACATAAAAGCGCCTGAAGTTGTGGCGCAAGTCACTTTGCCTCCGCTAACCGCACGCATACCCCCAAGGTCGGGCAGCAAGAGGCCGACGCTTATTTTTTCGGCCCACAGTAGCTATAATTCCAACAGAGGCGGTCTTATCTTGACGCTGCAGGTGTCTGCCACTGTCTTTTTGGGCAGCCTGCCTGATGACCGCAACCTGATGAATCGTGGAATTGAGGTACGTATATGTGTGGCATTGTCGGTGCCATCGCGCAACGCGATGTAAGCGAGATCCTGTTGGAAGGCCTGTCCAGACTTGAATACCGCGGCTATGACAGTGCCGGGATCTGTACGGTGGCAGACGGCAAATTTCACTGTCTCAAAACCATCGAAAAGGTGCAGGCACTGCGCACTGAGGTGGCCAAAGCAGGCTGCCCCGGGGGCCTGGGCATTGCCCACACCCGCTGGGCCACTCATGGCGGTCCTTCAGTGGTCAATGCCCATCCTCACCTCACCGAACGGCTGGCCATGTGCCATAACGGCATCATCGAAAATTACCAGCAGCTCAAAGATAAACTGCAAGCACAGGGCTATCAGTTCAAATCCCAGACCGACACCGAGGTGCTGTTATGCCTCATCGACAGTCTGGTTAAAACCGGGCTTGATACACAGGAGGCCTTCCGGCAGGCCCTGCTGCAGGCTGAGGGCTCCTATGCGCTGGCGCTGATAGACAGAGAACACCCGGGAGATCTCTACGGTGCCCGTCGCCATTCTCCCCTGGTGGTGGGACTGGGCATAGGCGAGAATTTCCTGGCCTCGGACGTACTGGCTCTGCTGCCGGTTACCCGGCGTTTTATCTACCTAGATGACGGCGAGCTGGTGCACATCACCCGCGGCAGTGTGGAGATCTTCAACGCTCAGGGGCAGCGGGTGGAAAAGGACATCGCCGAGTCCTCCTTAGATGCCGAGAGCATCTCCAAGGGGCGCTACCGCCACTTCATGCAAAAGGAGATCTTCGAGCAGCCCCAGGCCCTTGAGAACACGGCCATGGGGCGCCTGAGCGCCGACGGTATCGCACCGGATGCCATCTCAGGCCTTGCGCAGCATGATCTCAGCGCGGTGGACAATATAAAAATTGTGGCCTGCGGCACCTCCTATCACGCCGGGCTGGTGGGCAAGTACTGGTTAGAGGAGCTCACCGGACTGGCCACCTCGGTGGAGATCGCCTCGGAATACCGCTACCGTAAGGCCGTGGTCAAGGAGAACACGCTGTTTGTCACCATCTCCCAGTCAGGCGAGACTGCCGATACCCTGGCCTGTCTGCGTCTGGCCAAAGAGCAGGGCTATCTCAAGACGTTGTGCATCTGCAACGTACACAGCTCCTCTTTGGTGCGCGAGTCCGATCTCTCGCTGCTCACCAGGGCCGGCGCCGAAATAGGTGTGGCCTCCACCAAGGCCTTCGTCACACAGCTTTTGTGCCTGCTGCTGCTCTCCCTGTACCTGGGGGAAGTCAAAGGCACCTTAAGCGCGCCACGCCGCACTCAACTGGTGGAGAGCATCAAAAAGCTGCCCGCGCTGTGCCGGGACGCCTTAGGGCAGGATGAGGCCATCAGACAGCTGGCGCAGGAATTTGCCGGCAAACACCACTGCCTGTTCTTAGGTCGCGGCATCATGTACCCCATCGCGCTGGAAGGTGCTCTCAAGCTCAAGGAGATCAGCTACATTCACGCCGAGGGCTATGCCGCCGGCGAGTTAAAGCACGGCCCCATTGCCCTGATTGATAAAGATATGCCGGTGGTGGTAGTGGCTCCCGATAACGCACTGCTCAGCAAACTGCTCTCCAACATCGAGGAAGTGCGCGCCCGCGGCGGGCTGTTGTATATTTTCAGCACCCGCTCGCTTAAGCTCAAAAATGACGCGCACAGCCGGATCTTCACGTTGCCGGATGCCGATGAACTGCTGCAGCCCCTTATCTTTACCATCCCGCTGCAACTGTTGTCCTATCACTGCGCCGTCATCAACGGCACCGATGTCGATCAGCCGCGCAATCTGGCCAAGGCTGTAACCGTGGAATAGCCTGTATCGGCAGGCGAACTGCGGTTTTTAAGCTAAAACAGGTGGATAGACAGCCTGCGAGATAACCTTGCGGGCTGTCTTGCAGACTGCCTAGGAGATAAGCTCGGGACAGGAGTGCAGACGGGCCAAAAAGCGCTCGCGGTAGAGCATGAAGGCGGCGGTGCAGACCTTGTTGACCAACAGCGCGTTAAAGCCGCTGTTGATAAAGGCCCCGGCCAGCGGGATGGCAGCGGCGATCTTCTGCTTGGTCACCCTCACCCCCAGCTGCTCGGCCAGCTCTTTGACCAACTGCGCCGTAACCTGCTGCTGCATCTGATGACTGGTGGAACTGGTCATGGCCTTGCGGGCGATTTTGGTCAGATTGGAAAGCATACCGTTACGTGACATCTTGGAGTTGCCGGTGCTGAAATTGAGACAGTAGAGCATAAACTGCTTCTCTTCCTCATCCTTGATGTCAAAACCATAGCAGGCGGCGTACTCAGCGATGGCCCGCAGGCACAGTCCCAACAGGGTCGGAATATCGGCGGCAATGGCCGCGGCCGCCGCCAGCGGGTTCAATCCTGCCATAAACCCCACCCCGGCGCCTTCCGTGGCGGCCATGGAACAGTACTTGCGCTTAAGCGCCCGGCCCACCTTATCGCACTGTTCCAGCGGCAGACTCTGGATATCCTCAAGCGTACGCACCTCGTTTTTGGTCTTGCGGCGGTATTTCTTATACAGCGCCTCGTGGCGGATGCTTGAACCGGCGCCGCTGCTGAGCACCTTCACCAGACCTGAGGTACTCAGATTCAAGGCCTTGCCGATGCCGGGGATGCGATTGACCACGTTGCCGGCAATTTCAAAGGGTTTGGAGGAGAGGGAGCTTACTTTCTTAATCAGTCCCTGCTTGGGATGCTTGAAGCGGTAGATAAGCTCCAGGGCCTTGAGATCATACTCCGGCAGCTCGACACCTGCGGGCAGAGTAAACCCAGGTGCGTCCAAAGCCTCGGCACCGCTCTCCTCAGCACCGGCATCCTCAGCTGCGAGAGCCGGCCTCTGCGGATCAGCCCTGTCAGCACCCGGGGCGTCGTAAGCTGCCCGCTCAATCAGATCCGCCTGAGCCTCTGCCTGTATTGCCGCCATACCTGTGTCCGTATTGATTCATCTGTTCCGAAGACGCCTGGCGCGTCCCTATGAGTGAGTATACTACCCGATGGTGACGTTATGCGGGCAGATGCCCCGCCCCGGACATTGTATAATCATGAAGTTTTTGAGAGAGTGTCCCCAAAACTCCCGGGGACAGGAGAGAAAAGATGGCTATGTTTAGGCTGACCGTGCTGGCACTGTGCTCGTGGTTAGGCCTCGCTCAGGCCGCCGAGTTGCCCCGGGTATGCGCGGTGGCGCAGACCTACAGCGTCTTAGAGGAGCTCAAAACCCGCGCGACACAACCTTTTGAGACCTTTTACGGCCCCGAGGAGGAGCTATACGCGCGCTTAAACGAGGACGGACAGTTCTGTCAGATCCTCATCAGCGCCGATGAGCGCCTGCCCATACTGGCCATCCGCGCGGAAAAAGCACAGGCCGGGTCCATGCGCCCCGTGGCCCGGGCCCCCCTGGTACTGTGGACCCTGCAGGAGGGGCTGCTTGAGCAGATAAGAAAAGCCCGTCTTAAGCTTACCGCCGACCGGACGAGTCTGCCCCGGCAGAACCAGGCGACAGTGCTCTCGCCGTGGCGCAGTGCCGCCTCAGAGTTTGCTGTCCTCGCCGCCGTTTATCGGCACGTCCCCACCTTGAGCGCCGCCGGGCAAAAACAGCACAAGCAGCAGCAAAAGAAAAACGCCCCTAAAAAGAACAACAAAAAGAACAACAAAAACACCCAAAAAAAGAACGTGTCCAAAGCCGTGCGCCCCGCTCAGGCGCGGACTGTCACCCCCGCAGTCCCCGCCTCCCGTCTGCCTGATGGGCTGCGCTCGCTGGCGCTGCCCAAAGCCGAACTAACCCCGGTAGGCTACGCGGCCGCGCAACTTATCAAGGCGGCGGAATTTGACGGTTACTGCAAAAGCTGCGCCCAGTACAAGACCGACAACGAATTTCAGGTCCTGGGACTTATTAAGTCAGGGCAGGTGCAGGCGGGTCTTTTGACGTTGCCTCTCATAAAAGGCGCAGGAGCAGGGGGTTATTGGCGGGAACTGAGCGCGTCCGAGGTACCGGATCTCTACTATTATGAGACCTTAGGCCGGGGCAGTGCCGTGAACTCGGCAGAGGTACGGCGGCTGTACGAATACCTGTACTCCGACCCTGCGGCCCGGCAGATCTGGGCCGAGGGCGGTTTCGCCCGTCCCTAAGCTGCGAAGGTGAAAAGGGGACCTGCCGCTACTGTCCCAACAGCAGTTGGGCCTGTTTTTGCTCGACCCGAATAAAGGGCAGTTTGAGCTGGGCCTCACCCTCGAACTCCACCCCCTGGGAGGCGGCGTCAAAATCCTTGCCGTCTATGAGCTTGCGCAACAGCTGCAAAGCCACCTGAGCATATTGCTGCGGATCCTGCAGCGCCGTGCCCAACATGCTGCCTGAGGCGATGCACTCCAAAGCCCGGGTGGTACCGTCCACTCCGACCACCGGAATGGTGAGGGACTCAGGCTGCTGCGGGTTGTTGAAGCCATGCTGCTGCAAGGTTGCCACGGCACCTAAGGCTTGGGCGTCGTTATTGCAGATCACCGCCTCCACTTCAGCCGTGCCGGCCTCTCCTAAGTACTGCTCAAGCTGCTGCGCGGCAAGTTCCTCGTTCAAGTCGCAGATCTTGTCGGCCAGGATATGGGCCTTAATGCCCAGTCTGGTGAGCGTGTTTTTGAACACGCGGCTGCGCAGGGCGCTTTCGCCCACCTCACTCTCACCGCGCAACAGCACGTAATCCAGTACCCCGTTGCCGTTGCGATCCCAGGTAGAATGAGTATCCAGAAAATCCTTGATGATCTCGGCCTCTATCGCCCCGGCCAGACGGCGGTTGGTGCCGACATGCCAAGCCCCGGTATAGCTGTCCAGCACGCTTTTTCCCGGGTCGAGCACGATGAAGATCACCGGTACCTGTCCCTTACGGGCGCGTTCCACCGCCACCTGTGCGGCCACCACATCGCGCACGCTCAGCAACATGGGGCAGATCTGCTCACGCTCGGGGGCGGCAAAGAGCTGCTCCAACTCCGCGCGCTGATCTCCCGTGCTGACATAGCCTTCTTTAAGTTCAAAGCCATAATGCGGGGCCAGGGTGCGCAGGTAGGCCAAAATCTCGTTGGTAAACTCTATGCCGATTTCGGGGTCGGGAATGTAGAGTTCCAAAGGTGTCGCCGCAGCCGCCGCCGGCCGTCCCCACCACAAAGAAAATCCTGCCAAAACGGCAGCTGCAAATTTAATCAGGTCTGAGGCTGCTTGCATAGCGCCCTCTTATTTTGTTATATAACATGAGGTTTAGGCCACATCACTCCCCTAAGGCCGTGACGTTCTCATGCTTTGAGTGTAGCATAATGCCCGCTCATACTTTGCCTCAGATCTTAGCAGCAGGCGATAATTTATCACAAAGTCCTCCTCAAGAGAGCAGGTTGCGTAGTGTGTGCAGACAGGAGTATTTGGCATGCTGGACAATCAGGTTATCATCTCCTCGGTACTGCTGACCATCGAGTTTTTGGGCACCTTTGCCTTTGCCATTTCCGGCATCCGCAAGGCCATCTGGCATCAGTATGACTGGTTTGGGTGTCTGGTGTGCGGCATTGCCGTGGCCATTGGCGGCGGCACCATCCGCGATCTGCTCTTGGGCGTCACCCCCTTCTGGATGACCAGTCCGCTCTACCTGATTGCCGCCGTGCTCGCACAGCTGTTTGTGTTTTTAAGCGCGCGGATCCTGCGGCGGCTCAACTGGGCCTGGCTGCTTTTTGATACTCTGGGGCTGGGTCTTTTTACCATCGCCGGAGTGCAGAAGACCTTAGCCTGCGGGCACCCCTACTGGGTGGCGGTGATCATGGGCTGCATCACCGGCTCCGCCGGGGGAGTGTTAAGCGACGTGCTGTTAAACCGCGAGCCCACCCTCTTTCGCAAGGAGATCTACGCCACGGCCTGCATCATCGGCGGCTGCATCTACTGCCTTATGGAACAAAGCGCCTGTCCTGTGACCGTCAACTGTGTCATAACTTTCCTGTGCATCTGCCTCATCAGGCTGATTGCCATCCGCTATCATCTCTCCATGCCGCGTCTGGTGCCGCGCCATCTCAAACACGCGGTCAGAAAAAGCGTCCGCGTCCGGTCACCCTCCGGCCGGCCCTCAGCAGATCAGGGAGCCACAACCACGCAGAAGTCCTGAGGGCAGCGGATACTTCAGCACCGCTCAGGCAAAAGGCTGGTACAGCCCAAGTCTCACCTTATGCGCGAGCAGATTCTCCTGCGTCAGCGCCAGGCCCTCACTGTGCATGTATTCCAGAAACTGTAACAAGGCCGGACTGAGATCACGGCGCAGCAACAAACTTTTAAACTGCGGATATTGCGCGCTGAAGGCCTCTTTTTTGTTTTTTGCCAAAACCTCAAAGCCAAGTTCCGAGCGCAGCGGCAGCAACAGCATAGCTTTATGCAGGGAGCAGTACTCCAGCATCATGCACAGCCCCGCCGGATCGCAGTCAAAATACAGTGCCACCTCGCACTCAGGCGGCAGTGCCGCCAACAGCTCCCGCACCACAGACACATTGCCGCCATAGCCGCGAAAGATAAGCAGAGAGTTCTGCCAGGGAGCGGGCAGGCAGCCTGACAGCTCCTGCCAGGCGGTAAACAAAATACCGTTCTCCACCACGATCACCCGGCGGATGCGTGACAAGTCCAGACGCTCTTTCGTGGTACTGAGCACCGTACCCTCCGCGATGAGAGCGCTCTGCGCCCCACCAAGCGGGACGGGCGCACGGCCTGCCATGGTCAGCAGTTCGGAAAATACGGGCCTTACGCCGCGCTTTTCATCGGGATGACTTTTGGCACGCTGCAGACGATCGGCACTCCCGGACAGAGCCTCCTCATGCAGATCCACTCCGTACTCATGTTTTACATAGTCATACAGCGCCTGTTTGAAGGCAGGTGCTGGGAGCACGCTGTGCGCCTCACTCTCAAGTCCCGCCTCCTCCAACAGCGGCCGCAGCACGGGGGCCAAGCGCCGTTTTCTTGTGGGATCGGCACCTAGGAGCGCACGCAGGGCCTGCTCCTGTTTTAAGCTCAGCATGCTCACCTCAGGTTGCAGTCTCAAGAGTACGTCTGGTGAAAATGAGATCCTCCAGGAAGATATTGCCGGTCAGCACCGAGCTTACCTCGCGGCAGACCTCCTCCAACAGGCAGCAGCGATCGACTTCATCCTTGATGGTGTAGTAGCGCACCAGCACCAAAAACAGCCAGTCCTCATAGGGAATGTTCACCGCAAGAAGCCGGTATCCTGCGGAGGCCGACAGCTGCGTGATTGGCTGCCCGGGCAGCAGGGCCTGAAAGAAATAATCCAGCTTAAGCGCAATTTCATCGTCATCCAGGCTGACCTTGCTCTGCCGCACATCCTCGATGCTCTCAAGCTTAGGGGGCGGCGTTTTGATCTTTTTGCCCCGGGAGGAGCCTAAGCTCTGCGCGATTTGGGCGTACTGCTCCAACGTGCTCTCATCTGCGCTGAGGTTGGGAATGTGGTTAAGCCTCAGCGCGGCGGCACGGCACAGCTGCGGCGGCAGAGGACCGCGCAGTACCGGCACATAAGTGGGATTGTCGTGATAATGACGGGCAAAGAGCTCCAGCAAGGTTCCCCGGCGTTGCGCGAGCTTGTCGCGGTTTAGCTTGTCCAGACGGTCAAGCAGCTTGGAGTTGATGTCGTTGAAATCAGACAGACCGCGCGCCACATAGCCGCTGAACACCACAAAAAACAGCCGCCGCAGCTGCGGCAACTGTGTGGGATAACGCTCCTGCAGCTTGTCGACGGTCAACTGACTGAAGATCTCGTTGATGCGCTGCAGTTCGTCGCGGCAGCGCATGGTCTGACGGATCTTCTCGTCAATGTCCCCGGCCAGACCGAAATCATCGCTGACCAGGCGGCGGTAGGAGCCGATAATCTCCTCCAGCATCTCTCCTATTTCCAGTACCGCGTCGCGTACTCTGGAGATGGCCGCCTCCAGTGTACGGGCATTCTGGCCCGAGTTTAAGGCGCGTTTGCACATCCCAAAATAGTTGTCCAGATCGTCGATGAGCCCCTGCACCGCGCCGTGACGTTCCTTAAAGCGGAAATGTCCCTCAAAGTAATTCACCGTGTCGCGGATTTTGCCGTGGATGCGCAACCCCAGCTCATCATCATAGGCCGTTACCACCCGCTGGGCGAGCAGATCGCGGATCACCTGGGTGTTATCGGGAGTGTTGAGCAGCAGCCCTCCTTCTTCCACGCAGGCCCGTGAAATGGCGGAGTAATGTTTATGGATAGCCCCGAAGGCCGCTTTGGGTGCAAAGGTAGCCATCAGAACAACTCCGTCTGTACCGGGCCTGCGGCGGCGGGGTCCACACTCTCATCGGCAAACCCCTCGACACTGCGCACGAACTCCAGCAGATCATAAAAAAGTGACCATTTGGCCGTGGCGCGGTACACCACCCCGGAGCTGCCCACCTCCTTTAAATAACCCTCCCGCACCAGATAGGCAATGACCGCCTTGAGCTCATCGCGGCTGGTGGAAGCCTGCCGGGCCACCTTGAGTTTGCCCACCAGCTGATGCAGCTGACGGTTTAAGCTCTCCGAATCGGCCACCGAGCCTTCGAGATCGGAGAGCTTGAGCACATCCCCGGCGCTCAAAGGCCGCGGATCGGCCTTGGCCTCCCGCTCCATGCGCAGAAAATCGATGAGCGGCTCAAAATGAGTAACCGCCTCGTCAAACCAGACGCGGGCCTGACGCAGTTCCTCCGGCTCGGCACCGGAACTGAGCGTACAGTAAAAGCCTGCCTGGTCCGAGGTTTGGGTAAGCGTGCGCCCCAGTTGGGATAAAAACTCCGCCACCCTCTCCTTATGGGGAGTGTGCCCGCTCTCACCATGCTCTTCAGTCAGATAGCGGTAAAGCTCGGGCTGCCCCACCTCACAGAGCACCTCACCCTGCAGCAGCAGCTCGATACAGCGCGTAAAGCGGTCGGCCATCTCACACCTCCCCGGCCGCCACAGGCGGCAGATCATCAGCGAGCCCCTCAGCCGTTGTCACGGCTTGTTGCGGCTTAAGCAGCGGATTATGCTCCGGATCGGCCACGAAGGAGGAGGAACTGCTCAGCACCCCGCGGGAGCGGTCGATGAAGTTCTTGTTGCGGAAATAGCCCATCAGCGCGCTGGAGGGGTTGGGCTGGGCACAGAACAGCGCGATACCGTAGTCATCCATGAGCTTGAAGAGCTTGATGAGTTTCTCGTGATAAAACTCGCCTATCTCATCCAAAGGCCAGTGCACCATAATGCGCCGGTCGCGGCACAGCAGACGGGTCAGACCGCAGAACAGCACGATAATGGCCAGCCGCGAGAGGCCGCGCGAACTCACCCGCCCCAGATCGTCATCGTTGCGCACATGCACCGGGCGGCCGTTTTCGCTCATGGACACATCCATCTCCACCAGCGAGGTCAGATCACCTGAATTAATCTCCCCGTCGGCGAGTGCATCGGAGACCTGCCGAAACAGCTCCAAAAATTCCTCCTCCGGCACCGTGTCCTCCCTAAGACGAGTCCCGCTCTCCTGCTCCCAGCGGACGTAGACACTATCAAAGCTCTGCAGCCGGTCGTAGATCTGCAGCTGCGTGACTTTGGAGCTTAACACCACCCTGATGTCGGTCAGCTCGCTGAAGGGATTGTGCAGCTCAAGTTGCGCGGCAAAGCTCTGCGAGACCTGATCGACCACCCGGTTGAAACTCTTGAGACTCTCATAGAAATTATGAAATTCCCGCGCCGCCGCCTCAATGCCCGAGAGCAGAGTATCGATAATCCCCGGCAGCTGCAGCCTCAAAAAGCCATCGAGCAGCTCGGCCAGCCCAAGCGCCCGGCGCAGCGCCGAATTCGTCCCCTGCAGCGGCAGGTCATGCTCACTTAACAATTCCTGCCACAGTTTGGCTATTTTGTTTTGCTCGGCGCCGTGTCGCTCAATGACTCCCAGGATGTTCCAGACCGCCGGCACCAGCTGGCGCGAGAGCCTCTCGGCCTGACCAAGCTGTCCGGTGAGCCGGTCCAAGGCGCCCTGCAGCGTCACCAGCGAAGCACTCTCCTGTGCCGCTCTGGCCTCCGCGGGCAGATGCTCCTGGTAGAGACCGAAACTCTGCTCAAAGCCTGAGATGGCCTCCACATCGTTTCTGACGGATTGTGCTTTCCTCTCCAGCCCCCGCCGCCGCTCCTCCAGACTTTCCACCTTCTCTTTGTGGTTCTTTTTGAGCTCGTCTAACTGCCGCTCCAACTGCGCCACCTGCTCCTTTGTCTGCTTAAGCTCTGCTCTGAGCTCACCTGTCGTGGCGTAGTCTGCGGCCATAAAGCTGCGGTATTCCTCACAGCGCTCTTTTAAGAGCAAGGTCTCCTCATAAAAGGTCCTGACCTGCTCCAAATGATCCTGCGCGGCCTTGAAGGAGGCGGGATCCAGGCCGCGCTGCGCGAGAGCGGCCTGATAGGACTGCTGTAACTGTGCGCGCTTTTTCTGATAGTCACTCTCCAGGGATTGTTCCTGACGTCGGTACTCTTCAAGCCTACTGGCATAGGGATCGCGTTTTAGCTCAAATTTGGCCTGACACTCCAATCTGGCCTGAGCGTGCACTCTTTTGAGCTCGCTTAAGGCGGTGGCGGTTTTCTCATCAAAGGAGTTAAGCTCACTTTGTTTGGCGGCAAGCTTTCTGCCCAGCTGCGCCACGCGCTCACTGCGCTCGGCCGCCTGACTCTCTTCTAAGGTGCCCAGTTCAGACAGAGTAGACTCATAGAGCTCACGGGCACTTTTAAGAGAGCTCTCCACTGCGGCTCTCTCGCGCTCGCGCAACGCCAGACGCTCTTTATCCTTATTCTGGGCCTCGCTCTCCTCGCTGACTTTATCCTGCAGCTGTGAAAGCTGCGCTTTCTGTTCCTGGTAGGCCACATCCAGTGCGCTTTTGCCCCACCCCGCCTGCGGCAGCTCCACGGCGGACAAATCAAGGCTAAGGCCGTACAGAGAACCCAGATCCTGCACCGGGGCAGCTGCAAGAGTCATCCTGTCCTGTCCCTCGGTCAGTGCGGCGCTCTCCTTTGACCTATCCTGGTGCAATGCAGGTTTTAACCCGCGACGCAGCAGCACTTCCTCGCGCAGTACCTTGGTCAGGGACTCCCTGGCCTCAGGCAGATACTTGCCGATGAAATGCAGCGGCGAGCCCTCGGGAGGATTGAGCAACCGCTCCAGCCTCTCTAAGATCTGCTCGGCCTCCTTCTGCCCGGCTTTGTGCTTATGCAGACTCTCCAGGCGGCTGTTTATGCGCACTGTAAGCTTATGATCCTCAAGAGTGCGGGCGTAACGCTCCTCATGTCTGTCCAGAACCTGGTCCACCGCCTTGTGCTGCGCACTCAGTGCGCTCTGCAGCAGCTCCTGTTCCTCAGCGGTGGGCAACTGCGCCTCGCCCTTCTGCTCGATGAGAGCGGCGATGTCCGCCACCAGAGCGTTCTTCTCGCTCTCCCGCGCCGAGCGCAGGCTCTCCAAGTCACGCTCCTGGTCACTGCCAAGGCGCTGCAGCGCAAGCTCCTGCTCCACTCCCAGCTCATCAAGCCTGGCCTGCACTTCCTGACGCTGTTTACTGCCGCGCTGCAGCTGCGTGTTTTTGCTGCGCTCCAGCTCCGTTAAGGCACTCTGATGCTGTACCTCAAGCTCAACCTCGCCCTGGGACTTGGCCAGATCCTGCAGCCTTTGCAGCTGTTTGCGGGCCTCCTCCACGGCGGCATACTGTGCGGTGCGCCCCTCATAGCGGGCACACAGGCCTTCGAGATCTGCCGCATCATAATCCTCCTTTTGATTTTCCAGCTTGTCCAGCATCCGCTCTAACTTGTCAGCGGAATTTTTGGCCTCATGCAGCTGATCGCTTAAAAGATTGCGCTGCTGCCGATGCTCCTGATCAAGCTGTTTCTGCTGCCCCTCCAGGGCCGCCAGCTCCTCTTTGAGCGTATCCTGCTCGGTATTTAAGCGCTCCTGCTCCCGCAGCACCAGTTCCCGGCCGGTGAGAATGCTCTCCCATACCTTGATGAGCTCCGCACGCTGTTCCATCACCTGCTCCAGCGCCGAGCGCTGGGCATTGAGCTCCCGGGCGGCGTTAAGATCGAGCACCTTGCCGGAATGATCGCGCACGGCCGGCGGATGCAGCGCAATCTGCCGGGCGATGTAGCAGGTCACCAGCATGCTCTTGAGACGCTGCAGCTTGCGCGAGCCGTCACCCACCATCACGGCGCTCAAATCGGCCAGATGCTGGATCTGGTCCTCACTGCGGCACAACGAAAATTTGGCCGCCAAAAAGGTCTGGTCGGACTGCGAGAGGCGCTTTACCGCCGTGGGACGGGTATTCATCAGCACCGCGCGGTACTCTGCGGTGCTCTTGATGACCCGGGAGATCCTGGCTACCTTCTGGTCCACATAGCTGCGCAGCCACTCCGGCACCGAGCCCGACTGCAGCAGCGCCTGCTCGGAGGCCGGGGAAAAAAGTTCGGCGGCAGAGCAGGGCACAAAGCGGTAGCACAGACTCTCCTCACGGCTGTAGAGCAGCACGCAGCGCCTGAGTCCCTCCTTTTTGTACTCAAAGACGATCAGCGAGAGCGGGTGAGGCAGGTAAAACTGCGTGAAGGTACTTTTGCCGGCTGATTTCTCCACCACCTTGGAGGGTTCTAAGCCATAAAACACCGGGATCAGACTGATGATGGTGGACTTGCCGGCACTGTTGTTGCCCAGATTGTTGGTATGCCCCCAGCACGGCACCATGGTCAGAAGTCCGGAAAAATAGCTGTGGTGCAGGTAAATATTCTCAAGCCCGCTGTCAGGCAGCTGCGCCTTGGGAGCACCCGATCCGTCCGCGGTCGCGTCAGCCTCAGTTGCCATGTTTGGCGCTGCCTCAGGCAGCGTATGGTCCGTTATTACTTCCACTTTATTCCTCAACGACGTACCTGACAGGCTGATAATGGAATCTTCGGTGCGGTTCCAACGCCTGAAAAACTTCTGCTGTATAAAACTCCTGTTCGACCAGCACCTTACCCTGCCTGACCTGCACGGTGTTCACCCTGACATTCAGGGGGCGGCTCTTATCGAGCAGTTCGGGCAGAAAACGCACATAATCTGCAGCGCCTCCCAAAAGTCCGCTCTCATCCTCGCCAAACATTACTTCCAGGATGACGGCACAATTGGCAATCTCCCCGGTCGGATACAACAGCATGAACAGCAGATCAGGCCCCAAGTCGTGCAGAAAAATGCATGACCAGGCCCGGTCTTTATCCTGTTGCGGAGCCCAGAGGTAGCTCAGCAGCAGTTCAAGCCCCAGTGCCCCCCACTCAAGACGCAGTGCCGCCGCATACTCCAGCAGGTCGCTCATCAGTCCGCTCAGCTCGGAGAGCTCCGGGTCATAACCCCGCGTCAGCACCTGACAGGCCCAGCCGCTGCGGTACAAAGTACCAAGAGGCGGGAGTGACGCAGGCGAGGGGAGCTGCGGCAGCAGGTCCAGACACAGCCTTCTGTTCAGGGGACAGACTGACCGTGCCGCAAAGCGCACCTTCTCCGGGCAATCGTAGAGGGGCTCAACCAACCCCAGATCTATCAGGTTAAGCAGCATGGCCCAGTATTCATGGTTGCAATACACCTCATTGCCCGCCAGAGCGAATAATCCTTGGTGTCTGCCCGCTGTGGCGGGAACGGCCGCCACGACCCGTCCCGAGAGCAGGCAGAGCAGAACCTGATAGGCAGCCTCAGGATACGCTGCTGCCAATTTGCCAAACAGCCACAGACGCAGGCGGCGCATATAGGAGAACAGGGGATCGTAAGTGCAGAAGATCTCCCAAGAGGACAGAGCCGGTGGCAGGGTGCGGTGTCCGGACTTAGAGGCAGGATATTGCGCAGAGAGCAGGGCGCGCGCAATAAGCGGATTGAAGTAAGCCAGATGAGTGGACTCTTCGGCAATCATGGCGCTTTTTTGCAGCTCCTCAAAACTCAGCGCCAAGCCTGGCTCAGCTTCTGCCGGCACCACACTCTCAGGCAGTCCTGCAGCGGCAGCGCACTGCAGAGCGTAGTTACGGTCCAGGTTCCGCTGCCAGAGCTCCTGCAGATCAGTGTAGTCAAACAATAACCCGGTCACCATTGAACCGGCAGAGGACAGCCCGTAATCTGCAAACCCCTCCACCACGGGTTGTTGCCCGTCGCGCAGGATCCCGGAGGGGCTGTTGCCGAAGAGCACCACCAGGCTGTAACACTCAGCGGCACCAAGCAGCTCCTGAAGAAAGCCCCGGTAACGGGCTACCGCTATCTCATAATCGAAATTAAAAGTGCGGGTCAACGGATAGTCCCAGCCGTCGACTATCAGCACAAAGCGTTTATGCTCCATGCTGCACACCTTGTTGAGCAGTGAGGGAAGAGGCTGATAATCATCCGCCTTAATTGTCTTGAGGCAGGCAAACCTCCCTCTTAAGGCACGAAAGAGCATGTGCTGGCAAAAACGCACCCCCAGGGCACAGCGCAGCGGAGATTCACCGCCCTGCAGGTTCAGCGTGGCGGCAATATTTAAAAAATATTTCTGCACATCGATGTAGATGGTGTTACAGCTATTCTGGTAGGGTCTGATGATCTCGCTGTGTCCGGCATCAAGCTGTTTGAACAGCTGTTTGGACCTAGCTCCCGCCGAGAGATAGGCAGCCAGCGTGCGCGCAGCCATAGTGCTGCCGCTGCCCGGAGGCAGAGACAGGCAGATCCGGCGCTGCTCGGTATCGATGTAGGGAAGCAGCTCCGTGAGGAAGGCCGTTTTATCCAGGTAGCAGCTGTCTTCCAAGTATTCAAGCCACAACGACAGGGGGGGATTGAACAGGTCTGCGGCCTGATGGCTCTCAAGTTTGGACATACCGCCTAATCGGCGCTCCAACTCTGCCTTAAGCAGCGCGTTAACCTGTCCGGGGTAATACCTCAGCCAGCTCTCGCACAGCGGTGAGGTCAGATCGGAGCGTGAATAGAGGTAAAAAAAGTACTCCGGATCGAGCACCTGAGGCGCGGTGTGCAGAAAATTTAACAGCCGCTCTTTAAATTCTGCCCGGTCGCAGTCCACGATGCCCTGCGCGAGCAGATCACGATACAGGTCGTAGTCCGCATACGGCACAGAGCTGTCATCAAAGATGCCGGTATTCTGGGCAGGCGCGCGCAGTGCGGCCTGCGCCCGGGCTCTGGCCCGGGCAAAGGCCTGCTCGTAAGCCTCATGCTCTGCGGCCAAAACCGCCGCCTCATCAAGCTCTGCATCAAACTCATCCGTAAAATCATTATCACTGGCCGGATAATTATTCAGAAAAAAATCCAGGGATGAGTCATCTGCTGTGGGTCGGACCATACCCTCACCTGTCCCTAATGCAGAAGTATCCTGCAGGTTTTCATTAAGCTTGGCAGCACTTCAGGCTGCACCCAGAAAGTTAGGGGGGCATACGCCCCCCTTGTTTGAATGCAATAAAACTCAAACCTTGAAGCGGCCGACCATGCGGTTTAACTCCTGCAGGTTGCTTACCGAGGCGTTCACGGTGTTCTGCGCGGTGCTCACCCGCTCGCCTAAGTTCTGCGACTCGGAGGTGATCCCCTGCATGTTGGTGGAGATCTCCGAGGTGGCCGTGGTC
>JAFUGP010000146.1 GCA_017469335.1 Succinivibrio sp. | reverse complement strand
GACCACGGCCACCTCGGAGATCTCCACCAACATGCAGGGGATCACCTCCGAGTCGCAGAACTTAGGCGAGCGGGTGAGCACCGCGCAGAACACCGTGAACGCCTCGGTAAGCAACCTGCAGGAGTTAAACCGCATGGTCGGTCGCTTCAAGGTCTGAGCAGATTAGGCGTGATGTTAAGAAGGGAGCTGCGGCTCCCTTTTTGTTTGACCGTCGGCAGCGCTGTGCTTTTAAGGGCGATCCTGAGAGTGGCTGACCTGCCCGGTGTGGCTCTTAGCGCACACCAAGAGGGCAGCGGTGACGAAGTTTCAGCGCTCTGCTACCGATCCCATGCCGCCGCGACGAGGAAGAGCACAACGGCGCAGACACCGCACTCCCAGGTCCTGCCCCGGGTGGGGCGCGGCGGGCGGCAAGCGGCACGCTGAACTTAACGCTTTGCCATACGGTTCATACCAAAATCCAGGGCCGCTGATGCACCCTTGCCGTGAGAAATTCAACTGCCGGTGCTCACCCGGGAAAAACGGGACACCCCCAAAGCCACAGCGCAACCGCCTCCGGGAGGGGGCAGTTGCGCTCGTGTGAATGGGATTGGCTGAGCTTGGTCTACTTGAAGAGCTTCTGCACGTGACGGTAGAACTTGACGTCATACAGTTCCGAGATCACATCGCGGCAGAAAATCTGCTGCTCGGCGATAAGCTCGGCAAACTCAGCGCTGTCCTTGTAGTCCACCTCCAGATCTTTGGCCTCATGAGCGGCGATGCAGGCGGGATCTTTTAAGGTCTGCCTGATGACCTCCTCGTAGTAGCTGACTATCTCGGGGGCAGTGCCCTTAGGCAGCACCAGACCGCGCGCCGAGCCATACCACTTGTTGTAGTACCCCAGCTCCCCTAAGGTGGGAACTTTGGCAATCTGCGGCAGCCGCGCCTTGGCATAGACGCCCAGCAGTCTTACCCGGGGAGTGTCACCCTTGATGAGCGCGGCCACGTCACCTAATTTGGCGCAGGTAAAATCCGCCTCCCCATCGAGCAGAGCCTTGACCTGGTCGGCCGTACCGCCGTAGGCCTTGGCCTCATAAGGGAACTGCGCCGTGCTGGCCAAAAGCTGCGCCGCGGTGTGATTGGAAGCCTTCAGGCCGTTGGTGGAGCATACCAGGTTCCCCCGCTCCCGCGCCGCCTTCACCAGCTCAGGCAAAGTCTGATAAGGTGAGTCGGAACGCACGGCCACCACGGCCGTCTCGGTGAGATGATTGCACACTGGCACGATGTCACTGAGGCTGATGGCCGGATCGGGCACCACGGAGAGCGTGGTGAAGGTAGGCAGGTTAATAAAACCGATGGTCAGACCGTCGGGTTGGGCGTGAGCGAGCTCAGTCCAGCCGGTCACCCCGTCGGCGCCGGGGATGTTCACTATTTCAAGTTTCTGCCCTACGTACTTTTCTGCCTGCTCAGCCAACACCCGCGCCCCGGTATCGGTACCGGAGCCGGCCTTGTAGGCAACTATCACCTTGACCGCAGACTGCGGCTGCCAGGCCTGCGCCGTCCCGGCAAGTCCCCAGGAAAAGACCAGCACTGCGCTGCAAACTTTGAAAAACCCTCTCATTTTATTATCGCTCCTTAAGGATCTTGCCCGCGCTCGGACAAGTCCTGACAAAACCTACCAACATGCCCGGGCTAATGGCCGCTGTGCTCTTCCCAGAAAGTAACCGCCTCATCCACCCAACCTGCGGCCACCGTGCCCACACCGATGCCGAAACCGTGCCCCAGACCCGGGCACACTCGCAGTTTTACCGGCACTCCCAGCTCCTTTAACAGGTCAATGCGGCGCTCCACATCCTGATAGAACACAATCTCGTCCTGATCGCCGGTGATGGCGTAGGTGGGCGGCTCGCTCTCGCCTATCTCCGAATAATCGGAGTATTCATAGATGAAGGCCGCAGGCGGCGGCAGCTCATCCCCCTTGAAGTCGGCCGTGCCATAGGAGACCACATTGCCGGCAATCTTGCCGCCGGCCGAGGCTCCCCACAGCGAATAATTCTTCACCGAGACGCCCAGCTCCTCATGGTGCTTGAAGATATAGCTGAGCGCCCGGGCCAGATCGATGGCCGGCGCCAGCTCGCTTGAGCCGGTGCGGTACTGCAGCACAAAGGCATTGTAGCCGCGTTTGATAAGCTCCATGGCATGGGGCATGGCACCATGCAGGGAGCCTACGTAGGCAAAGCCGCCGCCCGAGCAGAGCACCGCGAAGGGAGCACCCTTTTTGCCGCGGAAGAAAAAGAACCCGGTCTCGCCCTTGCGCGAGTCATCCTCCACTTCCTGCGGGGTATAAAAATGATAGAAAATCCTCTCCCCGGCCAGGCTGTGCTCCTGCAGGTACTTGAGTACCTCCAAAGTCGAGGAGAGCTGCACGTCACTGTGCCAGAGCAGAAGCTCAGGCAGATCTTTCAATCTCAAACCCTCCTGTCCCCCTTCCAATTGTTCGGGGATCAGGAAGCGGCCGAAAGCGGCAAAGGGCGGGTAAGCGGTGACCGTGCTGATGAGGGTCTCCCCGCTTAACTCAAGCCTCTCCTGCGCCGCTGCGGCCGTCTGGATACCGAGGAGGCAGTACAGCATTGCTCCCGTACCCAGCAGGAGGCGGTGCAACAATCCTTTCACTGTGGTTCTCCGCAAAAGCTTATCTCACACAAAAAAACTGCTTCTAGCTTAATAGCATGAAAAATCCTGCAGGTGCGTTAAGCCTGAGGCATTTTGCGCAGAACTTTGAAGCAGACGGCCTTTTGCTCTGCCCCCGGGCGGCTGTGCTGCCCGGGGGATTAAGTTACCCAAGCTCAGCTGGCCTGCTCCAGGGCCTGCGCGAGATCCTCGATAAGATCGTCGACATGCTCAGTGCCGATGGACAAGCGGATGGTACCCGGGGTGATGCCCTGCGCAAGCAGTTCCTCCTCGGTAAGCTGGGAGTGAGTGGTGGTGGCCGGGTGAATGACCAGGCTCTTGACGTCCGCCACATTGGCCAGCAGCGAGAAAATCTTCAGGTTGTCGATTAGGCGGTGCGCCGCCTCGGTGCCGCCTGCTATCTCAAAGGTGAAGATGGAGCCGCCGCCTTGGGGAAAATAACGCTGGTAGAGCGCATGATCCGGATGCTCGGGCAGTGAGGGGTGGTTTACCTTCACCACCTTGGGATGCCCGCTCAGGAACTCCACTATCCTGGCGGTGTTGTAGGCATGACGCTCCAGACGCAGGGAGAGGGTCTCCACGCCCTGCAGCAGCAAAAAGGCGTTGAACGGTGAGATGGCCGCGCCGGTGTCGCGCAGCAAAATGGCCCTGATATAGGTCACAAAGGCCGCGGGGCCGGCCGCCTGCGCAAAAGAGATCCCATGGTAGCTGGGATTGGGAGCGGCGATCTGCGGATAGTTGCCGCTTTTACCCCAGTCAAAGCTGCCGCCGTCCACGATCACCCCGCCTAAGGTGGTGCCGTGGCCGCCCAAAAACTTGGTGGCCGAATGCACCACCACGTCGGCGCCGTGCTCTATGGGTCTGATGAAGTAGGGCGTGCCGAAGGTATTGTCGATGACCAGCGGCAGGCCGTGGCGGTGGGCAAGCGCGGCGATGGCGTCAATATCGGGGATATCGCTGTTGGGGTTGCCCAGCGTCTCCAGGAACACCGCCCGGGTACGGGGCGTGATGGCTTCCTCCAACGCCTTTAGATCATGGGCGTTTACAAAGGTGGTGTCGATGCCGTACAAAGGCAGCGTGTGCGCCAGCAGATTATAGGTGCCCCCGTAGATGGTCTGCTGCGCCACAATGTGCCCGCCGCCGGCGGCCAGCGCCTGCAGTGCGTAAGTCACCGCGGCCGCTCCCGAGGCGAGCGCCAGCGCCGCGCTGCCGCCTTCTAAGGCCGCCACGCGTTTTTCCAGCACATCCTGCGTGGAATTGGTCAGCCTGCCGTAAATGTTGCCCGCATCCTTAAGTCCGAAGCGGTCGGCGGCATGCTGAGAGTTGTGAAAAACATAGGAAGTGGTCTGATAGATGGGTACCGCCCGCGCGTCCGTGGCCGGATCGGGCTGTTCCTGCCCCACGTGCAGCTGCAAAGTCTCAAATCTGTAAGCCATGATGCAATCCTCCCTGGATAGTTGCAAAAGCCATAAAAAAAGGAAGCTCTCCGCCTCCCTCTTTTGTTTGGTTGATGCCAAAAAACCTGACAATCAATAACCGGCCCTCCGGGGAAGCGCACCTGGCACAGACATACAGCAACACTCCGGCATCATCCGGCCTGCGGCAAACGTCAAATCCCAGCTCTGCATAAGCACTCTCCTCGAAGGTTCCCTCTCATCATAGCCGTGACTTGAGAAAAAAAGCAACAGGCACGCAAAAATTGCACCAAAAAAGGGAAATACCCCGCCTCCGTTCTGCCTCACCCGACACACCCGGGCCGAGCGGACAAGGTAACTGCGCTGCTGCCCGCTCTGACGACGGCTGTTATTGAGCCTCAAACAAAAATCTGCCTCACCTCAAACAATTTACTGTTATTTCTAGATTAAGACCCAGTTATGCCGTCGAGTACATGGTAGTATCAACTTGTTGGGTAATCAGGTGACGCTCCGGCGCCTCGGGCAGAGGTGCAAGCGGACCCGTGCTTAAATCAGTTTACAAACTCAGGAGACCCCACAATGCTTAATTACTCCAAGTCTCTGCGCGCCGCACTGGGTGTATGCGCCGCCTTCATGCTGTGCTGTGCCGCCGCCCCGGTCTGGGCGGCCCGGGTCGGCATCTCCATGCCCACCGATCAGCGCCAGCGCTGGCTGGATGACGGCTACGAAATGAAAATCGGCCTGGAGGCGGCCGGACACGAAGTGGCCCTGACCTATGCCGGGGACAATGACGTGGCGCTGCAAAAAAAGCAGATAGCCGAAATGATCAGTCAGGGCGCGACCTTTCTCATCATCACTGCCGCCGACCGCAATTCGCTGGTGGAGGTGCTCAAGGACTGCCGTGACAAGAAGATCACCGTCATCGCCTATGACCGCCTCATCGCCGGCACCCCCAACCTCTCGTACTACGTCAGTTTTGACAATTACAAAATCGGCGTGATGCAGGCGCGCTACTTGGAGTCCATGCTCGAACTGGCCACCAGCAAACAGAAGCGGTACATCGAGATTTTCTCAGGCTCCAAGGACGACAGCAACGCCACTTACATCCTCAACGGCTCCCTGAGCGTGCTGCAGCCTTATCTGGACAAGGGCACGGTGGTGTGCAGATCTGCGCAGACCAGCCTGGAGCAGACGGCGGTGCAGAACTGGCGTCCGGAGCTAGCCGAACAGCGCATGAGCGAGCTCATCAAGGAGCTGGGCTACGGGCCAGAGGGCACCAAATTGGACGCTGTCCTAAGTCCCAACGATTCCATCGCCCGCGGCATCATCGCGGCACTGCAAAAGGCCGGTTACGACCAAAGCAACATTCCGCTCACCGAAGGGCAGGACTGCGACAAACGCAATGTCAAGCTCATCGTCGACGGCCTGCAGGGCATGTCGGTGTTCAAGGATACCCGTGAGCTGGCGCTCATGGCCGTGGCCATGGTAGATGCCAGCGTCAAGGGTCAGGAAGTACCGGTCAACGACACCACCAGTTACGACAACGGCTTAGGGCCGGTAAGCGCTTTTCTGATGGAGCCGGTGATGGTCTCCCGGGGCAATCTGCGCGAGGTGCTCTTTGACTCTGGCTACTACGACGAGAGCGTAATCCTCAACGGCCAGCCATGAGACTTAGGTCTGCTCAGCTCAAGTCGTCCCTGCTGCGGTGGGGGCGATGGGGAGCGCTGCTGGGCGCACTGCTTGGTGCCGGCAGCGCCGCGGCATTCTCGGTGGACGCGGTTTCCTACCACATCGGGGTGGAAAGCGAGAGTCCTCCTTACCATTTCCGAGACCAAAATGCCGCCCAAAGCGGTTTTACCATCGAACTTTTAGAAGCCGTCGGGCGGATATACCACTGCCGGATGATTTTTGAGGAAGGGCCGGTGGAACGTCTGTTAAACCGGACCCGGCGCGGTGAGCTGGACGCACTGGTGGGAGGCAGAGTGCTGGACAGTGCGCAGCAGAAGCTGTTTTTGCGCAGCGATCCCTACATGCAGGCGTGGCTGGGCCTGCTGCTGCCGGAAGCTGAAGCGGAGGGGTTTGAACCTTACCGCGAGTTGCGGGGACAGCGGCTGTGCGTACAGTCTGACTCCCCGGGTGAGTATTTCGCCCGCAAGATACCCAGTGCCACTATTTTGCGTTTTGAAAGCATAGCCCAGGCCCTGAATGCTTTCAAAGATGCTGACTGCGCGGCCCTGATCGGCGACTACCGGCTGCTTGAGTATAAGCTCAAGCACGGCTATCGCCACGGTTGGCTGTGGCCGCAGCAGCTTGAGCAGGTAAGTCTCAACGTGATCATCTCTCCCGGGCAGCGGGGACTGAGGCAAATCATCAACCGCGGCATCCGACAGCTGCGCCACAGCGGTGAGTACCGCAGGATCTTTTACCGGTGGTTCAAAGATGATTTTAACGTCACGCGGCCTGACAATGAGGACAATTACGAGGATAACTGACCTAAGACGCCGCCAAAACGACCAGAACGCGAAGCGTCGTCTGTTAAAGTACCCGCGCTTTTTGAGGGCAGAGCCTGACTTAAGCTAAGAGAGCTGCCATCTTTTGCCGAAGACTGTCTCTGGGCAGTTCTTCTGCTGCCCAATTAAGACGAACGGCGCGGGTCGTCACCTCACTCTCAGGCGCCCTGTTTGGCGCGTTCGGCGGCAGCCTTGTCAATCTCAGTGACCGCCACTCTCACGGCATCGGCCAGTTCATCGGCACTGAATTTGGGGATAAAGGCATTGGCGCCCACCTTGCCGACCATGCTCTGGTTGAACACCCCCGAGAGCGAGGAGTGCAAGATCACATAGAGATCCTTCATGCGCTGATCCTGACGGATGTTGGCGCAGAGGGTATAACCGTCCATTTCCGGCATTTCAAGATCGGAAATCACCAGTTTTATCTGATCGTAGATATTACCCTTGTCGGCCATTTCCTTGAGTTTTTCCAGGGCCTTGCGGCCGTCGGTGGCTTCCATCACCTCCACCCCCAGCTGCGCCATGGAGGACTTGATCTGCTTGCGGGCAATGAGGGAATCCTCCGCCACCAAAATGACAATCTTCTCCTGTTTGGCCTGGGCGATGAAGTCCTGGTGGTTGGCAATGTTGATCTCCTTCATCATGACCTGGAAGGGCGAGATCTCGTTGAGTACTTTCTCCACATCCAGGATCTCCACCAGCTCGCCGTCAATTTCGGTTACCGCAGTCATGTAGTTGGAGTGGCCGGCGCCCTTGGGCGGAGGCATGATTTTATCCCAGTTCATGTTGAGAATACGTTCCACCGAGGAGCATAAAAAAGCCTGGGTGGAGCGGTTGTATTCGGAAATGATGATAAAGCTCTTGTCAAGGTTGGTGCTGGGACGCCCGCCGATGGCCATGGCCAGATCGATGACGGAGATGGTCTGACCGCGTACGTGGGCCACGCCGATCACGTAACGCTGCAGCTTAGGCATGATGGTCAGCGTGGGACAGGGCAGCACCTCCCGCACCTTGAAGACGTTGAGGCCGTAGCGCTGATTTAGTCCTGAGAGTTTGAACAACAGCAGTTCCATGCGGTTGCGACCCACCAGGTTGGTCATCTCGTTGACCGAATCCATTACGCCTATCATAATCAATCACCCAATTTAGCGCCGCACCACCGACAAAGATCAGTCCAGCTGCGAGAATAGAGAAAATGTTGCAAAGTTAGGAAATTACATTTTGACACACAAAAACCGCAAAGACAGGCCAAAAGACCAATAATTTAGACGGTTAAACACAATTATGTGTGATAAATCAACTTTCAGCCCAAACACAAGTCACCTGAAACCTACGTCACCGCAACACCGGTTCGACTCTCCAACAGATTCAAAACCCAGCATGAAAAAGGGAATTTCTTGAACTATACGGTAGAGAAAAAGCTAGTGTATAGTTATAATTCAAATAGTTGGTTTACTTCAAGGCGATCTAATCAACGATGCCTTTATGAGGTCTTGGATAGAAACCTGGCTTATAGATGATGCCGCAACCTGCGGAAGTGGTTTATGAACTGCAATCTCTGCTGTTGCTATTCACCATCATACTGGGTATCCGGCTGGTACTGCTGTTGCCCATGGAGCGCGGCGGACTGTTGGTGATCACGGCACTGTTTTTATGCATGCTTGTCTGGGAGCATGCTTTTGTACTCAACACCAAAAGCTCCCCGGCTGGGACTGCCGGTGCCTACAGCGCTGCTTCTCCTTGCATATCAGGCGAGAAAACCTGGAATCAAGAGTAGGGAGGGCTGGCGAGTTTCATCCGCTCAAGTGACTGCCCTTTGATGCTCCGTGGTCTGGAAGTGCTGCACGTGTTATCCCGGCTCTTTGGTTGGAGCGGTCTGTGGGTATTCTTCACCGACAGCCGCAAGGATCTGGCGCCGGTCAAACATCTGGCTGTGGGAGGTACCGGGACCTTGGGCTACGCTCTTATCATGCTGGCCATGCTCTGCTATTATCTGGATCGTCGTCAGAGCACGCTTAACAGGAGAAAAAAGACGATAACGGTGCAGCAGAGACACCGCTCTGTCGCCATCCAGAGCGCTAATTTCGGCGAACAGTTGCCCCAGCCGCTAAGCTTCAGCTGCGCATTTAAGACGCCACCTAAACGAATCTGGACTGCGACGCTTGGGCAGGCCATCACCACCCACGAGGTGGCAAACGAACAAAAACAACCAAGATTGCCCCGAGCAACCTAGGCTGCAGCCCAGAAAAAGGTGCGGGGTTAAGGCTTATCAGAGCGTTTAAGAGGAAGAATGGCCGTGAAAAAGATTGCACTCAGCGCCAATATCGAGGCCTTTACCGACAACAATTTTATTTACGTCGATAAAACCGAGCAGATCTACCGCCTCATTGACCTCTACCCCCGGGTGTTTATCTCCCGGCCCCGCCGTTTTGGCAAGTCTCTTACCTTAAACATCATCGCCACCTTGTTTGAAAAAGGAGTGGATCCTTATTTCAAGGGCACCTGGATTTACGATAAGTGGCAGGAGAGACAGTATCCGGTGCTGCACCTGAGCTTTATTGATTATTCTCAGCAGAGTGTGGAACTGCTCAAACAGAGTTTGTGTTCTGAATTTAAGGAGTTTGCCCACAAGCAGGGCATCACCGGCTACACCGACAGCAGTGAGCCTAACGATCTGGTCAGAAGCATTCTCAATTCCGCACCGGATGGCTGGCAGTTCGTGCTGCTCATCGATGAATATGATGCGCCCATGACCGCCCATATCAACAATAAAGAGCTCTATGACAGGTTCCAGCTCTGTCTGCGTGAGTTTTTCGGTGTCCTCAAGGACAAAAAGCAGATCAAGTTTCTGGCCATCACCGGGGTGACCCGCTTAAAGGACGTCTCCATCTTCTCGGTAGGCTCGGATATTGTGGACATGAGCTATGAGCACATCTGCAGTCAGCTCATCGGCTTTACCCG
>JAFUGP010000145.1 GCA_017469335.1 Succinivibrio sp. | reverse complement strand
GGTGTGGAAGCTAAGCAGTACGCCGATGGTACCGTGGTCATGACCGGCATAACTGCCAAGCTACGCGGCATTTGCGATCAGCTGAACCTGCCCCAGGCCTACCAGAAGGTACCTACGTATGTGCAGGGCAAAATTTAGATTGAAAAGCGTTTTATCCCTACCTCAGCACAGTTCCCCAGCCCAAATCTGAAGCACGGAAGCTGTAGATACAAGGGGCTTGAGCAAGAGCGCTGTTACGGCCTCAGCGGAGGTTGAAATCGGCCCGGGCTAGTCTTAAGATCCACTTGAAAGGCCACCGCAAAGCTCCCCCGATCAGGGGATCTGCGAGTGGCTGGCTTAGAACTATCCAATCAACTTTCATCAAGGAGAAACGACATGCTAGAAGATCTCAAGGAAGAGGTATTCAAAGCCAATCTGGAACTGCCGCGCTACGGTCTTGTGACTTTCACCTGGGGCAATGTCTCGGGCATTGACCGCGACAAGGGTCTGGTGGTCATCAAACCCTCCGGCGTGGAGTACGAGCACATGAAAGCCTCCGATATGGTGGTGGTCGAACTCGACAGCGGCCGCAAGGTCGAAGGCGAACTCAACCCTTCCACCGATACCGCCACTCACTTGGAACTGTACAAGGCCAGCGAGGACATACAGGGCATAGTGCACACCCATTCACGCAACGCCGCTTCCTTCGCGCAGGCCGGCATGGACGTACCGGCCCTGGGTACCACCGGTGCAGACTACTTTTACGGCGCCATCCCCTGCACCAGGCTTATGACCGATCAAGAGATCAAAACCGATTACGAGGCGCAGACCGGCAAGGTCATCGTGGATACCTTTAAAACCCGCGGCATCAAGTTCAAGGAGGTGCCGGCCTGCCTGGTACACTCCCACGGTCCCTTTGCCTGGGGCACCTCACCCATGAATGCCGTGCACAACGCGGTGGTTCTTGAGGAGCTCTGCTACATGGCCTTCCACAGCCTGATGCTCGCCGGCGGCAAACTGCACCCCATGCAGCAGACACTGCTGGACAAGCATTTTTTGCGCAAGCATGGCAAGAACGCCTATTATGGTCAGGGCAAGATCTCCGAGGTGCGCAGCTTAGAGTAAGAACGCTGCCATTCCTGACCATGAAAACGGGCTGTCCGCGCCTTAAGGTGACACGGACAGCCCGTTTGGTATTTGGGTATGCAAAAGAGTGCTATTTGGCCTTCTGACAGCCGTTTTTGTTGCCTAATTTACAGCTTCTGCCAAACAGCTCTTTGGCCTTGGCCGGATCGGCTGAGGTGCCCACCCCGGCTTCTACGGCCCCGCCGGCTAGAAAGCAACCGCTGCCATCGCCCAAATCACAGCCGCGCTGCAAAAATTCCAGAGCTTTTTTGGAGTCTGCCACCGGGTTGTCGTGAGCGCCGTATGCAAGCCCCGCGCTGGTGCAACCCTCCCCTGACTTATACGAGCAGGCCTGGCTGTAGAGCTTAAGTGCCCGCCTGATATCGGGGCGGATGGCATCACCGCGCTTATATTCATCGGCTGCGGCCAGACAAGATGCCACACTGCCAAAGTCACAGCCGCGCTCGAAATACTGCACGGCCTTGCGGGCATCGCGCTTGGTGTCGACGCCCTCGTAGTAGTACATGGCGGCCTGAAAACAGCCTTCATCGCTCTTTAACGAGCAGGCCCGTTCGGCCTGCGCCAAATCATAATTGGCCGCAAAAAGCGATCCAGAAAGAGCGCACATGATAAGTACAGGTGCCAGACGCTTCATTGCTATATCTCCCAGACTTCCCTGACAGGTACAGGCGAACTGCCCGACCTCACCTCTTACATCGGCAATTGTAGGTTAGTACTGCTAAACTTTGTCCAAAGCCTCGCCTGTTTTTAGCAGATGATCAACAAATTCCGTCAGTGTCTGCGAGGCCTTGCCGTACAGCCCATAATTGAAACTGGAAAATCCGGCACTGTGCTCTAAGTTGAACTCCACGCACAGGGCACCGGCCGCGCGGGCTATTTGACAAAAGCCTGCGGCCGGATAGACCACCCCGGAGGTGCCGACTGACAAGAACAGATCGCAGGCGTTTAATTTCTCGCTGATCCGCCCCATCTGATATGGCATCTCACCAAACCAGACAATATCGGGTCGGACCTTGCCCTTGACATTACACTTAGGACAAACGGTAGCAGCGGAGGTATCATCCTCCCAGGGATAGTGCTCATCGCAGTGCTCACACCAGGCCGAGCGCAGTTCACCGTGCATATGGATAATGTTGTTAGAGCCGGCCTTTTCATGCAGATCGTCAATGTTCTGCGTGACTACGGTCACCTCGCCTTGTTGCCATTCCTGCTCCAAACGGCTTAGGGCCAGATGGGCGGGATTGGGCTTACGCTCCTTTAAGGAACGGCGCATCTTGTTGTAGAACTCATGGACCTTTGCGGGGTTGCGTGCATAACCTTCATAAGTGGCCACATCCTCCACCCGCTCCTGCTCCCACAATCCCGTTTCCGAGCGAAACACCGGTATGCCGGACTCAGCCGAGATCCCCGCCCCGGTCAGCACCACGATATTTTTGAACATCAAAATCTCCTCAGATGGGCAATTAATTACAAATTTACCGTCGACTTCATACAGTTGCAACTGACTTTATCGAAGTTTACGTTCCACTGAAATCAGCCGCATCAACAAAATAAAAGAGTGCTGCCGGGGCTTCTCGAAACAGTCGGCTCCCTCCGCACTTCCTCTTGGTCAGGTAATTCTGCAACAAGACTGAAGCTGAGCGTCTCGTCGTTCCAACTACCTGCTTTTGTTATTTAAAAACTCCTGCCACAGGGTGATTCTGCGAGCGTCTTTGGCCGCGTTGAACACGGCAGCAATGCGCAGGAGCTCACGGCCGCCTAGGTTCTCGCGGCCGTAATCGCGGCTCTTGATCTGCTCTATGGCATCTTCAAGCAGAGCCTTGGCATCCGAGCCTTCCTGGGAGAACTTAAGCTCGATGACGATACGGCGCTGCTTAAAATTCAAG
>JAFUGP010000144.1 GCA_017469335.1 Succinivibrio sp. | reverse complement strand
GTATTCTCTCAAGATTGGCCTTAAGCTGCGCCTCCTGGTCATTTTCTGTGTTTGGGTCGGTATTCATATTCATCGTCAAATCATCCTGTGCTCTTAATCATGGTACTAAAAACTACGAGAATTTCAATGCAAATATGCAAAGTTCCAAATATTTAGTTTTATTGTTGATATGCCAAGAGCAGCGCTAAGGATCACCACAAGCTTACTTCAACTCAGACCCAGCTTCCTCCAGCCTGGCCGACAGCATCTACGCCCTCATCTGCCTGGGGATTGTGCAGCTGCGCGTGGCCCTCTGCAAAAGAAACTGTGGTTGTTTTGCGCCACCGCCCTCCAAGCTGCTCGATAAAAAGACCCATGCCCCCTCTTAGAGCAAATCGCCCAATAAGGTCGGCTCTTTAGGATTAGCTCAGGGCCCCAACGCAGGCCTGAGGCGGCCTGCGCTCTGCCTCCTGCTTTGACATTGACTCAGGAAGCATCTGAGGACACCTGGAACCTGCCCGGGGCGCTGTGAGTGCAGGCGGCCTTGCACTCTTCAGTGTGGCGTCCGCTTCACCCAGTCCTGCAGCGTGCCGCCCTGCACCTCGACATGGTCGCGCAAACCCGCCATCTTGAGCCGGTCTAAGCCTGATCGAGCGCGGTAAATTCGGTGTCGCCGAGCGTGACCTGCCAGGCCCCCATGATCTCCAAAATGCGCTGTTGGTCTTGGAGCAGGATGTGTCCATCTGTGAGGAGAATGAGAAGAGCCTGAGCCTAGCGGGCAGAATAATAGCGCTCTTGGTCAAGAAACCTGCCACGCAGTTCAAATTCCGCAGTTGTTTTACGCTAGACTGCCTACTGTTTTAAGAACAGATCACCACCTGGAGTTGTCATGGCCAGAAAGCAATGGAAGAAAAAACCACACCGCACCCAGACTGCGCCGCACATTCAGCAGGCGGCAGCTGCCGCACCGCGTACTTTCACGCCGCAACTTTTGGAGGAAACTCTGATAGACTCGCAGGTAATCGGGCAGTTGAGCACTCGGCCCCACTCTGACGAGGCGGTGGTAGTGGGGTTTCATACTGAGCCTGACATAATGAATTTTGCCCTGATCTGCAGGATAGCCGTGTGGGCCGTCAGCATCGATAAGCTCAATTTGGTGGGCCTGAGCGACAAACTAAATCTCGATAAGGAGCAATCCAGAGAGCTGTGGTGTGAGGCGGCCAACGCCGCCGCACACTTTATGAATTTTAAACGCTCAGAATTCAGAGAGGCCTGCCGGGTGCTGGGCACCATGGCAGAGGTGGGGATCAACGCCGATCCCGACAACTTGCCCGAGCTGCCCTCCGAGCCCTACCTGCTTTATGGTCTGTGGTTCGCGCTGTGCCGCTGTGCACAGCACCGGCGCCTTGACGGCAGAGAGTCGCTGGCAAATTATCTCATCGCCCTGTTGAGGATCAAAATCTTTGAGAAATTGTCTGACTGCGACCTGGACTCGGGGCAGCTGCCCGACCTTACCGAGCTTAAGAAGTTTCAAGCTCAAAAAGGCTCGGTACCGATAAACGAACTGCATCTCCCTGACAGTGCCGAATGGTACCGTCAGGGCAGCATTACGGTTAACACCGGTGAAGTTTCAGACTGCATGGAGGAATTTGAGGAGTTTGCTCATTTTGATATTGAAGGCTTCCTCAAAAAGCTCGCTCCGCCCCATTTAAAAACCGCAAAGTCCCGCAATAATTCCATGGACAGCCGGATGCCGGAGGAACTCTCATTGAAGTCTAGGCCTAAGTCCGGGCGGAAGCAGGAACTTGACAAACTGATTTGCGCCACCCGTACTTCCTTATATGTGCTGCTCCAGACGGCGCGCTGGGCTCTTGATCCCCAATTTGTTCTGCAGGCAGCAAAGGAGAACCAGACCGAGGGTATGGTGCTTTTGTACGTGCATTTAAAGCGGGTGGCTGAGCTTTTTGCCCCTCACATCATCGTGGACCTACCCGATGAGGAGTTGTTTGTCCGGCAGGCGGTGCAGTGCACTTTTATGACCGGGGCCCAGCAGCAGATAATCTTTATGACTCTGGAGGGCTTGAAAGGCAACGCGGCGATGCTGGAGCCATTCTTTGCGCTGACCGACTATCTTGAGGGCGTCGCGTCCACCATCGACAGGATCCATAACATGTCCTGTGTGAGAATTGCGCAGCTGCGTGAGCTGCTCTATAAGTACTCAACAGACAGCTTTGCCGAACAGCCCTCAGTACCGTTGGACGATGACACCGTCCTCGGCCTCGTGGAGAAGTTCAAAGAGAGGAACTGGCGCTTTTACTTCGCCCAGCGAGAACAGGTGTAAGACCGGTTACGACAAGAGACTCAGTTTCTGAGCGCACAAAGAGGCAGCCGGCGTAAGAGCCGGTCTGATTTCTTTTAAGAATAATCACAAAGATTATTCTATTTTACAAATTATTATTAAAAAAACAGAAGAGTATAAATAATTCAAAAAATGATTTTTTATGAAGTTGCCAGAAGATGACCGCATTCAGAGTCATGTTTTAGGAAACGGCAGCGACGATTTACGCTCTGCGCCTTAGGTCTGCCCGCTCTCACGCGCCGTAAAGTGTTCTCAGCTCTGCCTCTACCTCGTAGGCATCCATGATCCGACCGGCCTCAATATCAGCCATAACCTTTTGTATTTCAGCGTGTAATTGTTCTTTGCCCGTTACGGCGTCTGCAACAGGCCGGACATGAGCCGGCAAGTTTACTGCAAAGGGCAGGCCATGTTGCATCACCACCTGCTCTAAAAACAAGCCGAGTGCATGTGACAGGGGGATACCCTGCTGCCTGAGAAGATCCAAGGCCTGTTCTTTGATGGCAGGATCAACGCGCACCTGAACAGCGGCCGTACGGGCAGCGGTTTTGGTCATGGCACGAGTACTCCCCATTAAAGTGCCGGTACTTTAATTCTGCCCCCGTGATTGCCTGAGCAATCAGCAGGGAATTTAAGGCCTCCGCCAGCTCAGACCTGCTGTGGCTGCCCGAGCGCTCCGGTCGCAGCGCCGGGCAGGACTTGAACTAATCCAGGATCCTGAGCTCTTCCCTGCTGCTTACGCCCTCTTCAATGTGAAAGGAGTTGAGCACGGGATGTTGTTCATCCTCAAGCGAGAGGATCAGATAGCTCGCCTGATAATCGTAGGCTAGGCGTTTGTCCTCCTCAGAGGGCCTAGAGGGTGACTGCGGGTGCGAGTGCCAGTTGCCCAGGGGCTTGATCTGCAAGGCACGCATATCCTTGATGGCCGCCAGCTGCTCCTGCGGGGAGAGCGAGAAATGCTCTGCTGAGGCATCCAAATTGGTGAGCAGGTACACCTTCTTAATCTGCCGCACCCCCTGCTCCTCCACCCCGGCAATCAGACCGCAGGCCTCGTGGGGCAGCTGAGCGCGGGCGTGCTCCACCATGCGCTCAAAGTCCGCGCGCTTAAGCGTTATTTCCAAGGTTCACCCCCTCGCAGGCCTGCTGTGCGTAATCCACCGGGGCGGTGATGCTCGGGTGCTCGCCGCACACGGCGCACTTGCCGTCCCATTTGGGCAGCCTGACCTTGCGAAACTCCATCTTAAGCGCGTTGAAGGTCAAAAGCGAGCCCGTGAGCAGATCGCCTACCCCCAAGATATACTTTACCGCCTCCAACGCCTGCAACGAGCCGATGATCCCACCCATGGCGCCGATGACCCCGGCCTGTTTGCAGGTGGGTACCGCCTCAGGCGGCGGAGGCTCCTTGAACACGCAGCGATAGCACGGGCCCTGCCCGGGCACATAGGTCATCAGCTGTCCCTGAAAGCGGATGATCCCGGCATGGGAGAAAGGCTTGCCGGCGATGACACAGGCATCGTTAATGAGAAATTTGGCCGGGAAATTGTCGGTGGCATCAAGCACAAAATCGTAGTCACGGATGAGCTCCAAGATATTGTCCGCCGCCACGAACTGCCGGTAGGTCTTGACCTCCACGTCGGGGTTCATGGCGTTTAAGGTCTCTTTGGCCGACTGCACCTTGGCCTTGCCCACATCGGGGGTGGAGTGAATGATCTGCCGCTGCAGATTGGAGAGATCGACCTCATCGGCATCGGCGATGCCGATGGTACCAACGCCGGCGGCACCCAAATACATGGCAGCCGGGGCGCCTAAGCCGCCGGCGCCGATGATGAGCACCTTGGCGTTTAAGAGTTTCTTCTGCCCCTTCGCGCCCACTTCCTTTAAGATGATATGCCGGGAGTAGCGCTGCAGCTGCTCGTTAGTAAAGGCCATGTCAGGCACCTCCGCCCATGAAGAACATAAACTCCACCACATCGCCCTCTTTGAGCACGGTGCTGTCAAAATTCTCCTTGTCCACGAAATTGTCGTTGACCGAGACGGTGACAAACTGCGGTGTATCCACCTTCTGCTCAACCAAAAGCTCGGCCACGGTCAGGCCGTCCTTAAAGTCCTTGCTCTCGCCTGCTACGGTAAGTTTCATGTGTCTGTTCCCTCTTGTAGGCCCTTTGGCCCCAACTTAAAATCCCTGCCTGTCTTATTGAGGCAGAGCGCTATTCCACCAGCTTTTTGACGTACACCTCATGGGTGCCGTCGCCCAAATCATCAATGCGCAGCACCTCCTGACCCTCGTCACGGAAGCTGCGCGGCACGTTCTGCAACGGCTCGCCCTGATTTAAATGGATCTTGAGCACCTGCCCCAGCTCCAGTTCCTCCAAGGACACCTTGGCCTTCACGAAGGTGATGGGACAGGTCACATCGGTGATGTCGATGGAGTCGTCAAATTTAATCTCCTCTGCCATAGCTCTCTCCTCTCAAATTAATTCTCAAAGGCGGCCGCCTGGGAAAAGTCCGCGATTAGGTCGCGCTCATCCTCGATCCCCACGCTGATGCGCAGGGTATCGTCATACACGCCCACCCGCGCGCAGGACTTAGGATCGATGTGCTGATAGATGGTCGTCAAAGGATAGATGACCAGCGTGCGCAGATCGCCGATGTTGGTGGCCAGCGAGGCATATTTTAACTTGTTCATGAGCGCGAAGGCACGCTCGCGCGAGCCTGTCCGCAGATTTATGATGCCCCCGCCCAGGCCGTTGAACTGCCTTTGCACCAGCTCATAGTAAGGCGAGCTTGCAAGACCGGGGTAGGTCACCTTAAGCCCGTCCACCCCCTCCAAGGCATTGGCAAGCGCGTGGGCGTTGTGGCAGATGCGCTCCATTCTAAGCCCCAGAGTCTCCAGCCCCACCACGTTTAAATAGGCGTTGAAGGGCGAGAGACAGCCGCCTAAATTGCGCCACAGG
Source organism: Succinivibrio sp. (assembly GCA_017469335.1). Lineage (GTDB taxonomy): Bacteria > Pseudomonadota > Gammaproteobacteria > Enterobacterales > Succinivibrionaceae > Succinivibrio. Next base: position 7,111 of record JAFUGP010000144.1, on the reverse strand, counting down.
CTGCTGCGCAACCTGGCGATGAAGGCATAGCGCTGGAACCTGCGGTAGTCCGCGAGCGCCTTGAAACGCTCAAAATCCCAGTTAAAGCGCCCGCTGTCCACGATGATGCCGGAGATGGCGTTGCCGCTGCCGGTGATATATTTGGAGCTCGAATGCACCAGAATATCCGCCCCCAAGGTAAAGGGCCTTAAGATAAAGGGCGTCACGGTGGTGGCATCCACCACCAACGGGAGGGCATGGGAGTGGGCGAGCTCGGCTAAGGCCTTGACGTCCACCACATCCAAACTGGTGTTGAACACAATCTCGGTGAAGATAACCCTGGTCTTGTCGTTGATAAGCGGCGCGACGCTGTCCACGTCCATCCGGTCCACCAGGTGGGTGGTGATGCCGAACTTCTCAAGCTCCCTGAAAAATTCCAGCGTGCCCCCGAAGAGCGCGTTGGAGGAGATAATCTCATCGCCTGAGCACAGCAAATTCAACAGTGTAGTGGAGACGGCGGCCATACCCGAGGAGCAGGCCAGGGCCGCCAGCCCCCCTTCCAGCTCATTTACTCTGCGCTCGAAGGCATCGACGGTGGGGTTGCTCACCCGGGTATAGGCAAAGCCCGGCAGACGGTTGTTGAAGACCTTCTCCAAATCCTCGGCGCTCTGGTAGGCATAGGTGCTAGACTGGCTGATACAGGGCTGCGTGCCGCCGAAGGCGTAGCGGTTGACCTCCTTGCCGCGCAGTAATAACGTGTTAAATTCCATATAAAAACTCCTTAGATGATGTAGTACCAGCACTCGTCCTGGGGATCTTTGGCCCCGCTGTCGCGGCGGATATCGGTTAATTTGAGCTCCTGCGTGCTCACGCTCACCCGGGTGCCGGGCTTGACCGAGTGCGTCACAAAGGCGTTGCCGCCTATCACCGAATCATGCCCGATGACGGTCTGCCCGCCCAAAATGGAGGCGTTGGAGTAGATGGTGACGTTATCCTCGATGGTGGGATGGCGCTTTTGGTTGCTCAGCGACTGCCCGCCGTGCGTGGAGAGCGCCCCTAAGGTGACGCCCTGGTAGATCTTGACGTGATCGCCGATGATCGTGGACTGCCCGATGACTATGCCGGTACCGTGATCGATGAAAAAGTGCCGCCCGATCCGGGCGCCGGGATGGATGTCAATGCCGGTGCGGCTGTGAGCGTATTCGGTCATGACCCGCGGGATGAGCGGGACGTTGAGCTCGTAGAGTTCATGGGCCAGACGGTAGATGGAGATGGCAAAGAGCCCGGGGTAGGAGATGATGATCTCCGAGTAGTTGAAGGCGGCCGGATCGCCCTCAAAGGCGGCCTTGAGATCATCCTCCAGATAGGAGCGCACCTCAGGGATGGTGGCGAGAAAATCAAGCGTGGCCTCCACCGCGAACTCGTGCAGTTCCTCCTTGCCCTCAAAAGGATTGGTCTTGGCGTTGCGCAGCGCGATGTAGACCTGCTTGCTCAGGTGAAAGAGGATGTCCTCCAAGAGCACGGCGATGGTGTTGTCAAGGTTGTAGATCTTGAAGTTCTTGTCGCGGTAGTAGCCCGGATAGAGCACCTTGAGCAGATTGCGCAGACAGGCAAAAATGATCTCCCGATCGGGCTGATTGAACACATCTTCCATGCGGTCAATGCAACGCCCTCGTTTATAGTCCGCGCGCACCTCATCGGCGATCACCGCGATTTTGGAGGCGACCTCCACTTTCATCACCCACTCCTTGTGTGCTTTTGAGAAATCCCCACAGCTGCCTGACCGGGCCCTGGTCCTGCGGCGGCCTCAGGATAATCTTCTCACACCCAAACTGTTTATTCGAGGTTTTGGGAATTTATCTGAAAAACTGCCGCGGTTTTAAAATCATTATCCTGCAAACAGCAACCTTAAAGCAAAAAGGATCTTAACTATAACAGTATGATAAGAAATCATCTTTAAAAAATCACTTTGGCCTTAGGTCGGTGCGCATGGCGCCCTTATCTCACTTGTCCTAATCCTCGCCTGCGCTCAAACAGGACGGGCCTTGGCCCGTCCCTTGATGTCAACTAACACTCAGACTAAAGCGTACAAGGCCCGCACCAGCTCGTCCACCTCGGCGGGGGTATTGTACAGACCGAGCACCGGTCTGACCGTACCTTCCACCCCGAAGTGCCGCAGCACCGGCTGCGCGCAGTGATGTCCGGCGCGCACGGCGATGCCGTAGCGGTTTAAGTGCTCGCCCACGGCCGTGACGTCATAACCGTCCAACACAAAGGAGAGCACGCCTGACTTGTTAAGCGGAGCGCCTATTAAGTGCAGACCCTTGACCTTTTTGAGCTCACGCACGGCGTACTGTGTCAGCTCATGCTCGTAAGCCGCCACATTGGCCATGCCCAACTCAGTGAGGTAATCCAAGGCCGCACCTAGGCCCACCGCATCGGCGATACTGCCGGTGCCGGCCTCGAATTTGGCCGGAGCCTCATTGTAGATGGTGCGCTCAAAGGTCACGTCGCGGATCATGTTGCCCCCGCCCTGATAGGGCGAGGCCTGCTCCCACAGCTCCTTGCGGCCGTAGACCGCGCCGATGCCGTTAGGGCCGTAGATCTTATGTCCCGAGAAGACATAGAAATCCGCGCCCGAGGCTGTGACGTTGACCGGCAGATGCGCCGCCGACTGCGCCCCGTCAATTAAGATGGGCACGCCGTGACGATGGGCTATCTGCACTAACTCGGGAACCGGGGTGATGGTGCCCAAGGTATTGGAGACTTCGGTGACCGAGACAAAGCGGGTTCTGGGGGTAAAGAGACTCTCGTAGGCCTTAAGGTTGAGATCGCCTGCCTCATCAACCGGGATCACCTTGAGCACGGCGCCGGTCTGCTGCGCGATAAGCTGCCAGGGCACGATATTGGCGTGATGCTCAAGCAGCGAGACGATTATCTCATCTCCCGGTTTGAGCTGCGGCCTGACAAAGGCTGCGGCCACCAGATTGATGCCCTCGGTGGTACCGCGCACCCACACGATATTGTCCTTAGAGGGCGCGCCGATGAAATCGGCCACCTTCTGCCGGGCATCCTCATAGGCGTCGGTGGAGCGGGCGGCCAGCTCGTGGGCACCGCGGTGCACGTTGGAGTTCTCATGCAGGTAGTAGTAGGACAGCCGGTCGATAACCTGCTGCGGACGCTGCGTGGTCGCGCCGTTGTCAAACCAGATGAGGGGATGCGAGTTCACGCTCTCCTGCAGAATGGGAAAATCCGCGCGGATTGAGTCCAGGCTGCGCGGTCCCACCCTTATCTGCGTAGGCTGCTGCAGTTCCCGCACAGCGGTCTGAACGGACTGAGCCCCGCCTTGTTGTGCGGCGCTCTGCGAGACCACCACCGGAGCGTAGCTCACGCTCTGCTGCGGTTTCGTGCCCTGCTCGGTGCCCACGCCGCGATAGTAGGCCTGAGTATGCGCGGCGGCCGGGGCAGTTGCGGCACTGCTTTGTGCCGTCTCACTCTCCCACCAGGGGGTGACAGAGCTCCACAGCGCGGTGCCCTCACTTTCCTGATCCAAAACACCCGCCTCAACTGCCTGCGGGATGGCGGCGCCGCCCGTATAAGGCAAGTTCAGCTCGCCTGCGGAGGCAGTGTCAAAGCGCTGTGCGGCAGCCAAACCCTGCGCGGCGGCGCGTTCGATGATCGCGGTATCACCCTCGGCGGCGAGGGCGTTGATGCCCTGCGAGCACACCTTGGGATCAAACTCGGGGAAGTAAGCTGCGGCCCATTGCTGCAGCTGCGTCTCCGAGGGCAGATCGTACTGCTCGGGTTTAGATGCTGTAGTCATGATACTCACCTACCTCGACTTCATCTAAGGCGGCGATGGCATCATCGGCCAGAATGGCGGCCGAGCAGTACAATGAGAGCAGGTAGGAGGCCACACCCTTGTCGTCGATGCCGCGGAAGCGTACCGCCAGCCCGCGGCCCTGCTCGTTCTTCAACCCGGCCTGGAACAGACCGATGACGCCGCGCTTGGCCTCGCCGGTGCGGATGAGCAGAATGGAGGTCTTGCCGCTCTGGCTCTTAGGCTCCTTGAGGCCGTCCACCAGGAGCTTGTTGGAGGGGATGATGGGCACGCCGCGCCAGGTGATGAAGGTACCGCCCTGCAGGCTGACGGTGGCCGGCGGTACCCCGCGGCGGGTGCACTCGCGCCCGAAGGCGGCGATGGCGCGCGGGTGGGCTAAGAAGAAGGAAGGCTCCTTCCACACCTTGGTCAGCAGCTCGTCAAAATCATCGGGGGTCGGGGCGCCGTTGGACTGACGCGGCAGCAGGCGCTGCGAGTCGGGGACGTTCTTGAGCAGGCCGTAGTCATCGTTGTTGATAAGCTGGCTTTCCTGACGCTCACGCAGGCTCTCCACGGCCAGAGCGAGCTGTTCTTTGGTCTGATCGTAGGGGGAGCTGAAGATATCGTCCACCACGGTGTTGACGTTTAAGATGGTGGAGATGGAGTTTAAACGGTACTCGCGGGGAGTGCTCTCGTACTGCACGAAGCCCTGCGGGATCTCATCGCTCTTTTTGGTCTGGCTGCACAGCACATCCAGCGGCGTGTCACCTTCCACCACCTTGTTGACGCGGTACAGACCGGTCTCCAGGCCCTTGAACTCCAAGAGGCGGGTCAGCCACTTGGGAGTGCTGGCGCGAAACTGCGGGCGGGTTTTGGTGACGTTGGCAAGGTTGTAGGCTTCGTTGAGGCCTAATGCGTTGATGCCGGTGTTTTGTTGTGTCATAGCGATTTCTCCTGTTTATGACAGTAAAGTTAAGAGGGCTAATACTGCGGCAGCGAACGGTCCACGTCGCGTGCCCAGGTATTGATGCCGTCCTTGAGATTAAAACAACGCCCGGTATAGCCGGCCTCCCGCAAGGTGCGGATGGCCAGAATACTGCGCTGTCCTTCTTTGCAGATAAATACGGTGTCGCAGGTGGGATCAAGCTCGTTTTGGCGGCGGGAGAGCTGCCCTATCGGGATCACCACCGCTCCGGGGAACTTGACGATGGCTCGCTCATGCGGCTCGCGCACATCCACCACGGTGATGCTCTCCCCGGCGTCCAAGCGGCGTTTGAGCTCCAACGCCTCGATAGACTCAACCGGCTCTTCCTGCGCCTCCTGCTTGAGCCCGCACAGATCCTCATAGTCAATCTCCGTCAGTGGCCCCAAGCTCTCGGGGTTAGCGCAGGTCACGCAGTGAGGATCGCGGGGTATATTGAGAACGTTAAAGCGGTTGTGCCAGATATCCATGGTCAAAAGCTTGCCCAAAAGCGGCTCACCGCCCCCTACCAAGAGCTTGATGACCTCGTTGGCCTGAATAGAGCCGATGATGCCGGCGATGGCGCCCAACACCCCGCTCTGCGAGCAGGTGGGCACCAGCCCCGGTGGCGGCGGCGCCGGATAGAGGCAGCGGTAACAGGGCGAGTATGGCGGATAGAACACCGTCACCTGCCCCTCGAACTGATAGATGGCGCCGAACACATCGGGCTTGTGGGTTTTGACGCAGGCATCCGAGATGAGGTAACGGGCCACGTAATTGTCGGTGCCGTCGGCCACCACATCAAAGGAGGAGACGATCTCCTCGATGTTGTCGGCGTTTAAGCCCTCAAAGACCTCCACCTTGATCTTGGGGTTGATGGCGCGGATGCTGTCGCGCGCCGAAGCGGTCTTGGGGCGGCCGATGTCACGCTGACCGTGAATGACCTGCCGCTGCAGATTGGTGGCATCCACCAGATCAAAATCGGCAATGCCGATGGTACCCACGCCGGCAGCGGCCAGATACAAACACAAGGGCGCCCCCAGCCCCCCCGCGCCGGCCACCAGCACTCTGGCACCCTTTAATTTCTTCTGTCCCTTGATGCCAATCTCCTGCAAGAGCAGATGACGGCTGTAGCGCAGCACCTCATCGTTATCGAGTTTGACGGCGCGCTCAGGCGGGATCAGGGCCTGAGGCTTATCCTCTGAGGGCGCAGATCCCGCACCCTCTTCATCTGTCCGGGCCTCACCCTCCCCGCTGCCCCCGGCGATGGCCGGGATGATGGTCAGTGTGTCGTTGTCATGCAGCGGCGTGGCCGTACCCTCTGCGTAGCGCACGTTATCGGAGTTGACGAAAATGTTCAGAAAGGAACGGATCTTCCCCTGCTCATCAAAAATAATGGGCCCGGCCTCAGGATAGAGCGCTACCAGAGCCTCCAGAGCCTCCTGCACGCTGCCTGCCTCTACGGTGCACTCTGATTCTTTGGCGGTGAAATTGCGTAAGGTGGTAGGCAGGATCACGGTTACGGACATAAGATCTCCTCAAGCCTCAATCAGGCCAATGCCCGCTGACGGGGCCGTAAACTTAGGGGGATTAGGAAACTTTGCCATCACCAAAGCAGCCGCGACAATGCAGGCGCGACAAGCTTTGCCTGCCCGCTTACTGTAGTGGTACTGCCTGGTGATAAGGAACAGCATCGCCCTAAATCCTCTCCGGTTTACAGGCTGGCTTAATGAGGGTCGGATAACTTACTGTTGCTCCGCCTTTAACGATGCCCTGGCTGAGGGCATCACACACCTTAAGTGAACAAACTGCACTTAAGATGGGAAAATTCTAGCACAAGAGTTGATGTGCGTCACAGCATGAAGGAGATTTTGACCAAAATGAGTGGCGCAGGCGTTTGACACACATATTTGAAAAGGACATAAATTGCCCCGGCCCCGTGATTCAAACGGCAGACATACCTTAAGTTCAACGGCAAACTCTATCTGCTAAAATAACCTCAAGGATAAAGTAGCTCAGATAAGCTCTGGGATCAGCACACACAGGGAGATCTCATGACACAGATGCAACCACTGTCTCTGGGAGCGGATACTTTTGAGGACATACGAAAAGGCGGCTCCATCTACGTGGACAAGACCGGTCTGCTCGGCTCTTTCCTCACCTCTATGGCTCCCATCTTCATCTCCCGCCCCCGGCGTTTCGGCAAGTCCCTGCTCTGTTCTACGCTGCGCTCTTTCTTTACTCACGGTATCGAGTACTTCAAGGGCCTGGACCTCGAACGATGGTGGCAGGAACAGCCCGAGAGTGTCAGACAGGATCTCAGCGGCAACGCCGTACTGTACCTGGATTTC
>JAFUGP010000143.1 GCA_017469335.1 Succinivibrio sp. | reverse complement strand
CGTGTCTCCCCTCAAAGTATCCCCATACCTGTACTTACCATACAGCTACCGGTCACCCTAAGTTTCACACGAAACTCTTTTGGTCCTCTCAAGGACCCGCACAGATTGTCCGTTTATCCTGTTAAAGAGCTATGCGGCGCTCAGGCCGCACACTGTCTTGCGACAGCGGATCTTGATTATAGTATCCTTTTTGCAAAAGTCAAATTGATTTTGATCATAGTTCTAAAATTGCGGCCTGAGGTCACGTCATGACCTACGAAGTTCTTGACCCTCAAGAGCTAAGGCGGTCACCATGAACGACAGACACCAACCTGCGACCGTTAAAACCAACACACCAACGCTCTCTTCACCTGGTTTGCTCCCATATATCAGTCAGACTGCGCTAAAATCAGTACCGGACAGACGTGAACACCGCCTTGGACATTTTCGCCAACAAACACTCAGATTACGTCATGATCAGCACTTCAGCCACCCGGATACGCTCGTCTCTCGTGTTGGCGGCAGCACTCCTGTGCTGTGGCCCGGGCAGCGCTTCTGCCCCGGAGGCTGATGACGCCACAACTGAGCTTTCTGCCACGCCGCCCAAACTGCAGGTTTACATCGCCAACCTTAACAACAGCTTTCACCGGGAGCTGGCCACCGCCCTGGAGGATCTGTCCGCACAGTGCCGACTTGAGCTTGAGCTAACCCAGGGGCAGGGACGCCATGAGGATACCGCAGCTTTCGTCGCGTCCCTGCCTAATCCGCCCGGCCCCATCATCATGATCCCCACGGATGAGGCCTCCTCGTCCCAGGCCGCGCACAAAAGCCGTCAGGGTCATCAGCCGCTTATCTTTCTGGCCACCGAGCCGGGTGCCAATGCCCTGAACATCTACGGCCAGGCTGTCTACGTAGGCAGCGAGAACGGGCAGTTAGGCGCTCTGCAGGCCACGGCACTTAACCGGCTGTGGCAAACTCAGCCTCAGGTCGATCTCAACTCTGACGGCAAGCTGCAGCTGCTGCTCATCAAGGGCAACGGCGCCCAGCCTGCCGCCGCGCGCCGGGTCAAGGCCTTCAAGGGTCTGGCCAAACGTCTGCAGCTCCCCTTGAAAATCGTGGCGGAAAAAGAAGGGATGTGGCAGGAGGATGTGGCCTACGCTATCACCAAAGAACAGCTCTCTTCAGGAGTGCAGTTTGAGGCGGTGGTTTGCAGCAGCGACAAGATGGCATTAGGTGCACTCAAAGCGCTGCGCGAGGCGGGCTTCAACCTGCCCTCCGCTGCGCCTGACAGCAAGGCAGGGCAAAGCATTCCCATCCTGAGCATAGACGGCATTCCCCAGGCCGTGGCGGAGCTCAAACAAGGCGGGCTCTACTCTACGGTATACCAGGATGCGCCGGCCATGGCCAGGGCCGCCTTGCAGTTTGCGCTGCCTGAACTTTCCTGTCTGCAAGCCTCACGTCCCAAGATGACGCATCAAGAGCACCTCTACATCTCGGCGCAGGTGCTGCTCCAGGGTGGGGAGACTGCCCCCGATCTCCTGGAGCAGACCGAAGCGCTTAAGGTGCTTTGATTTCAGCTCTCACCTGCAGGGGCAGAGCCTGTATCCAGCAATCGCTCACTGAGGCCGCTTTCGCGGCGTATGCTCTTGTCTAAGGCATCAAGCAGCACTTCCTGAGGTGAGAACAGCGTCAGTTGTCTCTTGGCTCTGGTGATGCCAGTGTAAATGAGCTCGCGCGTCAGTACCGGGTTGTCGCGCGGAGGCAGGCACAAGGCCACATGCTGATACTCGCTGCCCTGGGACTTATGCACGGTCAGGGCAAACCCCAGTTCATAGTCGGTCAGATACACCGGATTTAAGGCGAGGATCTCGGCTTCTTTCTTAAACCACACCTTAGGCTGACCCTGGGTGTCCGGAGCGCAGAAACCAACATCGCCGTTGGCCACCTTCAAAGTCGGATTGTTACGGGTTACCAGAATGACCCTACCGGGAAACCATTCCAGCGCGCCGCGGTAATAGCGCTGTCTGATGAGCTTTTCCAGACGGGCATTGAGCTGCTCTATGCCCAGCACTCCCTCGCGGTTGGAACAGAGCAGTCTGAATTTATCAAGGGCCGTGAAAACTTCGTTCAAAGGCTCCGGATCCTCAGCCTCAAAAGTCCTCACCGTGCCGTCGAGCAATAACTTAAGATAGGGCGCGTAGCCATGCTCGCCTAAGGCCAGCTCACAGATCTCTTTTTGCGCCTGGCGGGCATCCTCGTAATAATGCAGAGCCAGCGGGGTATCCTTATCTTGCGCGTGAGCGGACAGACAGCGTTCTATGCCGCTTTGCCGCTCTGCCCTCTCAAGCTTGGGGTTATTGACCAGTGCCGAGAGCGCGGCAATGGACTCGGTAAAGCGGTGAGTCTTGGTGAGCACGGCGGCCCCCGCGGAGATTTGCGTGAGGCTGTCCACCTGCTCAAGCTTAAGTCCCAGAGCCTGTGCCAGCCTCTCGCGCCCTCTTTGATCCAGAAGGTTTTTATGCGGATCGGTCAGCACTTTGCAGATGTCAGCGAGTACCGAGCCTGCCTCCACCGAGCAGAGTTGGTCTTTGTCTCCGAGCAGGATGAGCCTGGCCTGCTCGGGCAGAGCCGCGCAGATTTTGGCAAACAGCGGGAGATCCACCATGGAGACCTCATCAATCACCAGCACCTCGCAGGAGAGCTGGTGGACCCGGTTAAAATAAGGGGTACTGCGATGAGGTATGACCTTAAGGAGTGAATGGACGGTCTGGGCGCTCTGCGGCAGGTTATCTAAGAGTTCATTTAAGCGTTCCACACTGCCGAAGGCCGCCTCCAGCTGCTTTGGCGGCACCGCGGCCAAAGACTTGCGCAGAAAACCAAGCCCCCCGGTCAGCGACTCACTGACCCGGGCGGCGGCCTTGCCGGTAGGAGCGGCCAGCATGATCTTAAGCATCTTGGGACTTAGGGCCTGCAACAGCAGCAACAGCTTGGTCACCGTGGTGGTCTTACCGGTACCGGGCCCGCCTGAGATCACAAAGAAACCGGACTGACTGGCCAGCGCCACCGCGCACTTCTGCCGCTCTATCTGCCCTGACTCATCCGTACTGCTGCCGCAGAGCAGATCCAACAGGGCCCCAAGCCGCTCCGGCGCCGCCTCAGGTAACTGACGCTGCCTGTGGGCCACAAAATCCGCCGCCTGACACTCATAGTCATAGTAGCGCTTTAAATACAGACGCCCTTTATCGGTCAGAAGCGGCAGGGTCGGGTTGCGCTCCTGCAGGGCCTTAAGCTGGGCGTCTACCCTTAAGAAATAGTCATCCTGGTTCAGCAGCTTCCCCATAAGCTCGGCAAGTTCACGCTCATAGGGCAGAGCGTTGCCGCGCTGTGCCGCCTCTTTGCAGCGCTCTACTTCCTCGGCAAAGCTCTCGCGCTCCAGGCGAACGCAGACATCACCGTGCTGCAGCTTAAGATAAAGCACGGTCACCGCCAGCAACAGCGAAGGCTGTTCATCATCCGTCAGAGTGCACAGCTCACTGCACATCGCCGCAGTGATGGAGGGCAGGTGGGTGCTGCGGCACAGCAGCCTTAAGTAGCGCTGCTGCTCCGTTTCAATTTGAGTATTCAT
>JAFUGP010000142.1 GCA_017469335.1 Succinivibrio sp. | reverse complement strand
CCGCCTATGAGCCCATGGTTATGGACTGGTATGACGGCTATAACTTCTCCGGGGCGTCCATGCTCTGTCCCTGGAGCGTGCTCATGTTCTGCAAACGAGCCCTGCGTACTCCCGCCGACCAAAAAGTGCAGCCCCAGAACTTCTGGGCCAATACCTCGGGCAATGACATCATCGAAATCTGCATGAGACGCAAAAACGCTCAGGACTCGGAGAGATTACAGCACCTCCTGGACGGCGGTACCGAGCTTATTGACTTTCCTGAGTACAATACCTACCCGGAGCTGGATGAGCACAGCAGCCTGGATGCCATGCTGGGCATGATGCTGCAGACGGGCTATGTTACGGCAGTGAACGTCACCCCCGACAAAAAGGTGGAGATCAAAATCCCCAACAAGGAGGTGCTCGACTGCTTTGAACAGAAAGCAAGATTCATCTTCGGCAAGGAAAACTACCAGTGGGTGGCCGGAGCACAGGCACTTGTTGACGCGCTCCTTTCAGGTGATGCTGACAAGGTACAACACAGCGTGGAGGATTTGCTCATAAACTACGTAAGTCTCCGCGACAACCGCTATGAGGCTTTCTATCACGGTTTTATCTTAGGCGCTTTGGGCACCGTCAGCAAACCAGAATTAGTAAGCTCCAATCAGGAGAGTGGCTTAGGCTACTCTGACATTATCCTGCGCTCCGAGGAGGTCTCGGCCGTAGTGGAACTCAAAAAAGCCCTCGCCAGAGACGGCATCAATAAGATAACCGCCCTGCAGGAAGAGGCCTTAGGGCAGATAGCAAAACAGCGCTACGACCATGAACTGCGCAAGGAGGGATGTCCTCTCATCTATCATTTTGCCTTGGTATTCAAGGGCAAACGCTGCTGGGCCCAGGCCAGAAGGGCCGATTAAGCCAGGACGGCGCTGCTTCGCGCCCGGGATCACCGTGCCTGTGAAAAGACGCCGACATCAGACGGGAGCATGAATCAAAAAAACGGCCTCACCTGACTTTCTGCAAGCCGGCACCCAAGTGATGCCGGCTTAATGTCATCAGAGATGGGCAGCGTAAAAATCGGTGAGCTTGCGCACAAACTGATCGACATACTGAGGCACGTAATAGGTCTCGATGTGGTGTGCGCCGTCGACTAGGAACATTTCCTTGTTCCGGGTGCCCGTGGCCTTCTTGTAGCAGTCCTGCGTCATGTACAGGGTGTCGGCCTTGCTGCCTGCCATCATGAGCAGCGGCTGGTCTATCAGTTCCATGCCGGCTGCCGCATCAAAGCTGAAGAGATCCAGGTTGCTGCGCACGGTGTACTGGAAGGTAGAGCCCGGGTGAGCGTGGGTCTTGCCATAGTAGAGATAGCCCTCTCGGTAGAGATCGGGCATTTTGGCCAACACCTCCTCACTGATCTGCGCCTTCTCGGTGGCGGGGGTAAGCGCAAGCTCCGCACCGGCCGCCTCTTGGGCGCGCTGCTCTGAGGCCTCATGCAGACGCTGTATGGTAGTTGAGGTGGCGGAGTTTAAAAAGCCGTCCTTGCGCACCACCCCGGAGTTGAACATGGAGAGCGTGGCCACCGCCTTGAGGCGCTTGTCGGTCTGCGCGGCCTTGAGGGTATACCCGCCACCGCCGCAGATCCCCAACACGCCGATATGCTCGGCATCCACCCCGGGGTAGGAGGCGATGATATCGGCCATGCCGTGAATATCCTCCACCCTAAAGGCCGGATGGTCAAGATGCCTGGGCAGACCGCCGCTGCCGCCCTGGAAAGAGGCGTCGGCTGTGAGGGTAATGTACCCGGCCTCGGCCAAGCGCTGCGCGTAGAGCCCGGCCACCTGCTCCTTGACGCCCCCGTTGGGATGGGCCACCACGATGGCCTTATATTTCTGTGCCGGATCGTAGCCGGCCGGAGTGTAGAGGTTAGCGGCAATGAGGTTGCCGTTTAACACATAGCTCACCTGATGAATATTGACCTGCCCGGCTTCGTTTTTTACCAGTGCGCCCTCGTAGACCAGCCCGAAGGGATTGGCATTGGGGCTGATCCGTTCACCTGCGGGCAGTTCCTGTAAATCGGCAGCGCCCGTAAACGCGATCTCAGACATGGTGGTGCTCCGGGTGGCACAACCGCCTAAAGTTGCCATGATGATGAATCCTCCCGCGGCAAGTGCCGCAACCTGTTGAAACTGCATAGCTCACTCCTGCGAAAACTCAAACTTGCATCGAAGTCCTTTCAATGCTACCTTGACACTGTAACAGGCGGTAGTTACTACCGGTCAAGTGTTTTTTGGAAGTTTTTGGTAAGGGGGATCTCATGCACTCGATGAGCGAGGTCTGCGCCGCGACCGACCTGAGCTATGAGGGGCTCAAATTCTATTGCAATCAGGGACTTATCCCAAACGTCAAGCGCGATAAGCACAACCATCGTATCTTTGACGATCACGATGTCGCCTGGATCAAGAGTCTGACCTGCTTAAAAAAGTGCGGCATGAGCATCGCCGAGATGAAGGAATACCTCCGGCTGTGTCTGCAGGGTCAGGACTCCATTCCCGATCGCCTTGTTATGCTTGAGCGCAAAAAAGCCGAGCTTGAGCGCGAGCGCGAGCGGATTGACGGATCCCTCACCTACATTGAGTGGAAACAGGGCTTTTATGAGGAGGTGCTCTCAGGCAAAACCGCCTACTTCAGCAATCTGCTGCCGGCCGCCCACTGAAGAGACCTGGCGCTCAGGGCGCAATCAGCTCAGGGGTCAGACTGTCGGTCTGCGGCGGGCACTAAAAAGCCGCTGACTTGCAGCGGCCTTTGACGGAGCAAAAAGCTCTCAGGCGTAGACGGAGAAACCCAGCATGCTCTGCAGCTCATCGCGTCGGCCCATGTTCTGCACGCCGGCATACATGGCCGCCCTGCCGCTGCCCGAGCCGACCTGCAACTCGGTGCGGGCCTCCGAGTAGGTACGCTCGAAATCTTCACGGCTGAAAGTGTTCTGACTTTGGTCTTCACGAGGGATCTGGGGTACAACCTCTTCCTCAGTGACGGAAGCTTGCCGCTTGGCAGCCTCCTCATCGGGATTGAGCCCCTGCTGTTCGTCGATGCGCCGGCGGTTGTGCGCACTCTGAATCACCGAGTAATCGACGTAAGTTCCATCAACGGTCATGGCCATAGTTCGTAAGCACCGTGTAGCTGATGATTATTTTCCCTTGCGTGGAGCCGGCTTTTTGGCGACCTCATCACGCACATAAGTGGGCAGTGCCGAAGACGGGTCTACTTCCTTGCCCGCCTTAAACAGTAACTCACCTAGTTTAACTATATACTCTGCATCGGGAAATTGCGAGCGTTTTTGTATATTTTTGTTAAGTCCGGCGGCATAAAGCAGATCCATGCCGCTGCCCCCGCCCACCGCGCTGTTCACCCCCAGGCTCTGCCTGATGAGCTCGCGCGCCTCCTCCACCTTGAGCACTTTAGGCTCAAAGAGCGGCTCCAAGCCCCGGCCATAGCGGTAAACACAGACATACAGCTCGCCCATGCGCGCGTCGATGGCACTGACCGCGTACTCCTCGTCGCGATCATACAAAGCCTGCAGCGCCAGCGCCTCTAAGGAGGACACTCCGGCACATTTGAGTTTGAGTCCCTGCGCCAGGGCCTGCGCCGTGGAGGCGGCCACCCTCACCCCGGTGAAGGCGCCCGGGCCCATGCCGTAGGCAATGCCTTCCAAATCACCGCGCTCCACGCCCATCTTGCCCAGTACCTCGTCGATCATGGGCAGAATAAGCTCGGCGTGACGCTGCGAGCAGACCTCGGCAATGGAAATGATTTCGTCCCTGACCATCACCGCAGCCGAGCAGTTTTCCGTGGAAGTTTCAATACCAAGCAGGACCATACCTTATTCGCGGCACGCCGCCGCGCCTCCTTGTCAAACCAAAGTGCCCTTGCCGGCCCGGTTCGGGCAGAAAAATTTATCGTGCGCCCTCAGATATATCAGAAAACGGCTGTTTTGGGGGTGAACAAACCCATGTTTTTGGAAAATTCCATCAGCTCGGCCAGGCTGTTGCAGCGGTGCATCTCAGGCAGGGAGTTCAAAAAAGTGCTGCCGTAGCCTTTGCTGCTGATCCTGGGATCGCAGATCACCAGCGCCCCGCAGTCGTGCTCATGCCGGATGAGCCTGCCCACGCCCTGTTTGAGCTCGATGACCGCCTCAGGCAGGGCCAGAGCCCGAAAACTGCTGCGCGGTGAGCCTGGTTGAGCCTGCCTGAGCTCATAGCTGCGGCAGCGCATGGCAAAGAGCGGATCGCCCGGGGAGGTGAAGGGCAGTTTGTCGATGATCACCAGACAAAGGGCCTGACCGGGCACATCCACCCCCGCCCAGAAGGACGAGGTGCCCACCAGCACCGCGTTGCCGCGCTCCTTAAAGCGCTCCAACATGGTCTGATTGGACAGTCCCTCATACTGACAGAACACCTCCCGGCTCGTCCCGAACAGCTCGCGCAGGGCGGCGGCGGCCTTTTGCAGGGCCTGACGGGAGGTGGTCAGAAAGAAAATCCCTCCCTGCATGGCGCACATAAGCTCGCTTAAGCTCTCCACAATGCCCCGCTCCCTGTGAGGATCGTCGGTCAGGGGAAAGCGGTCCGAACAGTACAGCGCACAGTTGCGGCGGTAGTCAAAGGGGCTGGGAGCGATGACGCTCTGATATTGTCTCTTTTCAATCCCCAGATCCAGCCTGAGCTTGTCAAAGCGGCCTTTCACCGTCAGCGTGGCCGAGGTCATGATCACCGCGACACGCTGTTCCCGGGCCTTGCGCAGATAGGTGCCGAATTCACCTGCAATCTCCAGCGGGATCAATTTGAGCTCAAAACCTTTTTTACCCACCTCGGCGGTGCCCACATAGGTGCCGTAATATTTGGACTTGGGATCGTCACAGCGCATGAGTCCCACCAGCGTCTCCCGAAAGAGCGCCACTTCGTCGAACATGGCCCCGTAGAGTTCCTCGCCGCGGCTTTGCACCAGTTCAAAAAGCTGATTTTCCAGGTCGTGCAAAGAACGATAGAGCAGCCGGCAGAGGTTCAAAAAACGCTCTTTGGGCTGCTCAAAGCGCGCCAACGGCGTGGCCTTATCCTCGTCATAATCCTCATAGCGGTGAAAGAGGATGTTGTGGCGGGTGCCCCGGTAATCCTCAAAATACCAATCCAGCCCCATCAGGCACTCCAGCACCTGAGCGCGGGCCTGCAACGCCGCCCCCGTCAGGGCCTCACGCTCTTCCTTAAGCAGGGCCTGCAAATCATTTAATACCCGCTGCACCTGAGCGGAGGAGAGCTGCTGCGTCAGATGAGAGCGTCCGCAATCGGGCAGCTCATGGGCTTCATCGAAGATGATGGTGCCGTAATTAGGCAGCAGCAGCGGCTTCTCCGGCTCCTTACTGAAGTGATCGACTAAGTGCAGATCCTCAAAAAACAGCGCGTGATTGACCACCACCACCCGCGCCGCCAGGGCCCGCACCCGGGCGGCATAGTAAAAGCAGTTGCCGCGCTGAGAGCATTTTTTGCCCCGGCAGGTCAGGCGGTCACTGCCCAGACGGGCCTGTACCCTGGCGTTGACCCTGGCGCTTAAATCGGCAAAATCGCACTCAGGATCACCTGACTGCACCTGCAAAATTCTGATTCTGGCAAACTCAAAGAGCTCATCCAACTGCCGCTCGTTCAGGTAGGCCGTATCCGCGCTGACCGCCTCATCATCAAAATCAAGGCTGCCGCGGCGTTGTTGGGCGTGCAGCTCATCCTGTGCCCGATAGAGCTTGTTCAGGCACAGGTAATTGGAGCGTCCCTTGAGCACCGCGTAATCATCCCGCGGCAGCCCCAGGAGCTTGAACACCACCGGCAGATCCTTGTGCAGCAGCTGATCCTGCAGGGCCTTGCCGGCGGTGGAAACGATGACCGTGTGCCCGGAAATCAAAGCCGGTATGAGATAGGCAAAGGTCTTGCCCGTGCCGGTGCCGGCCTCGGCAAGCAGAAGTGTCCCCTCCTCAATGCTGCGGGAGATGGCGCAGGTCACCTTAAGCTGACCCTCACGCTCGCGAAACCCCTCAAGCTTGCGCTCGCACAGCCCGCCGCGGCCTAAGACCTGCTCGGGCAGCAGCGTGAGCGCGCGGTGCACAGGTTGCCTGGTATTCCGGCCCCTGGGCTCCTCTGCCGGCGCAGTTGCGCAAGTCTGGCTCTCCTTTAGGAGATCCTGCGCCATCACACTCTGATCGGTCATGTTCAGTGCCCCGCGCGCCTGCGCCCGGTTACGGGCTTGATGAGCATGCGGCAGTGCCGGCAGTCAGGCTGCAGCACAAACTCATGGCCTGAGATTTTAAGCACGTAGCGGCCGGGCTTTACCTCACACTTACCGCCCGGGGGCCGGCCGCCGCAGTGACGGCCTATGAGACAGTAAGCGCAGGTCATCAGCGGCCTGAGCTTCTCCTCCTCACCGATTAGGGCCCCATGCGCGAGGTAAAACTCCCGGGCCTTTTGGTTGAGAACCACTCTGGGATCGACCTGCGCCTCCGGCCAGGGCAGCGGCGCAGCCTGCTCCTGCATGGGCGGCAGCTCAGGCAGCCTGCGTTTTAACTGCTCCTGCAAAAGCTGCGCGTAGGCCTCACGGCGGGCGGCGTTGATACTGCCCAGCGCGGCGCGTATTTCAAGCTGGGGGTCAAGCTGCACGCTGACTTCAAGACGCTCGTCGGCGCACTTGCCCAGCACCTGCAGGAGCCTTGCAGGCGGCAGAGAAGGCGCCTGAGGATCGGGATTGAGCGCGAGGGCAGCCTCCCCCCGCCGGCCGAGCTCATCTTCCAAGGTGATGTACACGCCTGCGGCACGGCGTTCAAGGCGCAGCGTCACCTGCAGGGTGCGGCTGCAGCAGTGCTTATCCTGCAGTTCCCGGTCAAAGGCACTGTCATAATTGCGATAGAGGATGGCACCCTCAGGCATCCTTATCTCACAGTGCGGGTACAAACCCGCCTCACGCAGCTTATCTTCGGCGCCGCCCGGGCGGGGCACGCCGTGGTCTTCCTCGGGCCGCAGTTCCAGGCGGTTGACCTTAAGGCCGCACAGCTGTCCCTGCCCGTCATACCAGCACAGCCCGTCACTGGGATGGATAGTCACCCCGCTCTTTAAGAGCACCTGCAGCGGCTGGCGCGGGCTGCCGCGCCGGCTGAGCACTCTGGCCACCTGCGGGCCCCGGAATTTGGGGGTGCGGCTCTCTGCCAGATCATCCCTGCTGCCCTCCAAGAGCCCCGCCGTAAAGCCGCGGTTGAAAGTGCGCTTGAGATCGGGCGTGAAACTGCGGGTGCAGAGGCCTGCTGAGGCGCGCTCATACCCTCCTGCAGACTGCGCCATCAACAGGTCCAGGCGTTGCCTGAAAAAGGCGGTCTGATTGACCACAAAGGCCTCATCCTTGAGGCGTCCTTCAATCTTAAAGGAGGTCACGCCGGCCGCGCACAGCTCCTTTAGGTAAGCGCCGGCCCGGTTGTCCTTAAGGTTTAACAGATGCCCCTGCTCCAACACCACGCCGTCGCGCTCCAACACCATGGGCAGACGGCAGGGCTGCGCGCAGCAGCCGCGGTTGGCGCTGCGGCCGGTCAGATACTCCGACAAAAAGCAGTTGCCGCTCTCGCAGACACACAGGGCCCCCGAGATGAAGTATTCAAGCTCAATGTCAGGACAGGCGCGGTGAAAGAGGGCAATATCCTCTAACGTCAGCTCGCGCGGCAGCACCACGCGGCGCACCCCCAAGCTCGCGTAGAATTTAAGGCGCTCCACGCTGTGGATGAGACACTGCGTGGAGGCATGCAGGGGCAGATCGCGGGGGATATCCAGGGAGAATAACGCCGGATCCTGGATGATGAGCGCATCGATGCCGGCCTCATAGGCCGCGCCGATGAGGCTTTGGGCCTCCCCCAGTTCATGGTCGCAGAGCAGCGTGTTTAAGGTGAGATGAACAGCGGCGCCGAAAAAATGGGCGTACTCGCAGATCTCGCGCAGCGTCTCAATACTGTTATGGGCCTCGCGGCGGGCCCCGAAGGCGGGACCTGCGATGTACACCGCGTCGGCCCCGGCGCGGATGGCGCTTTGGGCGATGTGCCCGTCCCGGGCCGGTGCCAGCAGCTCCAGGCGCAATTAGTCATCCTGCACGATGACAAAGGAGGCCGCAACCGAGGCGCTGATGGTCAGCTTGTCGGAGGTGTACTCCGCCTCCACGGCATCATTGCTCGCCCCGAGGCTGCGGGCAGAGGCCTTCATGAGCATGGGCATGGCATAGTGGCGCGCCCCGCTTTCCATAAAGCTCAAGTTGCAGGGACGGTAGTCCTTGATGCCAAAGCCTGAGGCCAGACGCGCGGCCTTGGCCTTGGCGTCGGCGATGGCGTCTTCCTGGGCCTTGACCTTCAAGACGCTCTCGTCCTTTATCTTGTAGACAAAGCCCTCGATGCCGTTTAGGCCGCTGTCCATGGCGATGTCGGTGATCTGCGGGATCAGGGAGAAATCCTCCAGATCAACCCGCACCGAGCGCGTCGCGTCATAGCCGTCAAACAGGCGTTTGTTGTTTTTGTCCTGCACATAGCGGATATTGAGCGTGATGTTGTCGGCGGCTATCTGCTCTTTTTTCACCCCGGCGGCCACCAGCGAGTTGATGAAGGAGGCCATATTCTTTTCCACTGCGGCGCGGGTCTCCCGGGCGTTTTTGCCGGTGGCGCGGATGGTGAAATTAAGCTCGGCGAGATCGGGATCGGCCAAGGCCTTACCCTCCCCCTGCACGTCGATGCGCCCTAAAGCCTGACTGCAGTCAATCTGAGCCTGGGCAGGCGCGAGGCTGCAGAGGACGCAGCCTAACAGTACCGCGCTGAGAGTGTGCTTTACCATGTACTTGTATCTCCTTGATGATCTGCCGCCTGACTTATCAGACGGCGAGGTTTTCACAGCCCACAAACAAAAACGACCCGGTGTGCGCCGGGCCGTCCTGCGGGGTAAAACCTCAAATATTATTTGGTTCAATGGATATTTTAGGGGGATCGGCATCTTTTAGAACCTCTCCTTTTTACGGCTTTCGTCCATTATCTTTAAGAAGAAATATTCAGTATCAGGATAGCCATACCCTCGTTTCTTGATGGTCTTGATCATGTTT
>JAFUGP010000141.1 GCA_017469335.1 Succinivibrio sp. | reverse complement strand
TAGGATAACAATCTCCAACATATGGAGCACAATCATCTCGTGTATCTAAAGTGTTTAAGGATTCTGAGTTCTTTGTCAATAACTCAATAGCATCAGATTGGTCCATTTGAAACTCCTAAGTAATACCCTCAGCAAAAACGGGCTGAAAAATAATACTTCTGTTAATTTGTTTTTTCTGGGGGGGGGGGGTCACAATTTAAGATTTCTTTTGCATTCATAGACCTATGGTTAACGTCTTTGAGTTTTAACACAAAACATCAGTATATTATCAGCTACAATCACCTTGAAAGATTTAACAATTCTAAACAGTCGCATTGCACGAAGCTTGCCAGGTCAAGTGATTGTGAGGTTGGATATCGGTAATCCCAGAATCGTGGTCAAATCCTTCTGGCAACGAATCAGACTGTCGCGCAGTACCAAGTGGCCGTTGTACTTAATGCACTCGATATCCATGAGCTTCTTGATGCAGTCATCCAGGCTGGAGCGCTTTTCCCCGATGTACTCTCCCCCAGATTCGTCCTGAAGAGCTTTCTGAGGTAAGAGCCAGCGCAATAGCGCCTAATCTGCTATAATGCCGCTACAATTCATTCGTTGTTTTATCTCTGCCCGGTCTTAGTCTTAGGATCGGGCTTTTCTTTTTCTCCGGCAGGTTGTCTTGCTGAAAAACGTTAACGTTTTTATGTCCGGGCTGCCTTAGGGGCACCTGTTTTTACCTTAGCGGATCTTACAGCGGACGAGCGTTGCCGCCTAATTCCTCGGGTAAGGCAGAAAGAAATCGGAAGTTCATCTCGTTGAGACCCTGCAGATCATCGAGCATGCGTAATAAGTGCTCAAACACCGCCTCATCACACTCCGTGCTCTGCTGATACAGTGCCAGGCAATCCCGGAAGAAATAGGCAAAGACCGAGAAGATAAAAGGCAGCATCACGCAGGCAAAGGGCTGCTTGAAGCAGGGGCCTTCCCCAATGGGCACGCCGCTCTGACGGTCGAGCAACTCTTCATGGGCGGGGACAAGCCAGGCACTTAGGCGCTCTAAGTGGGTGTCCAGCTCGCCGTGCTCGGATGGGGTGGCACCGCCGCTCTCCTCAATGAGTTTGATGCAGCGATCCAGATCACCGCGCAAGTCGCTCTGCGCAGGCTTGGTGAGCAACTTTTCCGTAAACGCCGCAAAGGTGACGAAATAGGAGGGACTCTCGCAGGCCTCCTTGAAATCGGTGAAGGCCCCGACGATCTCCTGAGGGCACTTGAGGCGGATCTGCTCCATGATGTCGTGCAGCAGCTTGATGAAGGGATCAAGTTTGCCGCTGCCCTGGTGGACGCGAAAATAAGCCGCGTAGTATTCCACCATCGCCACCAGTCCCGCGACGAACTCAGCCGAGTCGTCATAATAGATGCGGTCATTCTGTGCTTTTGGGTGTTTCATGTGGTCAAGTCCTCTTAAGGTCAGTGTAGCTCTGCTTGGGCAGATCCGCTCAGGAGAGCAGGCCGCATAAGCGTATATGCGGAGGTGCGTAGATCCCCGTCCAAACCCGTGGGGAATGCGCTACAATGGATCTGCTTTATGCAGCCGCTGTCTCCTTCCGCCAACGCAGGCCGGGGAGACGGCGGTTTTGTCTTGGCGAACTGCTCAGAGCTCGCGGTAGACCCACTCATCATGGGGATTGGGCTCGATGTAGGTTGATTTGGTGCAGTGGCAGACCGGGCAGATATTGCTGCCGTTTAAGTAGCGGTAGCCGCTGTGTCCTTCATCAAAGTACCACTCACCGGGGCCGTGAGGCGCGGTGGCGGAGTGGGTATTGATGAACTCCACATGGGCCGCGTTGCATCGGGCACAGCGGGCGAGGCGCACCAAAAAGCCGTTGCCATCGGTGCCGTAGCGGCTCTCAAGCAGCATGCGCAATAAGCGCGTGAAGGTGGGGAAATCCGGGTAATGCCAAAGTCCGTTCAAAAGCCCCAACGTCTCCAAGAATTTCCTGAGCTCCAGCCACACCCCCGCGCTGATAAAGCAGGAGAGCTGCCGGGGCAGGGAGTGCAGGCGCAGCGCGTCGTTTGGTCCTGCAGCTGAGTTGGAGTAAGGCCAACAGCCGGTACGTGGGCGGGCGGACGCGGGAGCACTTAAGGTGCCCCGCACCAGATCCTGGGTGTGGCGGGTGCACAGCGCGTAGAGGTTTACCAGGATCAAGAGTACGCTCAGGGTACAGTAATTGCGCTCATAGGCTAACTGATAGAAGCCTTCCACCGACCAGGGCTGCGGCGTGGCCCAGGCTTTGCCGCGCCGCGCGGTGTGATCGGCGCGGACAGTCCGGGTGGAGGGTTTGTCGCCGTCACTCTCCGGATTCTCCCAGAGCACCGCGTCGCTCTCAAAACCGTTGGACAGCGTAAAGCGCACTTTGAGGCTCTTGCACAGCGAGCGGTATTTTTTAAGGGAAATGGTTGAGCCTAACCTGTCGGCAAACACGGTGGTGGGCGCGCTTAAATGGTGGGCCGTAAGAGAGCTTTCCACCTGAGCGCTCAGCGGGCAGCGATCGGTAAGGAAGGCCCGGTTGAGGTCTAACATCGAGCTGCACTCCGGCAGGTGCGAGACGCCGGAGTTCCGGGCGGCGTAAGACTCCGTGTAGGCGGCAGCCGGCAGTGAAGATCCCGTCGCGACAGAGCCGTTGTGGGCGGTGTCCGCCGCCGCGAGCTTATCTTCAAGATCGCGCAGGTTGAGCTCAAAGAGGGAGCGCTCATTGGCGGTGGCGCACTTGATGTGCAGTGACAGCGCACCGGAGAGGCTCTCGTGGGCGTAACTGAGCACCGAGCGGAAGTTTGCAGGACGCAGGAACTCCCGGGCACCGGGGCAGTGCAGGCCCTTGAGGTAGGAAAGCGGAACAGCGCCGGAGGTCTTGAGCGAGGCGGTGGGCAGCTGCCTTGGAGCAGACACGGTGGTCATCATGGTGGGTATATTCCTTCTAATACTTATCCGCCGCACAAAGAGCGTTACCGCCGTACCTGTAACCGACAGATCGAAAAATGACAAAAAACGGACTACGCAGGTCCAAACAAGAGTGCGCATCTTAGCGAGTGAGATCGGGAAAAGCAAGAGATAGATCACACTTTTTCTGGGGATTTAAAGGTGGGCACGTGCACATCCTAGTCTCAGCGCAATTCAGGATATGATCGTCATAAAGTGCACAAAAATAGTGCAAGCATGACCCTTGGGGTGGGGCGCGGACAGGTTGTCGTCCGTGAGATTGTGGCCGCGGGAGGGGAGCGTGGGCGCCCGGGGAGGGCTTAAAAGGGGCTCGATGGGCGGGGTGCTGATGGTGCTGATGGGACCGGAACTGGTGAGGCGGGGACTGGTGGTGGCGATGCTAAAGAGCGGGGCGGTAATTCTTGTGGGGCGGAATTTTAGATCGCGCGGGTTCATCTGCTAAGTCTCGCGCAGCAAAACTACAGATCAAGCGGGTTGGAACGCTAAGTCCTGCGGGGGTGAAACTTTAACTTACGCGGGACAAGATTGTAAGTCGCCCGAGGTTAAACGTGGTAATTGCACCGCCTGACTAAAGACACCGCTGGCAAGTTATACTTAGACAGGTTCGACCACAGGTTCATAGGTGATGCTGATGTCAGAACAAACAAATGATAAGCAAGGCAAAACATGCCGGATCATTGCCCAAAGATGTGACAAATACCTTTTGGTCAGCGGAAGTGCTGACGAGTCCAAATACTACATCGTCACCAATCCAATCGGTAGCGTTAATGATGAAAAGATCGTCAGCATTGACGAGGCGCGAGAGTTCATAGATAGTGAAAATAAAGACAAAAAGCTTGAAGACTTGCTACTGGCCGCCGAGCAGTATCGTCTGAAAGCCGTGAATACGGATTTTCACAGGTTCAACTCATGGGACCTGTGTTATAGCTGCTTCGGATTAGCATTTAAAGAGTGGAGCGCAGCAACCGACTTAAAACGAGAAAAATTCACCGAATCCTTGGCCCTGAATCTCTTTGCCTACCTTGCCAGTTGGGGGATGTTGAGAAATTCCTTTTTGCTGCAGCGTAACTATCAATACCATAAAGGGCTTGTTCCTATCCTCATGGAATATAAAAAATTGCGCGGGCTTGATTGCAATGAGATGGTAAAACACACAACCGAGGTGATGAAACTCAAGGATAAAATCATCGGCTATTATCACGGTACCAGGCACGAAACAGGTACTAAGAGTTGGGATACACGCGTCAGCAAGATCATGCTCGGTGCTTTAGGCTGCGTGCCGGCCTATGATGGGTATTTTAAGCGGGCTTTGCGACTTTACTATCCGAAGATCAAAGCAACTTTCAATGAAGGGTCTTTGAAAGCTCTGTGTGACCTTTGCAGGGAGATGAAAAATAGAGACGGAGCGCCGGGGCATCAAAAGATCTTCAAGGAATGGAACAAATACCCCGACATGAAGGTGTTGGATATGGGGCTGTGGTGTCTGGGTTTTGGCAGATCACCAGATGAAACATAAAAGAGTGCGGTGTGAAAGCGATCGTGTCTGAATCAGAGCTACATGCGGTACTTCTTGCGGGAGCGTGGGCGCACAGGGGATAAGGCTCGCCTGCAAAGTCTTATTCCGGCAAGGTGTAATGATGCGGGCTGCTATGGGGAGGGCACCGTGCCCGTAGACAAGAGCGCACGGTTGGGGGCGATTCTCTCGCAGCTCGTTCACTTTCACGTGGCAAGAGAGGGCTTGATGCCGCATTTCAAGCCGTGTAACGCGGCAAGAACGGGCTCAGGTCACACGTCATTCACTCTCACGCGCAAGGAAGGATGGAATGAACTGCTCGGCGCTGGAGAGATGTTTGAGACCTAAGCCAAGTCTCAGGGGTGGGTGAGTTTACCGCCCATATCAAAATGCCTTATAATGCTAGTCACCATAAATAACGGAGCTTTTAACGGAACTTTTGTGCGTCCGTCGTTTATGTCTTTCCTCTAGAAAATATCCAACAGGCAGGCAGTCAGCTCTGATTACCTGCCTGTTGTGATAGATGCAAATATAAAACAATAGGCAATACTTTACAGTATTCGACTTCTACTGATGTGAAAACCAACTGTCTTGATGATGGCGGGGGAGTATGTCAAGGCATCGCAAATACATAGATTACAGCCTACTGCAGAAAGTGGAAGAAGCTGACATTGAGAACGTTCAGTCCAAGCTGATCAAGATGCTGTCTGACGCGCGTAAAGCCACGGGCCTGTCACAGCGCGAGCTGGCGTATAAGTGCGGAGCCACTCAGTCTGAGATCAGCAGGTTGGAGAACGGCAAGAGATCTTCCTTTAATTTGGTCTTAAGCGTGGCGGCCGCGTTGCAGTCGCAACTGCTCCTGGTGCCGGAGGAGAAGATCAAGGCGGTGCAGGCTGCCGTGTCGGGCGGGAAAAAGTAAAAATAGCGCTGCGCCGTAAGGTGCAGCGAATAAGTCCCCATCTATCCTTAGCGCCGGGTGATCTTCCAGGCAAAACAAAGGTCTAGTGTGAAGGTTGGCTGCTCTCAGTTGGCGGCCGCCTGTTTGTTGCGCTCGGCAATGATCATCTTGCTCAGTTTAGCCGCCAGCTTCTGAATTCTGTCGGCTATGGCTATTCTTCGGTCAAGAAATTCGTCTAAGGTGGGCCCCGGTGTGGATGCAGGTGCTGCGCCGGGCTCAAACATAGCTCTTAATGTGTCGTTCAGGCGGGCTAATTCATCGGGAATGGTAGAAGTGAGATCAAGCTGCAGCCTACGGGCTTCCTCAAGCTGTTTGTCTACCTGTGCAACGAGCTCGTTGCATCCATCGCTCACCTTGGCAATGCGCTTATTCATTAACTCCGCGATCCTCTGAGTAACCTCAGCCTGCCGATCTGATGCTGCGAGCTGCATGAGATGGCGGATCTCTCTGGCATCGGTGATCAGTGAGTGGAGTCTGGGCAGCAACTTGCGCAATTCCCGCATGATGAAGAGCATGCGCTCTATCAAAGAGGGCACAGTGGCAGCCTCAGCAGCGGAGTCTGTAGGTGAGGCAGGCTCCAGGCTGCACAGGCGCTCTAACTCGGCGCACAGGCCCGAGATATCGGCGGGCAGGCCGGAGTCAAGCTCAAGATCGGCAGCCTCAATGAGCAATGGGGCGATCCTCTCAAGCAAGAACAGGCAAGATGAGCGCAGAGACTCAAACTGCAAGTTTAGATGCTCCATCTCGGCAATCAAGGCGTCGAGGCTCTGCTCAGGGGTGGGATCTGCGGTCTTGGTTGTGCGGTGGTGGGTCATGGGGGTGTCCTTGATTTAGTTATGATTCCATACGAGGCGTTATCCCATCCCCTTTCATCTTTATCGATCGGGGGTGATCTCCAGGCATATTGCGGCGTGCAGCTATGATCTGGGCTTTCAGATCTTCAATACTGAGTACATTGTTGCGGCAATGGTGGATCATGCAGTGACAGTTGGAGCAGAGCACCGTCATGTCATGCTTGGGATCGGGGTGCGCAGGCGCATTGGGATCGGAGATAGGGATCTTATGGTGGACCTCGATGTAGTTCCTGCCCAACTCTCCGTATACCTGTTCAAAATTAAAGCCGCAGACCATGCAGGTCGTGCCGTGCTCTTTTATTACCTCATCTCGCAACTTGGGATCGCGCTCGTACCTGCCTGCCAGGTAGACCTTTCTGGCGCCTTCGGCCTTGGCCTGAACTATCTGGGTGTCTGGAGTCTGCTGCGTGGGATTCAAATTACGTCCGAGAGAGATCAGGTGCTCTTGATCACTGAGGGGAATCGGCCTGACTGTGAGGCTCTTATTAGATCCACCGCTATCACAGTACGCCGCGCAGCACTCATAGAGTGCGTCGCAGATTTCTTTTTTGCGAACACGGTGAAATTCGCCCTGGCAGTAAACCAGGTGCGGTTCGATCCTCACTATGTGGACACGCACGCAGGGGGCCTGGGTGCACTCCTCAAGGGACAAAGTCCAGGCGTGGGGATCCTCATTTGCTGGGATGGTGATCCCCAATTCTTCGACAGTGCCAGGATTGGTTATCACCAGCGCAAGGGCGACTACACTCTCACCGTCGGCGATGCCCACCAGAGCGCCGGGTTTAAGGCTCTTCTTGAAATAATCAGCATACTTGCCGCCGACAAAGATTACATTGTTGCGCAGAAAGATCTCAAGAATGCTGCGCTCCCTCCTGCCTTTGCTGTCCCAGCGGGAGCCTACCTTCCAGATGTTGTGCCTATCGTGGTCCCAGAGGTTGTTGGCCATAAAGACTCCTGATGCGGTCAATTGAGGTGATTGTAGCATGAGCGTTTCTGGCAGGGACGGTCTAAAAAAGCGCAGAAAGACCTGATTGCTGCCACAGAAGGCTTGGTTAAGTCGGGCAGCTGGTGGGGGCAGGCTTAAGCCGCCCTGACCACGTAAAAAAACAGGCCTTCTGAGGGGGGCATCCGAATTATGGCCAAAACTGGAGGTATGCTTAAATGGAAGTGCCAGGCAGGGAGACGCGCTTAGATCACCTCCTGTTTGGCGTTTACAGTTATGTTTAGGATACATACGTAAGATGAAGAGAGCTGTACAGAGAGTGGTTAAGGATTGGTATGACCTGCCTGATGAGATGGTAAGAGCACAGGAGGAGGGGGTGCTGGTGTTTTTCTGCGGAGCAGGTATTGCTGTGCCGGCGAGGCTCCCTGATTTTGCGGGGCTGGTCAGAAAGCTGTTTCGCCATTTTAGGCGTTCCGATAAGGGACTCGCTGGTCGCATGAGGCAGAACGGCTGCGATATGGTGCTCAACGAGCTTCTTTGTGGGGATGACGCCGTGACAGAGTGCGAGTTGAAAGAGACGGTGTCCGCATTGCTGGCAGTAGAACCGTCCATCAAGGAGGAGCATCTGGCAACGCACAAGGCACTGCTGGCTCTTTCGCGATACCGGGATACTCGGCAGTTGGTGACCACCAACTTCGATTCTTTGTTCGCCCTGGCCGCAGAGAAAGAGGGGACGGGTGAGGCGCTTAAGAGCTATACGGCGCCCCACCTGCCTGTTCTAAAGCCGGGGCGTTGGGACGGGTTGGTTTACCTGCACGGCAGACTGCCGCAGCGCGATGAGACGGGCAGGGACAGCGAAGAACTGATCGCCAATTTGGTCATCAGCAGCGCAGATTTCGGGAGAGCCTACATAAGCGAGGGATGGGCCGCCCGCCTGGTCTCGGACCTGTTCGCTCATTACTCGGTGTGCCTCATCGGCTACAGCGCGGGCGATGCTCCTGTCAGGTACGCCTTGGACGCGCTGGCGGCAGACAGGCGAGGAGGGTTAGGCGATGGAAGGAGCATATGGGCTTTCTGTGCCTATGACGGGACTGATGAGGATAAAAAAAAGCAGGGGGATTTCTGGCAGCAGAGAGGCGTCGACGCGTTGCTGTACGATAAAAAAGACCGTCACAGCGCACTGCACCACATAGTGAGGGAGTGGGGAGGTATGGTGCAACAAGGACCGCAAGGCAAGGCCGCCGAGGTGGAAAGGGTGCTGAGAGCTCATGCTAACGGCGCTACGCCTTCCGACCGGGAGCGTTTGAGGCTACGTAGGGCGCTCTTGGATCCCAGCGGCATGGCTGCGCAGAGGTTCTTAAAAGTTAATCCGTCTCCTGCAATTTGGTTGGATGCTCTGGTTGAGTCTCACCTGGGCAGCGAGAGCATGTGGGCATTCGGGCTGGGAAGGGATCGCGGCGATGAGGCTCTGAACTGCAGCCTGCTACGCAGGAGCTCTGTGCACCGCGAGATAATGGCGATGAGTTTGTGCGGCGACGGGCAGGTCTTCGCCAGATCAGATGCTGTGTTGGATGCCATGACAGAATGGGCGGTGCTTAACCTCAACTCCCCTGAACTGCTCTCATGGGTGTGCCGATGCGGAGGTGTGCTGCATCCACGTTTTTCCCTAGGGATAAGGGATCAGCTGGCGGCACAGGCCAAAGGGAGCGGGGGTGGTGCCTTGCCGGTCGGTAGCGGAGGGTGCGTAGCGGGAATGGGCATGGTGTCCGCGCCTATGCTGCTTATGTGGGAGTATGCCCGCTCAGGGAAGATGGCCTGCAGCAACAACCGGGAAAAGCTGAGTTGGAATGACTTTTTTGCAGGCTGCGGTCATGGGGCGGATGTACAGATCAGGCACGTCTACCGTGGACTGGTGGAGCCGCGCATTAAGGTTCTCAGCTTTAGGCAGGATCAGCAAGGAGTCATCTCTCCCACAGATCAGATGAAGCCCTGCGAAATCTTCTCGCTGGAGATGGTGCTGAACGGCGGCGCTCCGAGTAACTTTCAGTTAGGACAGAACACAGGGAACGGATTTTTGTGTCGCTGCTATCGCGAGAGTATGGCGGCGCTTAAAGAGTGCTGGGAGATTATGCAAACGCTGGGGCTGGTCAGTCAATATCGGGATCCCTCACTCTGGTTTCTGCCCCGCATTGATGGTGTCGGCAAAAGAATGGTGCAGCGGGACTGGGTGTTTCTCATTGAGCGTGTGCGTGATGATTTCTTATGGCTGTCAGATCATGACAAAGAGGCGGCTCTTGGTCTTGTTGAGGAGTGGGAGAGGCTTGACTGGCCTTTGTTTTACAGGCTATGGCTGTTTGCCGCCGCGCAGGGGAGTGTGATCACTGACGAGATGTGGCTTAACAGGCTGGAGCGGGAGCCGGGCAAAATACTGTGGCAGCCTCTGTGCGCAAGAGAAGTGCGGACACTGTTCAAAAGCAGGGCACCGGATCTCTCCACAAGGCAGTACGAGCGGCTTAAGAGGATCATTGAGAACTTTGCGCCGGAGGGGGTGGCACCCGAAGACATTGAGAATCGGAGGAAGGGGCTTCTGGATACACTGGAGAAGGCTCGCCGTCGCGATCTGGCAGAAGAGGATGCCAGCTTTGAGGTGGTATCAATGGTCGATCCTGATGCTGAAATTGAGGATCTGCCGACGGATTGGACTGAGCTTGCCCTATGGCGTAATGGCTTGTTGAAGGGAGGGATGAGCGAGGATCAGAGTAAATATGAGTACGAGCGGTGGCGCAAGTTCTGCAGGATAAAGGCCAGGTTGAGCCTGGTAACCATAGTGCGCTGGCTGAGAAGGGGATTCTTTGATGCAGAGTTACTGAGCACGGCTCTGCATGAGTCTAGATTTGCGCGTTTGAATGCATCCACCGTAGGCATTGCGGCATCAGGGTTGTCAGGATTGACGAGAACGCAAGTTGCAAGCTGCATAAAAGATCTGGCTTTGTGGGTGGAGCAGGGCGAACTTTGCGCGGATACATCCTGGAGTCAGGAGCGTTTTATCAAGCTATGCGATCATATTGTAGATGCGGCAGCGAAATGCGCTGATGTTGTCAAGGCACCGAAGCAGCGCCGTGTAGCACCAACACAGGAGATGTTCAGTAACGCGCTGTGGCATCCTGCGGGGCGGTGCGCTAAAGCCGTAGTTCGCTTGATGCAGCAGGATCCGGACGGATGTCTTTGGAGTTGGTGCAAGAAAGCTCTGGAGCGAATACTGGCCGGTTGCGAGGAGGCTGTCTTTGCTGCCAGAGTAGCGATGTGCGAGATGATGCCAGATCTTTTTTACTACGATGAGGTCTGGACGGCAAAGCAGTGCTACTCTCTGTTGGATTGGGAACATTGCGAAGATGCCGGGGTGTTCTGGTACGCATTTTTGTGCAGAGGCGGTTGGTATCCGGACATGGTCGCGGCGCTCAAAGATTCTCTTCGGGAAACAGCTAGGCATTATGATGTGCTGGATGATTGCACTGAGAGGTACGTCTATCTGCTGTGCAGCACGTTCGAGAGTGGTGTCAAGGGGCTGGGCGGCAGCTTTTGGAAAGAGTGCCTGGGGGCGCTACCGCCTGAAGGTCTGGCGACGATGGCGCATGCGTTAAGGCTGAGTTTAAATGATGCGGCCGACAGGAGACAGTATTGGCGCAAGATTAGGCAGTGGTGGCAATGGTGCTCACCTGTGAGCGCGAACAGGCGGACAGAGGAATTAAGTGAGGAGCTTGCGTTGCTCGCGGTGCTCTCGGGCGAGGACTTTGAGGTGGCGGTTAAGATGTTCGGGAACAGTCTTGTTAAGTTGGGTAGCTGCTATGAGCTGTGCCGCCGTTTGCTTGATGCCGGGTGCTGTCGTGACTATCCTCGGGAAGCAGTTGATCTGCTGTGGAGGACTGTTGGAGATAGAACGTGGGACACCAGGCAGGCGCTTCGACCGTGTCTCGATGCGGTAAAGGAGGCTGCGCCGGAAGTGACTAAGGACTGGCGGTTCCAGGATCTGGAAAGATTGTGCCCGGAACGAGAAGAGTGGAGGACATCAGGCGGCTCCGGAAGAAGATGAGCAACAAAGATCTGTTGGCGAGCTGCAAAAGTGCTGCGCTGAAGTTTCAGGACCACAAGGATGCAGTCTGCGTCGGGGCAGTATTGATGATGCGGTGGGTGTGATGGAGGTATGCTGAAAAAGCGAACTGCTCAAGTAAAAGTTCTCTACTTTTGCAGTTCGATTTTAGGCTCAAACCATTGGCCTAGCGCCAACGGTGCTCTTTAAAAAACCATGCTTGCATATTCTGCCGCCCGGGAGTAGGCCCAGGGGTGGTCGGATAGGGGTATTTTTGAGGTATTTGC
>JAFUGP010000140.1 GCA_017469335.1 Succinivibrio sp. | reverse complement strand
TTTCACAGCCTAACTAACTGTTTTTACGGGGTCATTAGAAAAAATCAGTTTCAGCCTCAGTTTATGGCCTGGGGTTTTATCGGGACCGATCACTGATTTATCGGAGATTTGTAGTTAGAATCATGGTAGGGAATTACAGTTAAAACCATCTCTGGCTTCTTGTGCCCGTCTGAGCACGGCTGCCGTCTCCGCGCTGCCGGCGCTGTAAAGATTAAGTCTGCCACAGGCCAGCTGACTCAGCTCCCCCGCGGGCTGTGCGGCGCTTACCCGGCACTCAAAACTGCCCATCTGCCCGTCCTGCATCAGCAGCGTGGCCTCCACAATCAGGCGCTGTCCGTGCAGCTGACAGTCGGGGGTAAAAACAAGATTGCGGGCGCCCAACATCAGCCCTATCTCGGTAAGCGCTTCCCCCCGCTCCTTTTGCCAGTATCCCGACCACACGCCCACACACTGAGCCATGAGCTCGATAAGGCAGCTGCAGCCAAGCTGCCCTTGCGGGTTGTAAAAAGGTCCCAGGACGCCCTCAGGCGAGCAGGTCACCGCACAGCGCGCCCCCCGCTCATCCACGCTGAGCACCTCATCTAGCCACATCATGGGAGGCTGATGCGGCAGATAAGCTGCCGCAGGCAGGTAGGCCGGCGTTGTGGCTGCAGCAGCACTCATCTTATGCAGACCCCTCCTGGTGCAGGCCGATGATGATACTGGCGTTATTGCCGCCGAAGGCAAAGGCATTGGACATGATAATGGGTCTTTTGAGCTGAATACGCTCAGTGATCAGCCCGCACTCAGGCAGGCTCTCGTCCAAGGGCGAGCTGTCGCACAGCTGCGGCGGCAGCGACAAAGAACGCGTGAGGATGAGGGCACATAACACCGCCTCGCAAATGCCCGAGGCCCCCAAGGTATGGCCGGTGAGGTATTTGGTGGAACTGCAGGGGACCTGAGTGCCGAAGAGCTCGTGCATGATCTTGGCCTCCACCTCATCATTGAGCTTGGAGCCGGTACCGTGCAGATTGACGTAGCCGATATCCTCGGGATTGAGGCCTGCCATGTCAAGGGCCATCTCCATGGCCCGTTTGGCTCCGCAGCCTTCAGGATGAGGGGAGGAGATGTGGTAGGCATCGCTTGACTCCCCATAACCTAAAATCTCCAGTGCGGCCCTCTCCCTGCTCAGCAGCGCCACCCCCGCGGCCTCGCCGATGGTGATCCCCGCCCGATCGCGACTAAAGGGCCGGCAGGGAGTGCGGGAGACCAGTTGCAGACTGTCAAAACCATTGAGGGGCATGCGGCAGAGCGTGTCGGCTCCGCCTGATAAGGCGGCGTCACACTGAGCGCTTTTAATGAGTCTTACCGCGCTGATGAGGGCCCTGGTGGTGGAGCTGCAGGCCGTGGAGACGGTATAACAGGGCCCCTGCAGGGCATAACGCGCCTTCAGGTAGCCCGCAGAGTCGCCTATCTCCTGCTGGTTGTAGCGATAAGGCGCGTAATCTGAGCCCTGCGCGCGGGAGGACACTATCTTGTCGGCCTCATCAAGTCCCGAGGTGGAGGTACCGGTCACGGCGGCCACCCGCGCAGGTCCATAGCGATCAATAAGTGCCTTAATCTCTGCATCGAGCTCATCCAACACCGCGCCCAACAGGCGGTTATTGCGGCTGTCGTAGGCCGCAAGCTCCGGCGGCAGCGCCGCGCCCTCGGCGGTGGCCTGCCCCACAAAGACGCTGCCCTGCAAGAGCAGATCCGTGCGCTCACCAAGACCGGGGGCACGCAGGGCTTCGAGGTTGCGGGTTATCTCGTCTAAGCTGCTGCCTAAGGCGCAGTCAAGCGCAAAGCCATGCAGATAAATACCAAGTCCCATGTGAGTGTTAACCTGTATCTTTTTGTTATGAAACTCTAGAGCTCTTGAAAATCAATGGAGTAGCCAAAGCGCTGCTGCCTAAGAGAGCTGATCTCGCCTGAGGCGGTATAGGCGATGTCATAGAGGATGTCACCTCGGTCATCATACAGCACTCGCCTGTCTGGCCGGGTGCTTAAGCGATACCCTGCAGGCAGGATGGGTTGCAATTGCTCAACCGGCCACAGGCACAGCATAATGTCCAGCAGCACCTGCGCAGGATCGGGCAGACCGCTAAGCGGCAAATGCAGTTTGGTCTTAAGCGTGCTCCCGTCATAGTCTGCCTCAAAGAGCCGTACTCCCTGTATACTCAGTCCGCTTAAGTGCAGTATCCCGCCATGCAGGGCCGTAAGACAGATGAGCGCGTGGCGCTGCTCTGCGTGCGTAATGGTCATAAGCTGTCTTGTTTCCCGCTCCACAGGCGGTACGCTCAGGGTGAGAGCAACCGGCACACCGGGAGCGAGATAGGCGCGCAGCTCCTCATCCTCAAGGATGCTGCCGCAGCCGCCTAAGAGAACTGCGGCACAGCAAAATCCGGCCCACAGCGCGGTAATATACCCAAAAAAGACGGGCCTAAAGCCCAAACGATCGGCAACCATGGCAGGCTTACAAACAGAGATGATATTAAGAGGTTAAATAATCCGTCAAATTAAATTCTGCCTTATTTTAACTTGACTTTTGCACTCGTGCAAAAGTCAAAACACTAACATAAAGAAGCAGCGGTCAGGAGATTGGTCCGTGCCTGAGTACAGTGCATCGGAGATTGGGCGCTCTGTGAGTATTTTGGGCGTGCATGTAATTTTTATATCTACTCTTTTATTTGCCTTAATATCATTTGGCGCCTAAATTTGGCATGACTGAGAACGGATAATTTCAATTATGTAACCTTTTAAATCTTATGTTTGTTTTTGCGTATATTTATTGACGTTTTAATTTTAGTGCTATAATAATCATCATTGGCAATTTTGATTTGACAGCTTAAAACACGGTACTGCGTGTTTTAAGCTGACCCTTCCCGCAGCGGCCGGCAAACTCTATCTGATAAAATAACCGAAAGGTTCAAAAGAACTCAGATACCATCCGGGATCAGCATGAATATTCGGGAGTTCAAATGACACAGCTGCAACCCCTGTCAAATGCCATAACCTCCTTCGAGGAAATTCGCAGAGGCAATGCCATCTACGTGGACAAGACCGGACTTCTCGGCTCTTTCCTCACCACCCGGGCTCCCGTCTTCATCTCCCGTCCCCGGCGTTTCGGCAAGTCCCTGCTGTGCTCCACACTGCGCTCTTTCTTCACTCACGGCATCGAGTACTTCAAGGGACTGGAACTGGAGCGCTGGTGGCAGGAACAGCCCGAGAACATCAAGCAGGACCTCAGCGGCAATACCGTATTGAGTCTTGATTTCTCCAAGATGGATTATGACGATGCCCTGGTCTTCAAATCCTCGTTCAAGCGTCAAATGCTCAAGAGGATCAAAGAGGTCGCACCTGACTTTCTTTGTGATGACACAGCAGAAGCCAAGGATATGCTGGATGACTTTCTGGATACCAGACAGGCAGGCTCGGTAGTACTGTTGATAGATGAATATGACGCCCCCGTTTCCCATTTTCTGGACAAACCTCATGAGCTGTGGAAGGTGCGCATTACCCTGGACAACTTCTATCGCATGCTGAAAAGTCAGGCGGAGAAACTCAGGTTCTTCTTCCTCACCGGGGTTTCCCGGGTCACCAAGATAGGCGTGTTCTCGGGTTTTAACAATGTCTGGGATCTCACCTTAAGCGGCAAATACGCCACCTTGCTGGGCTATACCGAAAAAGAACTGCACCGCTGCTTTGACCCACATATTCGGCAGGCCGCGGAGGTGCTTCAGCAGACACCCGAGGAGATTTACTCAGCTCTTGAGGAGAACTACGATGGGTTTCGCTTTACCTACGAGAGTGAGGCTACCCTCCACAATCCCTGGTCGGTGCTGAAATTCCTCAACGAACCCGAACGTGGCTTTGTCAACTACTGGTACGAGTCAGGCGGTCTGTCAACCTCGCTTAACGTCTTTTTTGCCCGCCGCTGCTCCTTGAACACAGAGGAGATGGCTGTGCTAACCGAGTGCAGCGGTTCTGCTCTGGACGGCGGCATGGTGCTGAACATAGATGACAAAACTGAGACCATCACCCCCGATTACGATCCCACCTTGATGTTATGTCAGGCCGGCTACCTCACCATCAGGGAAGTTACCGACAATTCTCATGAAGATCACACGCTGATGCTGGGTCCCTCCAACAACGAGGTGCTTAAATCCTTAAGACGCAGCCTCCGTGACATGGTGAGCAAGGGGCTCTCTACGGAACTGCGCGGGGAAATCAAGAAGATCAAGGAGACCCTGCTCTCAGGCGACCTAAAAAAGCTCTCTTATATCTTTGAGTGTTACTTAAACTCCTGGACCTTCGACAATAAGACGCTTACCTCCGAGAACGCCTGCCGCGGCCTTATCGCCACCTGGCTGCAGGCCGCGGGATTTGAGGTCATCACCGAGGCTCACAGTGCAGGAGGCCGTTGTGACCTCCTCCTTACCATTCCTGAGGCCAAATTGCGCTACGCCTTTGAGTTCAAGGTGCAGCACCAAGGTGAGAACCCCGACAAGCGCC
>JAFUGP010000139.1 GCA_017469335.1 Succinivibrio sp. | reverse complement strand
CGGCAGAGCGATGGACATACGTCCTGCCGCGCCGTAGTCATAGGTGTCTACAGCCCCGAAGTATCTTTCGATTTCCTCATGGGTGTAGATGTGAGGTTCAAACTTAGGGAACCTTTTAGACACCTTGAGTGGTACACAGACAGTGTGCCCGAGTTCGACCATGCGCTGCCAGAATTCCCGCTGAGTACAGATCCTTTGGTATCTGGAACTCAAAGCCTCTCCTGGGCGCAGATGCCTTGTCTCCTCGGCCATCTCGCGGGTAAAGATTTTTTCATTCAACTGTTTGGTGCACAGGTATTCATCCAAGCGTAGTAGAAACTTTGCACCGGTCTCAAATTTAAATCCGGCTTGACGGCGCTCCTTAATGTAATCGGTAAGCTCAGGCGCCCAGATTGAGCTGAATTTGGAGAGGATGTCAGTCATGATCCACCTTCTCGCGATAGCAAGCGGCCTTGCAAGGCGGCATGGGCAGCACACAGTGCCTTAGCCCCTCCAAATCAAACCTGATGTAGTCATACGTGACCTCGGTACTGCTGTGCCCCATCACGCCCTTAGTGACCGGTATGGGAGTGCCATTTTCGGTCATTCGTGAGGCCAGAGAATGGCGCCAGGAGTGAGCGCCATGACGGCGCTTGTCGAGATCTTTGATCCCGGCGCGTCTGAGATATTTGCCCAACGTCTGCGAAATACTACTTGGTTCTAACGAATGCGACTTGCAACTGCGATCCAAGCTCAAAAAAACTTCAGGACAATCCGACTTTGGTCTTACTTTGATGTACTCAATGAGCGCGTTACTGACAGGCACCGGCAGATCGGTTTTGAGCAATACCCCGGTCTTTTGCTGCTCGAATTCGACGCGTCTTTCAGACCAGTGGATGTCTGAGAGTTTGAGTTTTACGACGTCGCTGACTCTCCACCCAAAAGCACCTACACAGAGCAGCATGGCATAATCCCGCTTGCCTATGACAGTACTGCGGTCAATGCTTGAGAGCGTGGCCTTAATCTCAGCACTGGAATACGTGTCGGGCATGGTGGCATCCTGCACGACCTTTTCCCGCACAATCAGCCGGGAAATATCACGTTTGGCAACCCCATCCTCAAAGGCGGCTCTGAATGTAGTAGACAGAGTAGATTTAACTCTACAAACGGTGCTGTGTCTCCAGTCTTGGGAGGTGAAGAAATCTTTTAAATCATCGGCAGTTACATCATCGATCGATGCTATGCCGTGCTCCAGCATGAACAGACTGAAAGTACCAAGGAAGTAACGTATATTTTGGCAGGTACTGTCCGACTGTCCGAATTCAAAGCGCTCCTGAATGTGCCTAGCAAAGTAAACTCCGAGGCTCCCACTGAATGCCTTATCGTAATCAAGTGGTTTGTACTTTCTCAAGCTCTCACCACGCATAAAACGGCACAAGGCTTTTAGCGCATTGAAAGAATCTTTGTCGTAGGATTTAAGATTCACTAGCGAGGTGTGACTCCCCAGTTTTTCATCCATATAAGCCACGACATCAACCTCGTCAAACTCAGTCTTCCCGGACTGCTTAAGATGCAGCGAAAATTTACGCCACGTTCTTCGATAGTTTTTTAGTGTGCCGTGCGAAAGTTCGGTCGATTTTTTGGTGTCCTCAATGAAATTATCAAGCTCTTCTTTGGTCATGCAATGACCCTCCTAAATGAGGTTCAAAACACTGCGTGAAAATCACGCGGCCATGTTCATGATGTCAAAAAAGCTTTAAAACAGTGAGATATTTTGTTATGTTGCCAGTTGAGCGGTGTTTCACTGTCTGATTAGGGAGTTATTGCTCTCTGGCAACAATAATTTTTTGGCAACATAAAAAGGAAAAACCAACATCGCAACTGAGGCCGTTATCGAGGCTTACGACGGGAAAGGTAACCCACTGCCGGACTTGATTGGTAAGCGCTACGGCGATGCCAAGGAACTGTTCCCGGAAGGCGATCTTGATGTGGTGGTGCGCAATTCTTACGGCGATCTTATCCGCATAGTGCGTCAGGAGAATCCCAACCAGGAGAGCGCCAGAGACGGTTCTAAGGGCGATAACCAGCAATTCGTGTACCTGCGCACAAACCTCATGCGCGATAAGGTCGAACTCTGGCAGCTCTTTGAGGCCTACAGACTCCGCTGGCACAGTGAGTTATGCTTCGAAATGTTGAAAGAGGGTAACGCAACTCAGTCGATAAACTCCAGCAAAAAGGAGATAATTTTAGAGTTCATCATCTTCAACTTGATGGCTTGGATGGTCAAGTATTATGTCGCTTTGTGCGCACTTATCAGGGCCAAAAAAGATCTTTACCACATCTCGATGCTTAAGGTGCAGATAAAGCCCGTGGTATTCGATGATCTGCTGAGAGGACTGGGCAGAGTAGGCAAGTCGAGAATGTACCAACTGATAGGTAAATCGATTAAGGATATTCTAGAATACTGTGTGAGATCGCACGCGTCCCAACGAGACATAGATAAGGGCAAGAACTACCCCGCACTTACCGCTAAAATTGCAGCGGGGTTCGCGGCATGATGCCGGGAAAGCTTAAGTACGGGGGCATGATTTTCTTTGAATTCGAACCATTCTTCCTCGGTCTTGCGAGCTACAAGATCTAAAATTACGTCATCAAATTTCTGCATAAGTGACAGGCATCCTGCAAGGAGATTAATTCATTTTAACCCAAGATATTATCCCCCAGATTGTACCCCACTTTATCCCCCACTTTATCCCCCACTTTATCCCCCACTTTATCCCCCACTTTATCCCCCACTAATTAAGAAAAAAGAAACCCCCGCCAAGCTCAATCGGCAGGGGTTCAATGCAGGCTTAGCAGCCTCAGATTATCTGAGTTTGGTGAAGCCGTACCTGGCCTGATCGCCTAACTCTTCCTCAATGCGGATAAGCTGGTTGTACTTGGCCATACGATCGGTGCGGCTCAGGGAGCCGGTCTTGATCTGACCTGAGTTGGTGGCAACCGCGATGTCGGAGATGGTGGTGTCCTCGGTCTCGCCGGAGCGATGGGAGGTGACGGTGGTGTAGCCGTGACGGTGAGCCATTTCGATGGCATCCAAGGTCTCGGAGAGGGAGCCTATCTGATTGACCTTGATGAGGATGCTGTTGCCGGCGCCCATCTTGATGCCCTTCTCCAAGAATTTCACGTTGGTAACGAAAAGATCATCGCCGACCAGCTGGCACCTGGAGCCGATACGCTTGGTCAGTTCCACCCAGTTCTCCCAGTCGTTCTCATCCAAGCCGTCCTCGATGGAGTCAATCGGGAACTTGGTGATGAGCTGCTCCAAGAAATCAATCTGCTCTTTGGCGGTCAGCTTCTTGCCATTGGGATCTTTCTTCTTGCCGTCCTTGAGCTGACGGTAATCGTAGAACCACTGCCCGTTCTCCTGTACGGCAAACTCGCTGGCCGCGCAGTCCATGGCAATCTTGACGTCCTTGCCCGGCTCGTAACCTGCCTCTTTGATGGCGTCGCAGATGATCTGCAAGGCATCCTCAATGCCGTCTAACTTCGGAGCGAAGCCGCCCTCGTCACCCACCGCGGTGGACAAACCGCGTTTTTTGAGCAGTTTGGCCAGAGCGTGGAACACCTCGGCACCCATGCGTATGCCCTCGCGCTCGCTCTTGGCGCCCACCGGGCGGATCATGAACTCCTGGAAGGCGATGGGAGCATCGGAGTGGGCGCCACCGTTGATGATGTTCATCATCGGAACCGGCAGCACATAGGTGTTGGTGCCGCCGATATAACGGTACAGAGGCATCTTCAGGCCATTGGCCGCAGCGTGAGCCACCGCAAGGGAGACACCCAAGATGGCGTTGGCACCCAAATTGCTCTTGGTGGGAGTGCCGTCTAATTTGAGCATCTTGGCATCTATCTGACGCTGCTCGGTTACCTTCATGCCGATCACCGCCGGAGCGATTTTCTCATTGACATTGGCCACCGCCTTGAGCACACCCTTGCCTAAGTAACGGCCCTTGTCGCCGTCGCGCAGCTCCAGAGCCTCGTTCTCGCCGGTGCTGGCCCCGCTGGGCACGGCAGCACGCCCCACCACACCACTCTGGGTGGTGACTTCAACCTCAACGGTGGGATTGCCGCGTGAATCTAAAATCTCTCTGGCATGAACCTGCGAAATGAGCATTTCTATCTCCTAACTTACATTGCTGATGAAACCAAAAAAACGCAAGGCTGAAAGTCCCAATCCGGCATCTGTCCCTAAACGTGATGGCTGAAGGCGATGTGGTTATGGTTAGCCTTGACTAACACCGCATTGTAGAAGATTCAGGTCAAACGAAATGAGACTGAGGCTTAATTTTGTGTGGTTAACTCACGCAGTGATTCAGCAATTCTGGGCAATTATTGACCCGGGCAGAAAAATAGTTTCACAATAAGCATACAATAGTTGCATTTTTGCAATTATCGGCCAACAATCTTTGTCCACACCCCGTATTCAAGCAATCCATCTTTTGTCAGGCAATTCCATGTTGACTAAACGTCAGGAAATGATTCTAAGCCTCATCAGGCAGGAAGGTGAGGTCACCAGAATACAGATCCAGCAGGCATTGGAACCTCTCTTTGAAAGATGCTCAAAAGTCACGATTCTGCGCGACTTAGAGACTCTGATAAGAGCCGGATTTATCATCAAGCATGGTGCCACTAAGGCTGCGCGGTACACTCTGCCGGCCAATCACCGTCTCTTAGAGAGCATTGACGTTGATTCCTACTTTAAAACCGAGCAGCGTCCGCTCATCTGTCCTACCTTTAATTTTGAGGTTCTGCCGGCACTTACAGATCTTTTAAACGTCCAGGAGAGAGCACAATACGCGGCCTTAAACTCCCGCTATCTTGCTCACAGGGAGCGCATGTCGCCTACGGTGCTGCGCAAGGAAATGGAGCGTCTGACAGTGGAACTGGCCTGGAAGTCCTCACACCTTGAAGGCAATACCTACACCCTGCTTGAGACAGAGCGGTTGCTCAAAGAGCAGGTGGCGGCGCACGGCAGAAGCACAGCTGAAACACTGATGATCATCAATCACAAAACCGCTCTTGACTGTATCCGTTCCCGCCCTGAGGGTTACCGGGAAATTTCGCTGCGCAAAATTGAGGATCTTCATCGCCTGCTCATGACCAATCTGGGGGTCAATTGCGGCATACGAAAGACCCTGGTAGGCATCATTGGCACGGATTATCGTCCGCTTGACAATGCGCTGCAAATCACAAAAGCCCTGACCCTGGCCTCAGAGCTCATCAACCGCACTGTCAATCCTCTGGAAAAAGCACTGATCGCGGTGTTACTGGTTTCTTATATTCAACCTTTTGAGGATGGTAACAAGCGCACCGCGCGCCTGTTGGGCAACGCGATGCTGCTCGCCTCAGACTATTGCCCGCTCTCTTACAAGAGCGTGGATGAAATTGAGTACAAAAAAGCCCTCATCCTGTTCTATGAGCAAAACAAACTCGCCTACTTCAAAGAGCTTTTCTTGGAGCAGTACGCACAAGCGGTGGACAAATATTTCGGGTGAATGTCTGCCCTGCGGACTTGGGACTATGATCTGACGGATTTGACAGCATCAACGAGTTCCTGTGCGCAGATCTCAAAAGGCTGTTTGGGTACCTGCGAGAACATCACCTTGCCCCGTTCTGTAAAGACCGCCCAATGAGGACCACTTTACTTCTATCTATATAGAGGACTCGCAGGAGTCAAGCGGCGTGAGCCGCCGGTAGCGTGCGCCGTGTCACAGATACAAAAAGTCAGACTCCCCTCCGATATTTGCTTTGATCTCAGGTGGATAGACGGCCCTTTCGGCCCGCCGTTT
>JAFUGP010000138.1 GCA_017469335.1 Succinivibrio sp. | reverse complement strand
TGGTTAAACCTGACTCCGACAAAGATGAAGCACTGTATGACATTGATGATCAGTACAGCATTAACTGATCATGAATTAACCCCAACGCCCCAATCAGAATGTAATGCTGAACATGGAACAAGAAAATAATTATTTTAAAATAATAGATACTTTAAGTTCTAGATTACAAATTACTATAAATGTCAGCAGTAGCGGTACATTTCGCATTATTTTTGACAGAGATCCGGTGAATTTTGAACTTAAAAAAGATGCCATCTACGTCTACTCCCCTCTGGGCACCTCGGAGAGCTGCAGCAGGGAAGCCCTGTTGTATCTGCTAGAGGAGAGTCATGATGGCAGCTTTTTTGCGAGCATCAGTCCCGTAAGCAAGGATCTCTGTCTTAATTTTGTGTGCGCCCGAGCCGATGATTATGAATACTTTGAAGATAAATTGTCTTCATTCATACGCAAGCTCCGGGCTCTCAAGAGCAACCTCAGCAGTGAGTCGTTCGCCGCTGCTCCCTCACCGGGAACCGCCGGCAAAGCCTCGTTGGATGACTTGATTTTCAATGCCATCTCGGTGTAGTGTCCGCGGTGGTTCTGCCTCCGGCAGCAGACGGACTCTCCTGCGCTGCTGCCGGCGCAAGAAAACATGAAGGCACTGTCAAGCGCTGCTCCCTGGCGGTTTTAGCCTGTTCCGGGCCGCACTTACACCTGCAGGTACGCGGCGACTGGGCGCAAGTTTGTGCCAGCACAAGGCCCATAGCTTATTTATTTGCAAGAATCTTAATTTACCATGAGCGACCACAACTTTTCTCAACAACCCTCCGCGCCAAATCCCACGCACAGCACCTGTCACACCATCTGGAGGGGTCTGTGCCTTGTAGGCAGCATTCTTACTTTTACGCGCAATCTGGTGCTCAACCTGCTTTTTTTGGTGGTGCTGTTGCTGCTGGTTGCGGTGCTGTGCAAGTCCGCGGATGTACAGGAGCGCGCCCGTGACTGGGCCATGGGCACCCCCTCACAGCCCTCGCGCAGTCAGGTGGTCTATTTTGACCTGGGCGGTTTTATCTCGGAGCTGCCCTTCAGCTACGATGACCTCAGCATAATCAAACGCCGTATCGACCGCGAGTTCTCGGGGCAACGCGTGCATGAGTTGGTCTCCATCGAGGAGGCATTGAATGCCGCCGCGCAAGACCCCAACATCAAGGAGATCGTCATCAACCTGGAGGACGCCGACCTGCCCTCGCTGTCGGCAGCGCAGCGTCTGGGAAGGGCGCTGGACCAGTGCCGGGAAAACGGCAAAAAAGTGGCGGCATTTGCCTCCTGGTACACTCAGGCCAGTTACCTCATCGCCGCGCATGCCTCTGAGATCAGCTTAGACCCCTTAGGCGAAATAGAACTGCGCGGTGTGGGACTGAGCTCTCTTTATTTCAAATCGCTCTTAGACGAGTTCAAACTAACCCCCTACGTGTTCCGCGCCGGCTCCCATAAGTCGGCGGTGGAGCCGTTGCTGCGCGACGACATGTCCCCTGAGATCCGTGAGGAATACCAGAGCCTGGCCAGTGGGCTGTGGCAGCTGTATACCGATGAGATCTCGCGCAGCCGCAGCAAGATCACCCTGCCTCTGCTTACTCCCCTGCAGGAACTCTTAGGCGGTCTTAAGGCCGTGCACGGTGATATGGCGCAGTATCAGCACTCCCGTCATCTGGTGGACAAGCTGCAGACGCAGGAGGAATTTTTTGCCTCCTACATCAAAACCTACGGACGCAGCCGCGAGGACGAGTTCATGCCCAATTTCGTCGCTTACGATGACTACCTGTGGTTTAGCGAGGATAAGAAAGACCCGCCCGAGAAAGGCTGTCTGGCGGTGATCTACGGTGAGGATGAGATCTTAGACAGCGCCGACCGCCCTTACGCCTTCACCCCCGGCAAGCTCATTCCGCTCATTGAGGAGGTGGCCTCCGATGATGATTACAAGGGACTGGTGCTGTT
Organism: Succinivibrio sp.; assembly: GCA_017469335.1. Taxonomy (GTDB): domain Bacteria; phylum Pseudomonadota; class Gammaproteobacteria; order Enterobacterales; family Succinivibrionaceae; genus Succinivibrio. The sequence continues at coordinate 45,449 of JAFUGP010000138.1, read as the reverse complement.
TTTAAATTCAGGCGGCGGCAGCACCTACGCCTCCGAGCTGATACGTCGCGCTCTCTTTAAGGTCAAGGCCAAGGGCAAGCCGGTGGTGGTCTCCATGAACGACACCGCCGCCTCCGGGGCCTACTGGGTGGCCACCGCCGCCGACAAGATCCTGGCCACGCCCGACACCATCACGGGCTCGGTTGGAGTGTTCGGCGTTGGTCTGGGAGTGCACGGCCTGCTCAACGAGCACGGCGTGCATGAAGACGGTGCCGTGACCCACGAACTGGCCGAAAACGATCTGGCGCGCCCCCTGCCCGCGCAGGTAGGCGAGTTGTTGCAGTTGGAAGTGGACAGTACCTACGACAAGTTTGTCGATCTGGTGTGCACGGCTCGCAAACTGCGCCGCAGCGATGCCCGTTCCTTTGCCGAGGGGAGAGTCTTTCTGGCCGAGGAGGCCTACAAGCTGGGGCTCATTGACGGTATCGGCGATCTCAATGACGCCTTGAAAAGCGTAGCCGAACTCTCTGGCCTCACTCTAGAGCACGCCCCGGTCATTCACCTTACCCCCGAGGACCACGGCAACTTCAGTTTCTTTGACAACTTTACCGCCCATGCAGCCTCAACCTGGCTGCCAGTCCCGCTGCTGGAAAAGTGGCTTCAGGCACGGGAACTGCTGCAAAGTACAGCCCCCGCAGGCCGCATAACGCGCGGCATCATGGCACTGACACCGCTCAGGCGCAGCGATGTGTACCGCCACGCTCAGGTAAGATAAAACCTAAACACACCTCAGCACATCCCGCAATGCCGGCAGGAGACTCTCGGCTCCGTTTTGTGTGCTGCGCTCGCCCATCAGGCCGATCTGGGCTGGCTGAGACGGCCGTGGTTGAACTTGACCTTGCGGTTACCGTGCCGGATGGGCTCGGTAACCCCTCCCATGGAAAAATCCTGCAGTTCGCTGCCTAACATCAGCAGCTTGAGGGACATGGGAGCGCAGCTGATGGAGATGCCGGCAGCGTCAACGTTGAGAGGAATACCGGTAGGCTGCGAGGTATCAAGCATTTCGGTCCACTTGGTCGTGGCATCAAACTTAGGAGGAGTGAAAAATACCTCTTCCTCGCTTTGATTGAGCAGCAAACACCAGTGCTCACCCGTGGTGGAGTTCTTGAGGCCTGCCACCACCATCAGGGTGTCAGCCTGCGGATCCTGCCAGCTCTCGGCATCCATCAGCATACCGTTGGGCTGATACCACAGTGCCTCATAGGTATCCTCCATAAGGTGAAAGGTATCATCCTCCAATCTTATCTCAGAGAGCATGCGCGAACCGCGTCTTAGCTGGGTCAGATAGGCGATGTACTCGATAAACTGGCGGTTTTGCTCGGTGTAATCCCATTTGAGATAACTTATTTCGTTGTCCTGGCAGTAGGCATTGTTGTTGCCCTGCTGCGTGCGCGAGAACTCGTCACCGTACAGCAGATGGGGCGTTCCCTGCGCAAAGAACAGTGTGGCCATGAAATTGCGCTTGGTCTGCCAGCGTCGGGCAAGTACCTGTGGATCAGCGGTGGGACCCTCCACACCGTGGTTGCAGGAGAAATTCTCCTCGCTGCCGTCGTTGTTCTCCCAGCCGTTGGCCTCATTATGCTTATGGTCGTAGGAGACCAGATCCTCCATGGTAAAGCCATCGTGGTAGGTAATGTAGTTGACCGCGGCATTGACCGGGCGCAGATCCTTGGCAAAGAGATCGCGCGAGCCCATCAGGCGGGTGGCCAGATCGCTGAGCAGGCCCTTGTCGCCGCGCCAGAAACGCCGCACGGTATCGCGGAAATGATCGTTCTGCTCGCTCCAGCTTAAGGGAAAATGACCGACCTGATAGCCCTCATGGCCTATGTCCCACGGTTCGGCAATCAAAATGGCGCCGTTGATGAGATCCTCACAGAAGCAGGCCTTGAGAAAGCCCGAGTTCTCGCAGAACTCATAATCAAGCTCGCCGTGGGTCTCCCGGCACAGGGTTACGCCCAGATCGAAGCGAAAGCCGTCTACCTGCATCACGCCCAGCCAGTACTGCATGGCATCCACCACCAGATTAAGCGAGCACATCTGATCGCAGTTATATGAATTGCCGCAACCGCTGACGTTGTAGTACCTGGTGTAGTCACGCTCGCCTTCCTCATCCTTTTCAAAGGCGTAATAGTCGTGGTTGTCCAGACCTTTGAGACTGAGCACCGGTCCGTCGAAGCCACCCTCGGCGGTGTGGTTGTACACCACATCCAAAATCACGGCGATGCCGCTGCGGTGCAGCTCGCGTACCATGGTCTTGAACTCCGACACCACCTTGAAGGGATCCTGGGCAAAGCGCGGATCGGGGGCCATGAAGCACACCGGGTTATAACCCCAGTAGTTGCAAAGCCCCTTGGCGGCAAGCGCAGGCTCGCTCATGCAGGCGGCCACCGGATTGAGCTGCAGCGCCGTAATGCCCAACTTCTTTAGGTGGGCAATGACCGCAGGATGCGCGATGCCCAGATAAGTGCCGCGGATGGAGGGCGGGATCTCGCGGTTTAGCATGGTCAGGCCTTTGACATTGGCCTCATAGAGGATCACCCCGTTGCGCGGGATCACCGGTTTGCTGATCCCCTGCCAGTCAAAGGTGCCCTCATAATCCGGCACGATGCTCTTGGGAATAAAGCCGGCGGAGTTGCGCTGATAGAGCACCTCATCCCAGACAAAAGGTTTGGAGAGAGCTTTGGCATAAGGATCGGCCAGCAGTCTGCCTTCCTTGAAATAGTAACCATGTTCGGGATCATCCCGGCCGATGGCTTCCAGGGCATAGAGCGTGCCGGGCTTGAGGCCTTCGGCAAAACCATACCAGATGCCGTCGCGACGCTCGGGCAGCTTAAAGGAGGCTATTTCATGATCGGTGCGGTCAAACAGATGCACGATGAGGTGCTCGGAGCGCGGTGACCAGACGGCGAAGTTGACCCCGTCCTTCTCCGACACGGCCCCTAAAAGCGGGCGGCGGTGATCTTCGGCACGGGTGCTGTGGCGGATCCTCATAACAGGACTCCTTAGCGCAGGCGAAAAAGGAAAAATGAGCCTCGGGAGCGGAACGCCTGAGGCTCTGTCGCAAAGGGCCCTTGCGGGCCCTTATAACGGTAAGTCTATTTCTTGACTCTCTTGACGAGGATGGTCGCCAGAGGCGGCAGATCCAGCACAATGGAATGGTACTGATTCTGCCAGGAGATGTTGCTGGCCACCTTGTCCTCATTGCCGGTACCGTAGCCCGAGCCCCAGTACTGCTTGTCGTCGGAGTTGAAAATCACCTCGTAGGTGCCCGGCTTCGGCACACCCAGGCGATAGGCGATGTACGGCACCGGGGTGAAGTTGGCCACCGCGATGATCTCATCATCTTCCTCCGGCAGACTGCGCAGCATGGCGAACACGCTGTGGTCGGCGTCGTTGACATCGAGCCAGTAGAAGCACTTGGGATCGTAGTCATTGCGCCACAGCGCCGGCTGCTTGCGGTAGAGTTCGTTCAGATCGCGGATGAGCTTGTGCACGCCGCGGTGCTTGTCAAACTTGAGCAGCCACCAGTCAAGCTGCGAGTCCACGTTCCACTCCGAGGTCTGGCCGAACTCGGTGCCCATGAAGTTGAGCTTCTTGCCCGGGTGAGCGTACTGGAAGGACAGGTAGGCCCTGAGATTGGCCGCCTGCTGCCACTCGTCGCCCGGCATCTTGTAGAGCAGCGAGTGCTTGCCGTGAGTGACCTCGTCATGGGAGATGGAGAGGATGAAGTTCTCGTTGTAGGCGTAAATCATCGAGAAGGACATCTCGCCGTGGTGATATTTGCGGAAGAAGGGATCGGTGCTCATGTACTGCAGCGAATCGTGCATCCAGCCCATGTTCCACTTGAACCCAAAGCCCAGACCGCCGGTGAAGGTCGGACGGGACACACCGGTGAAGGCGGTGGACTCCTCGGCGATGGTCATGGCGTGCGGATACTTCTTGTAGACTTCCTCGTTGAACCACTTGATGAAGCTCACCGCCTCGTAGTTGATGTTGCCGCCGTCGACGTTGGGCACCCACTCGCCGGCCTTGCGGGAGTAATCCCAGTACAGCATGGAAGCCACGGCATCAACGCGCAGGCCGTCGATATGGTAGTAGTCAAGCCAGATCAGAGCCGAGGCAATAAGGAAGCGGCGCACGGTGTCACGGCCGAAGTCGTAGATGAGGGAGTTCCAGTCCGGATGCCAGCCGCGACGCGGGTCCTCATACTCGTACAGACAGGTGCCGTCAAAGCGGGCCAGACCGAAGGCATCGGTGGGGAAATGCGCCGGCACCCAGTCTAGGATCACGCCGATGCCGTTCTGGTGCATGGTATCGACGAAATACTTGAAGTCATCGATGGTGCCGTAACGGCTGGTGGGCGCGAACAAACCGGTGGGCTGATAGCCCCAGGACCCCGAGAACGGGTGCTCCATGATCGGCATGAGCTCGATATGGGTATAGCCCATGGCCTTGACGTATTCCATGAGTTCCTTGGCCATGGCCCGGTAGGAGAGCGGCTTGCCCTCGCCGTCGCGGCGCCAGGATCCGAAGTGCAGCTCGTAAATGGACAGCGGCTGCTCCAACTTGTTGTTGAGCTGGGACTTCTGCCAGGCCTGATCATGCCAGGTATAGGAGTGCTGATCGCTGATAATGGAGGCAAAGGACGGATACTGCTCGTGATAGAAACCCACCGGATCGGCCTTGTGCGGCAGACGGTTGCCCTGCGGATCCTTGATCTCGAACTTATAGCGCAGCCCCGCACCCAGTCCGGGAACAAACAGCACCCAGTGGCCCAGAAGACTGCGGGCCATGGGATGACGGCGGCCGTCCCAGAAGTTGAAATCGCCGATGACCGACACGCAGGTGGCCGAAGGCGCATATACGGCAAACTTGGTGCCGGTGACCTTGACACCGTCCACCTCAACCTCGATGAGCTGGGCACCCAAGGTCTTGTAGATATTGGCCGGATCCTCGTTCATGGTGTTGAGGCCGTAGTAGGCCTCGTCACGGAACTGATAGGGATCGATGATGTCCAGCTGCGAGTCCTGATAAGTAACCGAGAACTTGTAGTGGAAGGGCTCTTTGACCTTGTCCAGGTGCAGTTCAAACAGACCATCGCCTTCCACCTGCTTGAGTTCGCCAATCTCCTTGCCCTTTAAGGTTAACGCCTTGACGGCGCGGGCGCCCGGCAGCCAGGCTCTGAGCACATGTCCAGAGCCGCTCTCACGGTCAGGCTGCAGGCCCAGCACTTCAAAGGGCCTGATCAGACGGGCGTTATTAAGTTCATCAATTAACATAATTAACTCCTTTAAGGTTGTTATTCATTTCTGGCTGCCGTCATGGCAGAGGTCAGGTCCTTGACATAGTCGTTGGTGAATATGTCTTCCAGGTCCATGGTCAGCTTGCGTTTCCAGTTAGGATACTCCGACATGGTGCCCGGCACATTGACAGGCTTCTCAACCCCAATCCAATCTTCCAGCTGCGAACTGTACAAAAGACAGCTGCTGCGGCACACATGCACCTGCAGCGCCCGCACCAGCTGCGGCGAGAACGGCACCTGGGAGGGATCGCTGGGGAAGGAGGAGTCCAGCGAACCGAGGTAGTGCATGCTGTCGAACATGCGCTGTTTGGCGATGCGGCGCTCCTCACGCAGGGCGTCGCACTGCTCCTGGGTATAGATGCCCAAACTCACGCCGTCGATGAGATCGCGATCCTCCCACCAACCTTTGATGGTGGGCATGTCATGAGTGGTAAGGGCCGCCATGGAAACGGGGACGTAGAGCTTGGGATCGATGAAGCCGCCGTCGTAGGAACGCTCGTTGAAGAAGATCTTGTAAGACAGGGCGCCGCATTCGAGCAGGGCCTCCCTCAGTTCCATGGGAATGGTACCCAAGTCTTCGCAGATGATGAGACAGCGGTTACGCCAGGACTCCAGCGCGATGATGCCCAGCAAATCATGCAGCGGTGTCTGCACATAGGCACCGGTCTTGGCCGGCTGTCCCAACATGATCCACCAGAAGCGGTAGAGGCCTGCGGCATGGTCGATGCGCAAGGCCCCGCAGGAGCGCATGTTGGCCCGGTAGAGATCGATTAGGGGCTTGTAGCCACAGCGTTTGAGCGCGGTGGGGTCCATGGGCGAGAGCCCCCAGGCCTGCCCCAGCGGGCCTAACGGATCGGGCGGAGCGCCCACCTCGCCTTTGGCCCTGAACACGTCGAACTCATCGCTCCACACATCGCAGGACCCCGAGGGCACGCCCACCGCCAGATCGCGGTAGGTGCCGACTATAAGACCGTCCGCGCCGGCCTGCTCGTAGGCCTGCTGCAGCTGCTCGGCGGCCAGAAACTGCAGATAGCAGTAAAAGCGCACGTCGTCACTGTGTTCTTTGCGCCATACCTCCACGAAAGGCTGCGAGGCCTTCTGGTACTCGCGCGGAAAATCCATCCAGCTGGCCGCGGCCTTGCCCTGTTTGACAAAAAACTCCTGCAGGGCATCAAAGGTGGCCATGTCCAACAGCGAGCGGCCGCCCTGTTCGATGAATTCCAGAAACTTCTTGCCCCGGGTGGAACGGCGGTCATCGACCTTCATCTTGTCGAAGATCACCCGCAGCACCTTGAGTTTGAGTTCGATGACGCCGCGATAGTCCACATACTCGCGATCGCGCAGTGCCTTGATCTTCTGCTGCACCGCCTGGGAGTTGACCAGATCCACGGCCTCGGGGCACTCGTTGTACTCGGGCACGGCCGGTACGCTGATGTAGGCAATGTTAAGCCAGCGTCTGGAGGAAGGAGAGTAAGGGCTGACCGCATTGGGATCGGGGTTGTTGGGATAGCCCGCGTGCATGGGGTTTAAACCCACGAACTGTCCGCCGCAGCGCGAGAGTTCGTGCAGCAGGGATTTGAGATCGTCAAAGTCACCCATGCCCCAGTTGCGGCGAGAGCGCACCGCATACAGCTGCACGCTCACCCCCCACAGCCTGCGCCCCTGGGCCAGATCATCGGGCATGTAGGCCTTCAACGGAGTGATGATAAGCGAGGATTTGATGGAATTGAAGACATTGTAACCGTCTCTGATCACGGCACTGACGGAGTGATAGCCGTAGGGCAGATCCTCCTCTAAGTAGACGCGGCGGACATCGTACTCCACCCCCTCCACCTCATGATATTCGGCGATCTCGGCCTGGTACAGCGGCAGCTGACGGGTCAGCCGCGTGCCATCCTCCAGCTCGAAGCTCAAGGACAGCTCGGCCTCCTCGGAGAGCGAGGCCCGGCTGCGCAACAGGAAAAAGCGCGGCTCACCGTCGCGCAGCACCGTCACGGGGTCGAGAATTTCGCTGTAGGGACGGGCTTCTTCGGCTTGAAGAACCTTGGCCAGCTCGGCGGGATTATCGAGGTCATAGCCCATGATCTTAAGGGCATTGAGCCGGCTTTGAGGCTCAATGGTCACAAGCTCGTTTCTGACGTCGATGTACTCTCTGGCCACCCCCCGCTCGTCGGCCAGCTCTTGCAGTTCAGATTCGGTCATATATGCCTTCTGGAAAAAATTATTATTCTAGGCTCTGCCTCACCGGGGCAGACCGATTGAAGTGTTCTGCCGCCTCCCGGCTCTGAGGGCAAGTCTGCGGCAAAAATCTCAGTCATCTTAGCGACATTTATGAAAATTCAATACAGGCTAGGTGCAAATACTCAGTACAGTTCGCAAAAAATATGGACGCCGTGTGAAGCGTCTCTCAATGCGCCCGTAAAGGCCCTGACGGGGCGACGCTGCGCGGTCCTGACCGAGGTGCCGCAGGCATGAGGTTGAAACGGTCGGTCCGCTCCGAAAAAAGCTCATCATCTGTCACGTAATCGTCAAGTCGCAGTGGCCTAACCAAAACCTCCTTGCTATAATCCATCCTCACGGTAAGCGTCCCGCGTAACAAAACCGCTGTTTTTTTGTGCAGAATCAGCAGGAATATGGCTGCGCACTCTCCGCAAGGAGAGGAGTTGCGCTCTTTCTGCCGACGTGGCGGATACCCCGCCCAGGACGCCTCCTGAGGGTCTGGAGCTTTTGGATAAAGCCTGAGTTTTTGTCAATAATTCTTTACTTTAGGTGATATTTAATCATGACTATTAAAGTTGGTATTAACGGTTTTGGCCGTATTGGTCGTTTCGTTTTCCGCGCTTCCGTGCTGCGTCCGGAGCTGGGCATTCAGGTGGTGGGCATCAACGATCTGCTCGATCCTGAGTACATGGCCTACATGCTCAAGTATGACACCATGCACGGTCTGTTCCAGGGCAAGGTAGAAGTCAAGGACGGCAACCTGGTGGTCAACGGCAACACCATCCGCGTGACGGCCGAGAAAGATCCGGCCAACCTGAAGTGGGGTGACGTGGACGCCAAGTACGTGGTCGAGTCGACCGGCCTGTTCCTCACCGACGAGAAGGCCCGCAAGCACATCGAAGCCGGCGCCAAGCGCGTGGTGATGTCCGCCCCGTCAAAAGATGCCACCCCGATGTTCGTGGTCGGTGTCAACGACAAGACCTATGCCGGTCAGGACATCGTCTCCAACGCTTCCTGCACCACCAACTGCTTAGCCCCGCTGGCCAAAGTCATCAATGACGCTTTCGGCATCAAGGAAGGCCTGATGACCACCGTGCACTCCACCACCGCCACCCAGAAGACTGTTGACGGCCCGTCCATGAAGGACTGGCGCGGTGGCCGTGCTGCCGGCGGCAACATCATCCCGTCCTCCACCGGCGCTGCCAAGGCCGTGGGCAAGGTGATCCCGTCCTTAAACGGCAAGCTGACCGGCATGTCCGTGCGTGTGCCGACCCTGGACGTCTCCTTCGTCGACCTGACCTGCACCCTGGAGAAGGGCGCCTCCTATGAGGATATCTGCAACGCCGTCAAAGAGGCCGTGGCCGGCCCGATGAAGGGCGTGATGGACTACACTGCCGACGCCGTGGTTTCCTCCGACTTCTTGGGCGATACCCACACCTCCATCTTCGACGAGAAGGCCGGCATTGCGCTGAACGATCACTTCGTCAAGCTCTGCGCCTGGTACGACAATGAGATCGGCTACTCCAACAAGGTGCTCGAGCTCATCAAGTCCATCGAAGAGTCCGGCAAGTAATCTGCCCTGAGATCCTCTGCATATCTAAGAGGGTCCACCTAGAAAACGGCACCATCGTCAGGCGATGATGCCGTTTTTGTTTGCCCTCGGTCCACAGGAACGGGGTCTTGGGTCTGCCCCTTGTTACTCAAACATACTCTCCTCAAGCGGCAGCGGTGCCTTCAGGGCGCTTTTGGCCTTATGCCCCAGCAAACCGGCGAGTCTGTAAGGCTCAAGTCCCAGTCCCGGCCTGATCACCTTCACATGCTCCCTAGTAAGACTCTCGCCTTCTTTTAGATCTTTTACCAGGTACACACTGCGCCTTCCGTTGCGCAAAGGGTATTCGTCCTCTTTTAAAAACACCCCGCTGCGTCCTAAGGAGGCTGCCACCGCCGCGGTGTCGGCCACCAGCGCGCGCAAATCGTCAGGCTCCATGGAAAAGGCACTGTCCACACTGCCGCGGGAGCGGTCATCGGTAAAGTGCTTTTCTATCATATCCGCTCCCAGCGCGGTGGCCGCCACGTCCAACACATCGCCCAGGGCGTGATTGGAGAGCCCTGCCTTGCAGCCGTAGCGCTGTTTGAAGAAGGGTATGGTGCGCAGATTAAAAAGGGTGGGATCGGCAGGGTAACGGCTCTCGCAGTGCAATAGCGTGTAGTCAGGGCAGCGTCCCTTGACCACCAGCTCTACCGCCCGGTCAATTTCCTCAAGCTCCGCCAGGCCCGTGGAGAGCACCATGGGCTTGCCGGTGGAGGCGCACAGCGCGATGAGATCCACATCGTTGAGTTCATAGGAGGCAATTTTGTACACCGGACAGCCGGCCTCCTCCAAAACCTCCACATCCGCGGCGCTGAAGGGTGAACTGAACAGCAGGATACCGCGCTCTCTGGCGTGGGCAAAGAGTGGTTTCATCCACTCGCGCGGTGTCTTGGCACGCTTATAGAGCTCATAAAGGCTCTGCCCGCGCCACAACCCTGCGGTGATCTGAAACTCGGGCCGCTTAGAATCGATGGTCAGGGAGTCCTCGGTGTAAGTCTGGATCTTGACGGCGTCGGCCCCGCACTCTACGGCCAGATCCATGAGCGCCAAGGCCCGGTTGATGTCCCCTTCGTGATTACCCGAGAGTTCGGCCACAATCTGCGGCCGGCTCACATTTTCTGTCATGTCAATACTCCGTGTTGTCCGCAATTTTTCAACAAACTCATCCGATTCTAGCAAGAATCGCACTTCCTGCTGTCACGATCGGCTTTTGCGGGAGACAATGAGCGTATCATGCTCACAAAATAAGGTTTTGTCTGCCCCCAAGATAACGGGCAGACCATTCACAGCGAGGTACAAAGTGCAGGGTCTGATCATCGGGCGCAATGAGCGCGGTCTGTTCGCCTTCTCCTCAGGCGGGGTTTATCTCATCGAGAACGCTCAGTCCGCAGCCCTGCCGGAGCAAAATCCTGCCGGCCTGAGCTGCGAAATTGACGTAACCGAGGATCCCACCTGGCTTGCTACCGGACGCTGCCTGCTGCGCGAGTGTAAGTCCGCCCCGCTCTCAGAGAGCGCCCTGCCCTGCACCGCCGAGGGGGAGATCCCGCAGCATAAGCTGCTGTGGCAGCCCAAGGGAGTGCTGGCCGCAGGTGAAGGTGCCAGCATTGAGGAAGCCTTAAGCGCCCTGTGTGAACACGCAGCCTCCTTAGGATGCAACGCACTGCTAAAGCTTAAGGTTGAAGTTCATCTTGACCAGGCTTTCCCGGCATTGTGCAGACTGCGCAAATGTTTTGTGCGCCTGACTGCCCTGCCGGTACTCATCGACGGACCCCTCTATAAAAGCCGTGGCCTCAGAAAGCTCTCCTTCGGGGTGGACGAGGCCCGCCACAACTCCCCCAACCGCGCCGCCGGACGCGCCAGGCTTATCCTGCCTTTGTGCCTTACGGTGGCCGCCGGCCCCTGTCTGCTGGTGCTCTCACAGCGCTATACCGGCTCGTGGGAGGGCGGCGCCATCGCCACGGGCTTTACCGCAGTGGCAGCGCTGGGCGCGGCCTGTCTGGCCCAGCTGCGCTCAGTGCCTCTAAAGCGCGGGTTCCTCCTCAAGAGCACCCGGCACCACACCGTTTAGGGTCAGCTCACCATCCTTGAACACCAGTTTGGTGGAGTAGTCGTGCTCGCTCTCCAAGACGGCCTTGCGGTGGATGAGATCGTCAAGCTGCGCTTGGTAGTGACCTTCAATGAGGCTCTGCACCAACAAGCGCCCCGCCTTGATGTCAAAGGAGGCCTCCAGCCGCTGGGGGCGCAGTGTCTCCCGTTCTAAGGAAGCGCTCATGATCCCCTGCAGTTCCAGGGCCTTATCCTTAGGAGAGGGGCCGCTTTCCAGATAAAGCTGATTTAACTTGAAGTCCAGTGGATCGGATAAGCAGTCCGCGAGCTGTTCTTTGTGTTCGAGTGCGTCATGGGAGAGCAGCTTCAACAGCCCCTTGAAATCGGCACGGCCGAAATTGAAGTCCAGCTTGGCGTGATTGATCTCGTAAAAATCCTGGAATTGTCCCTCTTTGAGCCGCGGCACGGCAAAATGAAAGTCACCCTGGCTGCGCACTGTCACCGCGCTGCGCTGCCGTTCATCGACGGGGGACTGGCTGAGGTCCAGCTTGAGATTTAAAAACTTGAAGGCATCGCGCAAGGTCGGATCGCGCACCTCATCGCCGGGCGCAAAACCGATGAGGTACAAAGTGGAGGCCTCGGCAGTCAGGCTCTTTAAGGCCACACTGAGGGCATCGATGCTCGCCTTATGACGATCTATCACCGGTCTGGCGCTCACCTGCAAATCCTCTAAGCTCACCAGATAGGAGGGCCTGGTGGCATACACGGCCTCGCCGCGGCAGTTGACTGAGCTCACCTTCAACAGCACATCTGCCTTTTTCATGGTCTTGGTGCTGAACTCCACCTTGCTCGGTCCTATCTCGCAGCGGCCGTCCTGTACCTTGAGTTCCAGCGGATCGCCTTCAATCTCACCGTGCACCCCCAAAGAGCGCAACGAGGCCACCACCTTGCCGCGGTAGTTCACCGGTGGCAGCCCCAGCCTGGCGCAGATCTCATCGAAATTGCCGCTGCCGGGTACCCGCTTGAATTCGATATCGGCCTGCAGGGCCCCGAAAGTGATGGTGTAATCCACCTCGCCGCTGAGGTGGTCCACCCCCAAAAGCTCACCGCCCTGCACCTCATAATTCCAGAAAAAACGCCCGTTGCGCGCCGTGGGTGTGCTGGAGGTAAAGCGGTTTCTCAGCTGCAGTCCCGCGACCTTGGAGCTGAGCTTGCCCAGCATGGCATCGGTTTTGCGGTCAACGATATACCCGGCGGCAAACATACCGGCCACACACAGTACCAAAAAGGCAATCAGCACGATCGCCAGCCAGCGGATAAAACGTTTCATCCTCTCTTATACTCCTAACGCTCATCCTGCATTTTGGCCAGCAGCCGGGCGCTGCCGTGCAAAAACTCCCCGGCATAGTCGCCAAAGAACTCCCGAGCCTGCAAAAAGCGCTCCGTAAAGGCGCTGCTGTCACGCCTGGCCACCGTATCCAGCTCCTGCCTGAGCACCTCGGCATAAGAGCTGATGAGCTCATAATTGCGCTCTGAGGACATGATGATGTCGGCATACAGGCGCGGATCCTGGGCAAACAGTCGCCCCACCATCATCAGTTCCAGACGGTAGATGGGCGAGCTTAACTCCAAAAGCTCCTTGAGATCGGGCTTTAGGGAGGACAGAAACAGACCGTAGGCATAGGTGGTGAAATGACGCAGAGCCTGAATGATCGCCATTAAGCGATCGTGCTCTGCGGCCTCACACTGACAGATCTTCGCCCCCCACAGCTTAAACTGCTCCACCAGCGGAGCGCTGCGCTGCGCCTGACGCGCCGGCACGGTGACTATGACCTGCTTGACCAGCGAGGCCACATCCGGGCCGAACATGGGATGCAGTCCCAGCACCGCCCCCTTATGACAGCGCAGCATGACCTCAACAGGCTTTTGTTTTATGGAGGTGAAGTCACACAGGATCATGCGCTCGGTCAGGTAAGGCGCCGCCTGCTCTATGATCTGCTCGGTAAGATCGATGGGCACGGTGACAATCACCACCAGCGCCCCGGCAAAATACTGCTGCGCCTGAGGCCAGCCGCGGTGCCCGAAGCACTCTACCCGGTAGCCCGAGCGGGTAAAATAGTCGCGAAAAATCCGGCCCATGCCGCCGTTGCCGCCGATGATGAGCACCTTGCCCTCATCCTGAAGCAGCCTGGGGTAATGACCGCTGTCACTGCCGCCGTAGGAATTGCGCAGTACCCGTCTGATGAGATCCTGCGCCAGTGCGGGATCTACTCCCAAGGCAGAGGCCTGCTCACGCCATTTATCCAGCAGCTCACGCTCACGCCGGGGACTGAACACTGCCTCCTGGGTTTGAGCCTTGGCCGCGGCGGCCTGCTCCACCAGAGCGCATCGTCTGGCGAGGGCCTGCAGGATCTCTCGGTCGGTGGCGTCTATCTGCTCACGCAGTTGCGCTAATTGGTCGGACATGGCGTTACAGGGAGTCAATCTCATCTAGGAAGGACTCGTCCAGCTCCTCTTCCTCGTTGCGTTCGGCCGCCTGCGGATCTACCTTGCCCTGCTGATACATCAGATAGATCTGCCTGGTCTGGGCGTAGGGATCAAGAGCGTTGTCTATCATGTCCTCCTGGTCGACCAGTCTGGAGCGGTCATGTACCCCGTTGACCGCGCGCAGCACCAGCTGCACAAAAGGCCCGGTCCACAGGTAGTAGGGCCAGCTGTCGATGGTGTTGCCGTGAAGATCGCGCTCGGTGGTGGGACCGGTGAAAGGCATCATGATGAAAGCTCCCTGATCGGCACCGGCGCGGCCTGTGACGGTGGAAAATTTCATGCGGTGGGGCTCAATGCCCAGATAACCTGCCACGTCTATGAGTCCCAACAGCCCTATGGTGGAGTTGAGAGCAAAACGGGATACGCTCAGTCCCGAATCTCCCACTTCGCCTAAAACCAGGTTGTTGACGCTGCTGGTGAGATCGTCGATATTCCCAAAGAAATTACCCACCCCGCTCTGCACGAACTGAGGCAGGTGACGGTAGCCGTGCGCGAGAGGACGCAGCATGTATCTGTCCAGTACGTAATAATCAAAATTCCAGCCCACATAGCGGTTCACCGGCTCAATGGCGTCGATGGAATTGCCCGGCAGCACCGACAGACCGTAGGTATAATCACGCTGCGAGTCCTGCTGAGACAGCTGACGCGGAGCCATGGGCGAGTAACTGGAGTGGCGCGCGAAGGCGCTCCCTTGCAACAGCAGCGTCAGCAGCGCGGTAGCCACAAATTTCCTGAGCATAAAACCCTCCTTTAACTGACGTGTATTTTAGCAGAAAGCGCTTTTTATAACTTTCCATCCACAGTGCACCTTGACACCGGGCCCGTTTCAGGGCCGCAGGTTATGTGATCAAGTTCAATAGCATCACGAAAATGACGGACGTTTTTGCCATGATCCCTTTGTTTTTGTCTAAAATGATGAATTAATGTAGGTTTAGTGTGTAAATTTGCGGCGGCCACGGTCACTTTCATGGACAAAATCGACTCCAATGTAAGCTCCACCCGTTCCCCGAGCGTGGAGAACGAGCTCAAGGGCAGCTCCGAGCCGAGTGAAAAAGGCGGCACCGCCAAGATCAACGGCCCGGCCACCGCCAATTACCTCAAGATGCTCTCGCGGGACCGCGGTCTGCTTCCGGAGGGGCTGTCGCGTACCCTCACCTCGGTGCAGAGCACCTTAAACGAGTACCTCAACAACCCCGCCTCGCTCGAAAAGCTCGAAGTCAACGAAAGTCAGGAGCGCAGCGCCGTCTATAAAAAACTCTCCACTCAGGTCATCAGCCGCGACAGCAAACTCCAGGAACGGGTGGCACAGAGCCTCTCCTCCTCGCATCGTCTGGTGCGCTCACGCGATGCCGCCGATGCTCTCTCGCAGGGTCTGGACAGTCTGCCCAGTGCCCTCAAGGAAGGCACCAAGGCCGGCACGGCGCTCTCCAAGTTCATCTGCGAAAGCCTGGTCGATCTGACCGATCACAGTTCCATGGGCGCGGGATTGGAACGGGATCTCGCGGTACGCAATGTCTTTGCCCCGCAGAGCAAGTTAAGCCCCCGCAGCCTGCAGGCCACCGACCGGGCGCTGTCTACCACGTTAGCCTACGTGGAAAGCAACAATCCCCAGGTACTGGCCAAAATCACCGACAACACTCCCAAGGTCGAAACACCGGGCACCACCACCCCGCAGATCATGACCCGTTATCTGCGCAAGGCCTTGGACGAGTTTCCCGATGACTCCACCTATCTGGACATCTTCAAGCAAAACCGCGCCCGCACCAAGGATGAACCGTTTCAGGACAAGATCTCCAAGGAGACGGCCGACCGCATTCACAACCTGATCTCCCGGGCTGCCGAAACCGCCCGCAAGGGCAATCTGCTGCAAAGTCAGGGGACGAGCGCCCAGGCAGCCCCGGAGACAGCCCCCCAGACACAGGCTGCCGGCGCACAAAGTGCCAAAACCACTCCCGCCGCGGCAGCTGACAATCGTGACGGCCGCGAGCTTTCCATTGCCGAACTCTCGGCGCGCGCCGCGCGTTTGCAGCAGCAATTTCGCGAAGAGCGCATGAAACTTGCTGCCGAGACCAAAGTTCCCGAACAGAGCCCTCAGCCTCAGGTCAAAACTCCGCCCGTCAAGGAGCAGAGCACCCCCATCAGCACCCCCGCACCCAAGGCCGAGGCCGCAGCTGCGGCCACCAAGCCCGATGCCTTTACGCTGGCCGCCTTAAACCGGGCCACGGTGAGCATCAGCTATGAGGCGGTGCAGGGCGGCACCTACGGCGGCGTCAACATAGTCCCGGGCCTGACCCTGCCGGTGAGCGACTTCGGCTCTCAGAGCCTGGGCTCCCAGAGCATGGTGCAGGATTTCAACGCTCCCAAGACCATGGAGGCGGTGCTGCGCGAACAGCAGCGCTTCATGGCTCAGGAGCAGAGTGCCCCCGAGCAGCCTCAGAACAACGCCCAGACGGCGCCCGCCGAGAATCCCGAGAAGGAGCTTAATTTAGACGCGCTCAAGAGCGAGCTCAAAGAGGAGATCCGCTCGGCCGTCAAAGACGCTGTGCTCAGCGATGTGCGCGCCGGCGTCAAGGAAGTCATCGATGAGGCCCGCACTCAGGTTAAGGAAGTGGCGGCCTCGTTGGAGAACAGCGCCCGTGCCATCAAGGAGAGCGCCGCGCAGAGTCAGCAGGCAGCCGAAGCCTTGCCGCTGCAGGTGGCCGAGCCCGAGCCCGAACCTGAGCAGGTGAGTGCGCCGCTGCAGCCCGATGAGGCGGTGACGTCAGGTGCCGAAGAAAATGTAGTTCCCGCCGCCGTGACCGGCGCAACTCCCGCCGCAGCCGCCCCCGCGGAGCAGACAGCCGCGGCCGGCACCGTGCCGGCGGAGGATACGGCACTGGCCCGCCGCCTTGACTTAGGTCTTAATGCCCGCAGCAGCGAGGTTGCTTCTGCCCCGGCCTCCCAGCCACCGGTTGCCCAGAGCGCCGTTACAGGTGAGCAGAGTGCAAATGCCGCTGCCGTAGCTCAAGTTGAGACTGACACTGAAAGTGAAATTGCAGCTGAGGTCAAACAGCCTGCTGTCGCGGCCGCAGTTGAGGATACTGCCGCCGTACCCGAGGAGACTGAGGTTGCGGCAGTTGAGAGCAACCCCTCACCCGCCGTCACGGTGGTGACGGCCGCCACCGTCACTGCTCAGGCTCAAGAGTCAAGCGAGCCGCAGGTTCAGCCGCAGACGGCGGCCCCATCTGCCGCGACCTTAAGCGCGGCCGAGCGTAATGTCTTAAATGCCGCGCAGAGTCTGGAAAGTCCCGTCACGACCGCGCCCGTAGCCGAACAGCCCACCGCTCAGAGCGCGTCAGGAGGCACCACGTCTGCCCAGACGACAGGTCAGGCAGCCGCGCCTGCCGCAGGCGGTGAGGATCTGGGCAACAAACTTTTTGTGGGTCTAAATCAGGAGGCTGCCCCTGCCGCGGCCGATGAGGCTCAGAGCTCGGTGGGCGCGGAGATCATGAAGGGTACCGTCCCCAGTTTTGAGCTTGACGACAGCGATACCCCCGAAGATGCCGTGCGCCGTGAGCCGCTACTGAAAACTTCCCAGGAGCACCCCCACGAGGAGAGCGCGCTCAGCGCCCCCGGCGCGGCCGCCATAACCCAGGGCGGTGCCGCTCCCATGCCCGAAAAGAGCGTCGTGGAAAACGATCAGACCGTACGGGAGAGCGGTCTGTTCCACCGTCTGGCCTCTCTCTTCACCCACCATGAAAACGAGCAGGAAGCCGCCGCAGTCGGCGCCGCACAGACCTCAGCGGA
This sequence comes from Succinivibrio sp., assembly GCA_017469335.1. Lineage (GTDB taxonomy): Bacteria > Pseudomonadota > Gammaproteobacteria > Enterobacterales > Succinivibrionaceae > Succinivibrio. Next base: position 27,918 of record JAFUGP010000138.1, on the reverse strand, counting down.
GCTCAGCGCCACCCAGAATACCGCGGCCGCGCTCAAAGGCACGCCGGTTGACAATATGTTCTATGCCCTGAGGGTGCAGAGCAGCAACCCCAATCTGCCGCCCGAGATCCGGGAGATGGCCGAAAAGTTCATCAAGGCACTGCAGGACCCCGTCTCGGATCTGACCTCGGTGAGCAACTGGCTTAATTTTTCCACCGGACCGCTCTCACCGTCATCCCCGCAGGCCATGGCGCTGCATCAATGGGCTTTCTTCCTGTTGTGCCTGCGCTTCAGGGAGCTGGGCAAGTCGGTGGACAAATTCCTGAGCAAAACCCAAAAGGATCTGCCCAAGCTCAATATAGACGCCGAGGTGGACAGTCTCTTCAAGGACAATAAGGGCAAAACCGGCTCCTCAATCTCCGATCTGCTGGAGGAAACCCTGAGCCAGGTGGGACGCTTGCAGCAGCTCTCCGAACAGCACCAGGGACAGCCCTTTGCCCGCTTCATCCCCCTGCCGCCTAACTATGACGGCGGACGCGAGGGCGGTTTTGCCGTCAAGCGCGAGAGTGAGGACGGTCAGGAGAGCTGGCATCTTAATTTCACCTTTGATCTGCAGGACTTAGGGCCCATTGAGCTTAAAGCCGTGGCCAGGCTGCCTGAGATCAAAATCTCGGTAGTGGCCGAGACCCTCGCCGGGCTGCAGAAAGTACAGGAGAATCTGCCCAAACTTGAGCAGCAGCTAGCCGGGATCGGCATTCAGACCACTGCCTGCAACTCCCGCATGGGCAGGATAAGTCAGCACGAGTCCCGCACTCAGGACCAGCCCAAGTCCCGCAATGACGGCTCCACCCTCTCCTTTGACGTATAGGTGATAGTTCATGTCGCAGAATCCCTACAGCAATCTGCCTCCGCAAGAGGACGAGGAGAACCACGGGCTGGCCGTCGTCGAAGGCGTGGCCGTACAGACGGAATTTGACAGCAGCGCCGAAGAAGTGCAGCCGGAGATCTTGGAGCAGGATCCGCTGGAGGCGCATTTTGACTCTGAGCTTTACGAGGAGGAGGCCGCCGCCGCCAAGGCCGAGCAGGCCGAAGCCCAGTCATTCCCCGACACCGACAGTTTGGAGGCGGTCAGCCTGAGCTATGACAGCGCCTCCGCCGCACCTACCGTGGCGGCCTTAGGCAGCGGGGAGCGCGCCGAGGCCATCGTGGCCATGGCACAGGAACTGGGGATCTACGTGCATCGCGATCCGCAGCTGCTCAACGAGCTCAAGCGCTTAAAGGAAGGTGAACAGGTGCCCGAACAGCTGTTCGGCATCATCGCCACCATTTTGTCCTTCAGCTATATTCTGCAGGGCAAGACACCGGACAGCTGGACCCGCGCCGACGGCACTCGCGCTGTCAATACCAAGGCCTGACGGGCCTTCCTGCGCGGCCGCACTCCTGCCGCCGCGACTTTTCAGGCCTCTTAATCGTGCGTTCAATTGCCCAGGATGGCGCGCTCCAGCGCGTCGGCCTGAGTGTTTTTGGCAGGAGCGGAGGGCACTGCGGGAGTTACGGCCGGGGTCGTGGCACAGGAGGTGTCCACAAAGCGGATCTTGTCGATACGGGCCGGCAGCATGGTCATGTCCGGACCGCGGCAGTTGTCACCTACGATGTTGCCGTTTTTGTTGAAATTGACGAATTTGATGCCTTCAGGACGTTTTAGCTCCAGAGAATTCACTCCCCGATCCTTCAGATAGGCCCCGTAAACCCTCATAGCCCCGGAGGAGCCGAACAGTCCGGTGGAACGGTTGTTGTCAAAGCCCACCCAGGTGGAAACCGCCTCATCTGAATCCAGACCGATGCTCCAGGTATCGCGGTTGTCGTTGGTGGTACCGGTCTTGGTGGCGATGTTGACATTGGGGAACATGCGTCCCAGGCGCTGTCCCGTGCCTACCTTGGTAGCTTCCGTCATCACGTAGAGGGTGAGATAGGAATCGCGCGGATCGATGGTGGGTTCGCTGCGGTTGTCGGAGCGATCGTAAACCACCTCGCCGTCCTTGATCACCGAACGCAGGGCGGTCAGATCTTCATAGACCCCGTCGGTGGCCAGCGAGGCGTAAATGGAGTTGACCTCGTAGGGGGTCAGCTCCGAGGTGCCCAGCAGCATGGAAGGGTAAAGTGCGGGTTTTTTGCCGTCTTTCTCGCAGACACTCTTCACTCCGAGCACACACATGGTCTGCGCCACATGGTTGAGTCCCACCCTCATGCCGATGCGCACCGTGGGCACGTTCAGCGAGCGGGCCATGGCCAGATGCGCGGCGATGCTGCCGCGGTATTTGCGATCATCGTTCTTAGGCTGCCACAGCTGCCCCGAGGCCAGTTTGATGGTCAAAGGCTCGTCTTTGACCAGGGTGCCTAAGTGAATGCCGTTATGGAAGGCAGTCAGATACACCAGAGGCTTGATGATGGAGCCTACCTGCCTGCGTCCCTCCAGCACTCGGTTGAAGCCCTCGTACTGCGGGGTACGTGAGCCCACCACCGCCAGCACCTCCGCGGTGCGCCAGGAGGATACCACCATGGCCGCCTCCAGGCCCTTGATGCCGCGCTCTTTCTCGATGGCGTCAAGCTCGCTTTGCACCGCCTTTTCGGCGCTTTGCTGGGCCTGGGGATCAAGGCTGGTGAAGATTTTGATGCCGTTGCCCGAGAGGAAGTCATCCCCGAAGCGGGTGGCGATCTCCTGCTTGAGCACGCCCATGAAGGCCGGCGTCTTGGAGTAGTTCATGGAGCCGCGCTTGATGACGCCCAGAGGCCGCGCCAGATACTGGGCATACTCGGCGTCGCTTAGAAAACCGCGCTCATGCAGCACGGTCAGCACCACATTGCGTCTTTGCAACGCCTCGTCGGGGTGACGCCAGGGATCGTAATAGGAAGGACCTTTGATGATGCCCACCAGCAGGGCCATCTGATCCTGGGTAAGCTCGGAGATGGGCATGCCGAAGTAAAAGTAAGACGCCAGCCCGAAACCATAAATGCCGGCCTTGCCGTTCTGTCCTAAGTAGATCTCGTTGAGGTAAGCCTCCAGGATCTGCTCCTTTGAATAGCGGCGGTTCATGATCAGCGCCATGATGATTTCCTTGGCTTTGCGCAGATAGCTGCGTTCGGCATTGAGGAAATAGTTTTTCACCAGCTGCTGCGTGATGGTGGAGCCGCCTTCCACCACATGACCGGCCAGCATATTCTTGATAAAAGCCCGGCCGATGGCCAGGAAGTTCACGCCGGAATTGTCAAAGAAGGAGCGATCCTCAATTTCTATCAGGGTACGGATCAGGGGCTGCGGAACCTCGGAGAGCTCGATGAAAATCCGGTCTTCGCTGGGCTCGATGCGGTTGATGCGGTCAAGCAGCACCGGATCCATGCGGGCATAACCCAGTTCATCCTGGGTGTCGGCGTTGACGATGCGCGCCACCCGCTGTCCCGAGAACTCCAGCATCAGGGCAGCCTGCTCCTCATCGCCGTCGGGGAAGGAGAAGGGCCTGCGGATGAGCACCACCCTGCCGGCCTTGTCATTTACGGCATACTCCCCGGGGTTATGCGGATTGCTGACCTGCCGGTACTTGAGCAGAGCCAGTTCATAGAGCATCTGCTTTAAGGACAGCTTCTGATCGGGATACAGTTCCAGGGGACGTGAATACACCACCGCCGGCAGCACCCAGCGGTCATTAACCTCAAACTTGGAGAGCACCACGGCGTCAAAATAGACAAAAAGCAAGGCCAGTACGGCCAGGCCGGCCAGACCGCACTTGAGCAAAAACATGGCGAAGCGGCGTGAAAAACGCCTTCTGACCGACAGCTCTTTGGGGGGCTGCGGCGCAGCTGTACCACCCCCGAGGCCAGTCTCCGGAGGCTCGGGCGGCGGTGCATCACCCCCGCCTGAGCCCGCGGCAGCCTCAGGCGGGAGCGGTGCACTCCCCGCCTCAGGAGCGCTTTTGGATTGCAATGAAGCATAAGAACTGACGCCACCTTGAGCCGTACGCCCAACTTCCTCAGCGTAGCGCACAGGCTCTTGCGCGCTGCCGCGATAAGGGGCGCCGGCTGTCTGCGCATAACTGCGCTGTAGGCTCTCATCGCTCTTTGAACTGACGTGCGGCGCACTCCCCGGCAGCGGGGCTGCGGTACGCAAATTCGGAGTGCCGGATCCCAAATCAGATCCGGATGAGGGCAGTGGGTCTGAGGGCTCGCTCACGCCCGGGTTTGCCTGCGGAGCGCCGGGCCCGGCGGCATCGGTCGCGCGAAAGCCGGTGTAGTATTCCCTGGGATCGATGGGTGTATGCTGATCCTGTCCTGTACCGTCACGCATGGCGTGCTGTTCTGCCCCCGCGTAATCTCAGATTGAAATTTAATTGTATGTACCACCTGCCCGGACAGCATTCCCCGTCGCGGGCGCGAAAATTGTAGCATAGCTTGAGGTCAACAAATCTCAGCGGGTCATATTTGGGGACCCGGACCGGAAAAATGGGCAGTCACAGATGCCGTGCAGTGTGGCCTGGGCAAAATCCAAGGCAGATCTAATTTCAGCGATCTGCTCTTGCACCCCTATTGGAGATCTTGCATAATGTGTCGCTAAAAAATTAAGGCCTCAAGCGTTTCCCCGCCTATGGCCCAGTAGTGCGCCAACAAACTGTAATCGCGAGGTTATCAGTAACTATGTCTACTAACGATATCAACCAGGACAGCGCGGCACAGGATTTAGAATCCATCGGCCCGCTGGCCATAGCCGGGGTCAAACCGTATGAGCCCAAGCCCGGCGAAGAATATATGAACGATGCTCAAAAGGAGCATTTCCGCAAAATTCTGACCAGCTGGCGTGATCAGCTGCGCTCGGAAGTGGATCGCACCGTGGTCCACATGAAAAGCGAGGCGGCCAACTTCCCGGACCCCCTGGACCGGGCCTCTCAGGAGGAGGAATTTGCCCTGGAACTGCGTGCCCGCGACCGCGAGCGCAAGCTGATCAAGAAGATCGAGAAAACCATTTCGAAGATCGATCACGACGAATTCGGCTACTGCGAGCAATGCGGCGTGGAAATTGGCATCAAACGCCTGGAAGCGCGCCCCACCGCGGATCTGTGCGTGGACTGCAAGGCCCTGGCGGAAATCAAGGAAAAACAGCTTGAGGGCTGAAAACTGACCCCGCCTGAGCGCGGGGTTTGTATTAATGTACGTAGGACGTTTCGCTCCCACTCCCTCGGGGCGGCTGCACTTAGGCTCCATGCTGGCCCTGGTGGGCTCTTATCTGCGCGCCCGGAGCTGCGGCGGCCGCTTTTTGTTGCGTGTAGAAGATCTTGACCGCGCGCGTTGCGCAGACCAGAACACCTCTCTTATCTTAGAAGAGATCGCACTGCTGGGCATCAGAGCCGATGCCGAGCCCCTGATACAATCACGGCACCCTGAACGTTATGAGGAGGCGCTGTCAGCGCTTAAAAGCGCGGGACTTACCTTTTACTGCGACTGTACCCGCGCGAGCTTAAAGCGCGCCCCCTGCCGCTGTGAGAGCAGACAGGAGCAGCTTTTAAGCTCACCGCAAGCTCTGGCGCTGCGTGCGCATCTGCCTGCCGTACCGTCCGGGTTTGAGGATAAATTGCTCGGCCAAGTTGAAATCGGCGATCCCTACCCCTATCTGACCTTAAGACGCAGCGATAAGGTGATCTCCTACAATCTGGCCTGCGTCTTTGACGACATAAAGGCGCAGGTAAGCGAGGTGGTGCGCGGGCAGGATCTGTGCTACGTGACCCCACGGCAGATCGCCCTCATCCGGGCATTGGGCGGAGCGGTGCCCGCTTATGTGCACCTGCCGGTGCTGTTAGGCCCCGACGGGCAGAAGCTGTCCAAACAAAATCATGCGGTACCGGCCCTGGAGCGCGGCACCCCCGCGCAGGTTCTGCTCACCACGCTTGATCTGTTGGGACAGGAGACTGCCGATCTTAAGGAGGACATGCAGCCTGCTGCGATCTTGGAGCGTGCCGCATCGCGCTTTGACCTGGGCAGGATCCCCCGCGCACCGCTTGAAGTGGAGCGCCGCTGGCTGTGACGGACCTTAGCGTATGCCCTCTCCTGCAGTGGGGCACAAGTCTTTGAAAGAAGTGATATGGCCAAAATAAAAACAACCTTTGTCTGCGCCTCCTGCGGGGCCCAATACCCGCGCTGGCAGGGACAGTGCCGGGAGTGCGGCGAGTGGAATACCATCACCGAGCAGACCGTGACGCAAACACCGCGGGCAGCGGGCCTGGACGGGTTTGCCGGCAGCCTGTCATCGGGAGCCGTAAACCTGCAGAACGTGGATATCGCTCCGGTATCGCGTCTTGGGACCGGCTTTGCCGAATTTGACCGGGTGTTAGGCGGCGGGATTGTGCCCGGATCGGTGGTGCTGATCGGCGGTCATCCCGGAGCGGGCAAGTCCACCTTGCTGTTGCAGACCATCTGTCGTCTGGCCGCGGGCTCCAAGGTGCTTTACGTCACCGGCGAGGAATCGCTGCAGCAGGTGGCACTGCGTGCCCGCAGGCTGGGACTGCCCACCGCGGCGGTGCGCATCGCCGCCGAGACCTCGGTGGAGCGGATCTGCGCCCAGGCCCGTCAGGAAAATCCCGCCGTGCTGGTGGTGGATTCCATTCAGGTCATGCATGTCGAGGCTGTGGAGTCGGCGCCGGGCTCGGTTTCCCAGGTTCGCGAAGGTGCCGCAGCCTTAACCCGCTTTGCCAAACAGTCGGGAGTGGCGGTGTTTCTGGTGGGACACGTCACCAAGGAAGGAGCACTGGCCGGGCCCAAGATCCTCGAGCACTGCGTGGACTGCTCGGTAATGCTGGAGGTGGGAAGCGATCAGCGCTTCCGTACTCTGCGCTGCCAGAAAAACCGCTTCGGGGCCGTCAATGAGCTGGGCGTGTTCGCCATGACCGATCAGGGGCTCAAGGAGGTCAAAAATCCCTCGGCCATTTTTTTAAACCGCCAAGAAGAAGTGGCCCCGGGCTCTCTGGCCATGGTGATCTGGGAGGGAACCAGGCCGCTGCTCGTGGAGCTGCAGGCCCTGGTGGACTCCTCACAGTACGGCAACCCCCGCCGTCTGAGCCTGGGTACTGACCAAAACCGTCTGGCCATGCTGCTGTCGGTGCTGCACCGCCATGCCCAGTTCAACCTCGCCGATCAGGACGTGTTCATCAACGTGGTGGGGGGCATACGGGTGGAGGAGACCTGCTCTGACGTGCCCTTGTGTCTGGCCCTCATCTCCTCTTTTCGCAACCGCGCCATCGACAGGCGTACCATCGCCTTCGGCGAGATCGGCCTGACCGGTGAGATCCGCCCGGTGCCCTCAGGTACGGAGCGCATCGCCGAGGCTCACAAGCAGGGTTTTACCCGGGCCATCGTACCCAAGGACAACCTGCCCAGGACGGCGCCGGCGGGACTGGAACTGGTGGGAGTATCCCGCATCAGCGAGCTCTTTGAGCTGGTGTAAGGCGAACTAGGCTGTGCTGACGCCAAGGCACGGGGAGCGCGGGCAGAGGGGTTAATTGCATTGAAAAATCCCCGTCCTCTTTGCTAGAATTAGCGGTTGTTTTTTGTCTTGCCGCAGAGCTCGCCGCTCAGATCACTAAGGGTTATTCAGTTACCGTCAATCCGCCCCTGCTGAGCGCTAAATAACGGCGAAGTGAGGTCTAAAATTTTAGCTTTCTTAGAAAAAATACAGGATCAGCTGACCCGCAATCACGAACAGGTCAAACGCAAGGGTCACGCCAAATTAGTGCTCAAAAAAGGACAGCACCCCCTGCAGCTCTCCCAGATCCCGCGCAATGTGCAGAAAGTGGTCAATGCCCTGCAAAAGGCCGGCTATGAGGCTTACGTGGTGGGCGGCTGCATCCGCGATCTGCTGATCGGCAAACAGCCCAAGGACTTTGACGTCTGCACCAGCGCCACCCCCGAACAGGTACGCCGGGTCTTCCGCAACTCCCGTTTTATCGGCCGGCGTTTCAAGATAGTACATGTGGTGTTTGACGGTGAGATCATCGAGGTTACCACCTTCCGCAGCAGCGCCGACGCCGACGTGCGCCGGCGCAACAGCGAAAGAGTCAGCTCCGAGAGCGGCATGCTGGTGCGCGACAACGTTTACGGCCGCAACCTGGAGGAAGACGCCCAGCGCCGCGACTTTACCATCAACGCGCTCTATTACGATCTGCGCAGCGGGGAGCTCATTGACTTTCACGGCGGACTGCATGATCTCTCCTTGGGCATCATCGACGCCATCGGCGATGCCGAGGTGCGCTATCACGAAGATCCGGTACGCATGATCAGGGCGCTGCGCTTTTGCGCCAAGCTGGGCTTCAAACTGGCTGAACGCACCGCCGAGCCCATCGGACGCCTGGCCGCAAGCCTGCGCGAGGTATCCAACGCCCGCATGTACGATGAGATCAACAAGATGTTTCTCACCGGCCACGGGCTGCAGAGTTACCGCATCCTGCGCCGTTATCATCTGCTGGAGATCCTCTTTCCCGCGCTGCGCGAATTCCTCGATAACGAGGTCTACCATTCCTTTGTGGAGTACGCTCTCTCCAGCTCGGACATGCGTTATACCCAGAACAAGCGCAACATGCCCCATTTCCTGTTCGCGGTGATGTTGTGGGCGAGGTTCCAGAAGGAGTTCTACGCCCTGCAGCGCCTAAACGACAGCCTCACGGTATCTTTGTCGTTGCGCGATCTGGCCGCGAGGGCCTGCACGCGCATCGTGCGTGAGCAAAACCCGGTTACCGCCATTCCCCTGGGCACGGTGGAGAGCATACGCTCCATGTGGACCCTGCAGCTGATGCTGCTGGAGATTGACAATGAGCAGCTGGTCAGGCAGATTGCCGAGCAGCATCTCTTTCGCGGAGCCTTTGACATTTTCAGGCTGAGAGCGCAGTTCGAGCCCTATCTCAAGCCCTACGCTCAGTTCTGGGAGCCCTATTACGCGCGCAGTGCCGAGAGCGCCCGCCGCCAGCAGGAGATGCGCAACTTAAGGGAACAGACCCGCGATCTGCCCAAGCGCAGCCGCACTGAGCTGGAGGGACAGTTCTTCTCCTCGGAGAGCGCCGCCGAACGGCAGGATCGTCTGGAAAAGGCCCGGGCCTGGCGCGCGGCCATGAATCTGGCGCCTTAGGCCATGACCCGCGCCGCTGTCAGTGCCGGCTCCAACCTAGGGCAAAGCGAGCAGATCTTGGAGCGTGCGCTCGATGAGCTCGCCGCCACCGCGGGCCTCACCGAGCTGGCGCGCTCGCCTTATTACCTCACCGCTCCGGTGGGGTATACCGCCCAGCCATGGTTTGTCAACGCCTGCGCGCTCCTGCAGTGCGAGCTTGAGCCCTATGACCTGCTCGCACGAGTGCAGGATTTGGAACTCTCCTACGGACGAGAGCGCAGTTTTAAGAATGCCCCGCGCACCTTGGATCTGGATATCATTGCGATCAGCGGAGTGCAGATGCAGGAGGAACGACTGATCCTGCCCCACCCCCGCGCAGCAGAGCGCGCCTTTGTGCTCGTCCCCTTAAACGATATTGCCCCTGATCTTACTTTGCAACAGGGAGGCCCTACGGTGGCACAGCTGCTCAAAGCCCTGCCGCCTGAGGAGCTTAATGGAGTCAAAAGAATTGAACGCCGTGACAGATCATGATATCCGCCTCATTGTGGGGCTGGGCAACCCCGATGAACAGTACGCGCACACCCGCCATAACTTAGGCTACGATCTGCTCACCGATCTCGCCCGCGAGGCAGGCGTGACCCTCCAGCCTGAAAAACGCTTCTTTGCGCTCATGGGCAGAGCCCTCTTGAACGGCACGGAGGTCAAACTGCTCTTTCCCACCACCTACATGAATGAAAGCGGCCGGGCCGTAGGCGCGGTGACGCAGTTTTTCAAATTGCGCAGTGAGCAGATCCTGGTGCTGCACGATGATCTGGATTTAAAACCCGGCACGCTGCGCTTAAAATTCGGCGGCGGCTTTGCCGGACACCGCGGACTTAAAAGCATCAGCGCCTGTCTGGCCAATACCCAGAATTTTCACCGCCTCAAACTGGGCATAGGCATGCCGCCTTCAGGTGAGGTGATCAACTGGGTTTTGGGCCGTCCCTCAGGCACTGACGCCGAGCTGATTGCCAGGGCTCAGCAAGTGGGACTGGAGGCCCTGCGCACCTTATTTGAGCGGGGACTTGCCGCTGCCACGCTGCTGGCCAACTCATACAAACCTGCGTCACAGACGCAGGCGCAAACACCCAACTAAGACGCAAGGCGCCTTCAAGGAGCATTTCAACATGGGTTTTAACTGCGGAATCGTGGGCCTGCCCAACGTGGGCAAATCCACCCTCTTCAATGCCTTGACCAAGGCCTCCATCGCTGCGGAAAACTTTCCTTTCTGCACCATTGAGCCCAATACCGGCATTGTGCCGGTGCCGGATGAGCGACTGGCCAAAATCGCCGCTCTGGTACACCCGGCCAAGATAGTTCCCGCCACCATGGAGTTCGTGGACATCGCAGGCCTGGTCAAGGGTGCCTCCCAGGGCGAAGGACTGGGCAATCAGTTTTTGATGAACATCCGCGAGACTGATGCCATCGCCCATGTGGTGCGCTGCTTTGACGATGACAACATAGTCCATGTCAGCGGCAAGGTTGATCCCAAAGCAGACATTGAGATCATCAACACGGAGCTGGCACTCTCCGATCTGGATATCTGCGAGAAATCCCTGGCGCGTCTGGAGAAACGGGCGCGCACCGGCGGAGACAAGGAAGCTTTGGAGCAGGTGACGGCACTGGAGAAATGCCTGCCTGCGCTGCAGCAGGGGCGCATGCTGCGCGAGCTCGAGTTCAGCCCGGCCGAACACAAGGCCTTAAAAGGCTACAATTTCCTCACCCAAAAGCCCATGATGTACATCTGCAATGTCGCCGAGGACGGGCTGGAAAACAATCCTTATTTGGCCGAGGTGCAAAAGCTCGCCGCAGCCGAACACTCGGTGGCGGTGCCCATCTGCGCGAGCATCGAGGCCGATCTGGCCACCATGGAGGATGAGGAACGGCAGGAATTCATGGCCTCGCTGGGCCTGCAGGAGCCCGGGCTTAATTTGGTGATCAAAGCAGGCTACAAGCTGCTTTCGCTGCAGACCTTCTTTACGGCCGGCCCCAAGGAAGTCAGGGCCTGGACCGTACGTGTAGGCGCCACCGCCCCGCAGGCGGCCGGGCGCATTCACAGCGACTTTGAGCGCGGCTTTATCCGCGCCCAGACCATCGCCTACGAGGATTTCATCAAATACGGCGGCGAGCAGGGCGCCAAGGAGGCGGGCAAACTGCGCTCAGAAGGCAAAGACTACGTGGTAAAGGACGGGGATCTCTTCGAGTTTCTCTTCAAGGTCTGAGCCGCTGCCTGCCGCGGGCGCACATAAAAAGGCCGGGGGTCCGTCAAGAGACTCCCGGCTTTTTCCATGAGAGAGAAAGGGTAACGCGCTCAGCTCTTGTCGTTTAAGTGCTCGCTGTTGACGATGAAGAGATCGCCTTTGATCTGCTCTAAAACCATCTCGCTGGCCGAGGAATCCATCGCGCCGAAGAAACTGCTCTTGGGGGAGGTTCCCATGCACACCATGCGGGCATCCAGCTTCTCGCACAGACGGGGGATCATCTCGTCCATGCGGCCTTCCACCACGTGCACGCTGTCAAAATCGATGCCGTGGTTGCGGGCGAAGTCAAACACGATACGCTCGTGAATATTCACCCGGTCAACGCCGCTGGAGTCGAGCAGACGCGAGGGGGTGGTCTTGCCCGACATGCGGCCGCGGTTGAGCGGCGAGACACAGTTGACCACGTGAATATGACCGTTGCACAACTCGGCAAAGCGGCGGGCGGAATTGAGCAGGTAATCGTCCAGAGCGCTGAGGTGGGCGCTTTCCTCAAAGTCGACCGCCATGAGGATCACCTCACCCAAAGTGGCCGACACCTGGGTGTTCTTGACTACCAGGAGGGGCTTTGAGAGCCCGCGCATAATGGTGCTGTCAATGGTGCTGACAAAGAGATCGCGCAGGGTGCTGCGGCGGTTGGCCGAGATGATGGCCAGATCGTAGTCACCCTCCTCGCACTCCTTGATAAAGCTCTGCGGCACGTCTTTGTCGAAGATGATTTTAAGTTCTAAGTTGCGGATCGCTTCCACACCGCGGCGCAAGGCGTCAAACTCGGCGCGGGTACGCGCGGCCAGATTGTCCTTGTTCTGTTCGGTAAATTCGTTGATAACCCTGATGGCCACCACCCCGATATCCGGAGACATGCGGGCGTACTGAGCCACACGCTCAATGGCCGGCTGAGCCTCACCGGGCTTGAGCAGCACGGCAAATTTAATCTTTTTGCTCTCAGACATGACTTACTCCTTCAGTCCAAACCAGCAAACTGAGGCAGTGTAACACGTGCACGCCCAAAGCACTGTGACAAACAGCATGAAAGCAAAGTGACGGCGGTACGTACCCTCCCGCAGCTGCCGTCAGAAAGTCTTGGGGATCAAGCCTAGGCGCTGTGTTCTGTCTGCGCCTTGCCGGGGTGCTAAGATAGAGCCTCGGCTTTAACCTTCTACGGCAGGAGAACCTGAGGAGAGCACATGAGAGCGGACAGTTTGAGCGGGCAGGAAATCATCTTTGAGCAGGCCGAGTTTGCCTTAGGCGAGAAAACCGTGGTCAGAGTGGGCGATCTGTCTCTGGCCTCAGACTCGCTGGTGGTGCTCATCGGCGGTAACGGCAGCGGTAAAAGCGCTCTGGCGCGTGCCTTAAGCGGCAAACTGCCCCTGATAGGCGGCAGAGTTTTGGGTGATCCCAAGGCGGCGCTGGTCTCCTTGGAGCAGCAGATGGCGCTCCTGGAGGACGACTATAAACTGCGCAACTCCGATACAACCTCCCCCAAGGAGGAGCTGGGCATCACCGCCGCGGATCTGCTCGATCGCGGCAATCCCAAACTCTTTGAGCGGGTGGTCGCCAAACTGGGGCTTGGTACTCTGCTGGATACCCCCATAAGGCTGCTCTCGGGGGGTGAGGGACGCAAGACCCTGCTGGCCGCCGCCCTGCTCTCTTCCCCTTCGCTTCTGGTCTTTGACACCCCCTTTGATGCCCTGGATATCCAGAGCAGGCAGATGCTGCTTGAGCTCATCACCAAAATTCACACCGATTTCAAGATACCGGTGGTGCTCATAGTCAACCGCAGCGCGGAGATCCCCGCCTCCCTCACCGCCATGGGACTTATCAGAGACTGCTCCATTGTCAGGCTCGATTCCAAGGAGAGCATCGAGCAGGATCCCGACGCGGCACTGCTGTTGGGACATCAGGACGAGAACGCCTTGGAACTGCCGGCTGCCCCCAAACGCTTTGCCCTTGACAGGCCCAGGAGCGGCCCCCTGGTGGAAATTCATGATCTCAACATCAGCTACCGCCGCAGCGTGTTCTCACATTTTGATTTTACGGTCAATCAAGGTGAGCACTGGCTCATCGTCGGGCCCAACGGTGCCGGCAAATCCACGCTGCTCTCCGTCATCAGCGGCGATAACCCCCTCGTTTACGCCAATGATGTGACGGTGTGCGGCTATAAGCGCGGCAGCGGCGAGTCGGTCTGGGAGGTGAAAAAATGCCTGGGGGTGGTCTCCGGCGCCCTGCATCTTGACTACCGGGTCAGCGCGGCGGCGCTTTTGGTCGTGCTCTCGGGTTACTACGACTCCATCGGGCTTTACACCAAAGCAGGCGATGAAGAACTTGACTGCGCCAGATGCTGGCTTAAGGTCGCAGGTCTGCAGGATCTTGAGGATAAGCCGTTTCGCGAGCTGTCCTTCGGACAGCAGCGGCTGCTGCTCATCGTCCGCGCCCTGGTGAAGGAGCCGCCGCTGTTGATCCTCGATGAGCCGCTGCAGGGTCTGGACGGTTACGCCCGCGCGCTGGTGCGCTCCTTCGTAAGCCGCATCATCGAGGGCGGACGTAGCAGCGTGCTCTTTGTCAGCCATCACCCCGAGGATGTGCCCGCGGGCTTTACCCACCGTTTGAGCTTTATCCCCGCAGGCGATGGTTTCATCACCAGACAGGAGCGCCTTTAAGATCTGACGAGATAATCGCCTTCGCAGACATACTGCACGGTAGTCAGCTCCCGCAGTGCCATGGGGCCGCGGGCGTGCAGTTTCTGCGTGGAAATGGCCACCTCCGCGCCCAGATCGAACTGTCCGCCGTCGGTAAAGCGCGTGGAGGCGTTGATGTAGACGCAGGCCGAGCCGGCGGCGCGGGTAAAACGCCTGGCGTGCGCAAGGGAGTCAGTGAGAATGGCGTCGGAATGAGAGGCGCGGTGCTCGTGCAGATGGGCAATGGCCTCATCCACATCCGCCACCTGAGCAAGATTAAGCCGCAAAGAGAGCATTTCCCGGTCAAAATCCTCCGCGCTGCCCTCCCTCACGTAAGGGTACTCACCTACCAGGGAAGCGGCCTTGCCGTGTACTATAAGTTCCACTCCATAAGGCTCCAGCGCCTCGCACAAAAGCGGCACGAACTGCGCGGCCACCCCCTCATGGACCAGTACCGTGTCCACCGCGTTGCAGGCCGAGGGCTTCTGCACCTTGGCATTCTGCACCACCGCCGCGGCCTTAGGCAGATCGGCACTGTCATCGACATAGATGTGACTGATGCCAAAGCCGCCGGTGATGACGGGAATGGAGGATTTTTCGCGGCACAGGCGCTGCAGCGCCTGCCCGCCGCGCGGAATGATGACATCAATGTAATCATCCTGCCTGAGCATGAGCTCCACTAGGTCACGCTGCGGCGAGTCGATAAAACACAGTCCCTGCGGATTTCCTTCCGCCGCCTCCAGCGCCTCACAGAGGATCCGGTGGATGATACGGTTGGTATTGAGACTCTCCGAGCCGCCGCGCAGCACGCAGGCGTTGCCCGATTTAAGACACAAGGCGGCGATGTCGGCCGTAACGTTGGGCCTGGATTCGTAAATAACCCCCACCACCCCCAGAGGCACGGAACGCTTGACGATGCTGAGACCGCAGAGCACGGTACGTCCGTCGCCGATGATCCCCAGAGGATCGGGCAGTTGCGCCACCTTAAAAAAGCCGCCGGCCATTTCCTCAAAGCGCGCCCTAGTCAGCAGCAGACGATCCACCATGGCCTCGGCCGCGCCGTGCTGTGCCGCCGCCTCGCAGTCAAGTTCATTGACCTTTTTGATCTCATCGTAGTGATCAAGCAGGGCCTGCCCCATGGCCTTTAAGAGGGAATTTTTAAAACCACTCTCATAGAGAGAGTATTCTATGGCAGCCTGACGGGCGCCCTTTAGGGCGGCCATTAAATCAAAGTCCATGATTGCTCCTTGGTTGGGGTTATACCTGTTGCTTAAGACAAAGCGGTGCCGTGCCTTGTGAATAAGCGCTAGCCAGTGAGCACCAGATCATCGCGATGCACCGCTTCATCGCCATGGCTGAACCCCAAAATCTCTTCAATTTCAGTACTGCGGTGACCGGCAATCTTCTTTAGCTGCTCGGCGCTGTAGCGGCACAGCCCGCGCCCTAACTCCCGGCCCTGCGCGGTGCACAGTACCACGCTGGCCCCGCGCTCAAACTGCCCTTCCACCGCGCTGATCCCTCCGGGAAGCAGACTGGAGCCGCGCTCCGTGAGAGCCCGGCAGGCTCCCTCATCGAGCAGAAGCCGTCCCTGCGAACGGGCGGCCCGGCCGATCCAGGATTTGCGGGCCGAGGTAGGATGCGGGGCAGGGGTAAAGAAGGTTCCTTCCCCCCGACCTGCAATCAACAGCGCGATCTGCTCGGGCATCTCACCCGAGGCTATGATAAGTTCCACCCCGGCCTCGGTGGCGATGCGCGCGGCCTGCAGTTTGGTGGCCATGCCCCCGGTACCCTGGGCGCTGCCGGACCCGCCGGCTAACTCCAGGATCTGCTGATCGATACTGTCCACCCGCCCGATCAGCTGCGCCTCGCTGCTTTGGCGGGGATCGGCGGTGTACAGACCGCGCTGATCGGTAAGCAGGATCACGCAGTCAGCCTCGGCGAGCACCCCGGTTAAAGCGGCCAAATTGTCATTGTCCCCTACCTTGATCTCGGCAGTGGAGATGGCGTCATTCTCGTTGATGACCGGTACCACGCCGTGGGAGAGCAAGGCAAAGAGTGCATCACGGGCGTTTAAATAGCGCTCGCGGTTTTCCAGATCGGCCCGCGTGAGCAGCAGCTGCCCAATCTTAAGACGGTAGATCTCAAAGAGCCCCGCCCACAGCTCAATCAAGCGCCCCTGCCCCACCGAGGCGAGCATCTGCTTGACGCTGAGCTCATAGCGCCCGGGGGGCATATTCAGCACTTCACGACCGGCAGCCATGGCCCCGGAGGAGACTAAGATCACCTCATGTCCCATCTCCCACAGTGCGGCGATGACCCGCACCAACTCCAACATGCGGGAACGGTCCAGCGCCGCCGCCCCGCCGGTGAGCGTACTGGTCCCGACTTTGATGACAACGCGTTTGCTCTTCATGCTTAGTCTGCGAGTTTTTCGGCCAAGAAGGCGGCCGCACCGTCCAGGCCGTGAGTGAGAAAGTGAGCCTTACCCTGGTTTTTGAGCACTTCTATATGCTGACTGTCAAAGGAATTTTCAATCAGCTTGAGATCTTCTGCCGAGGTAAAGGAGTTTTCCACCGCGCTGACATAGCAGGGCACCTTGCAACGCGCGCTTGAAGACAGCAGCCCCTGCACCTTGAGCGAGAGCATCTGCAGCTGCGGCGTGACGGTCTCCCAACTGGAGGCATCCAGGTTCAGACGGTTGGCATACAATGAGCGCAGACACAGCTGCATGCGACCATGCAGCCTGGGATCGGTGAACATGCTGTGCACGGCAGGCTCCAGCATGACCAGCGCTTTGACGCGCTGGGGCTTTAACAGGCACTCGCGCATGCAGCTGGTGCCCCCTACCCTTACTCCCATAAGACCGATGCGGGTACTGTCGATGGTACTGAGCTCTTTGAGGCAGTCTAAGGCCTTGTCCACGATAAGCGAGGTGTCTGAGTTTAAATCCAGCCGCTCGGAAGCTCCCAGACCGGGCAGATCCACCACACAGGCAGCGATGCCTCTGGGCTTTAAGGCGTCACGGTAAAAACGGTAAAAATCGGTGATGTTCTGCTCGTAAGAGCCCAAAATGAGCACGCAGGGATGCAGCGAGCTGCGATCGGGCAGGTGCAGATAAGCGGTGAATTTGCGCTCCCCATCGCTCATGGTCAGCTCCTGCAGATCCCCGTCAGTGGGGTCAATCTCAATCATGGAGCGGTAGTTGCGCCGGCACAGCAGCATGGCATCGGCGGCCAGAGAGTCACCGCGCAGATTGGGATAGGCGGCGATGGCAAAGTAACGCGCGGCCATGCGGTAATGATGCGAGGCCTTTAAGGCATCACCCTCCTTGGCCACCTGGGCGGCGAGCACGCTGCGCCGCTGTCCTACCACCCCGAACTCATAGATCCAGTTGCCCGGGCCGTAATCCTTCTGAGTATCCAGGCAGTCCTCACGGCTGCGGTTGCCGTGCGAGGTGGCAATGTTGGCGAGCGCCTCGTCAATGTCCAGAGCATTACCACCTGACCAGATCCACATAAAACGATGCACCGGGCGATACCAGCCTGAGGCAAAGCCCAGCATGGGATCGTGCGCCTCCAGATGCGGCAGGGCAGCTCCCGAATTGGATATTACGGAAGTCTCTATGTAGTCAAATTTAGGTTTAAACAGGATCTCGCTGAGATTTTCAGGCTGTTCTTGCTCCATAAACTCTCCTTGGCCTCGGCCTGTCCAAGCTAAGAGACGTCTCCTATGCTGTCTATTCTAATGCAGGTAATCCCTGCAATAAATAGGAGGGACAAACTTCAAGATTGATCTGCCGTAAGTTTCGTTTTGGAAAAAGCCCCATTGTCCGTCAGAACAAGCAGATGACGCTGTAAGTGAAAATCAGCGGTGGAACAGTAGCGCCAGGAGCTGCTCAAAATGTGCAAAGGTGAAAATTTCGCATCTAATAAATAGTGGTTTCAATCCAAATAAGACTAATACGTATAATTTATAGAGGTACAAGGCAGATGTATTTTGCAGCCTGCGGCCAACTCAGAACAAGCACTAACTTACAGTCAGATGGGACTTTTTTGCTCAGGCCCTGAAAGTTTCCCACCACGGTGGGAAACTGACCACGCTCAGAGCACAAAAAGTTAGCATGGACTAATTATGCAAAATAAATTTATAATACTATAAAGTTCAATGTGTTATTTCTGCTATTTTTGCGTGTCAAGTCTTGACAAAACAAAGTTTGGTGAAGTGCCCACCCCCAGAGGCAAAATTATCCACCGAAATTTCCACCGCCTTGCAGTTGCGGGAAAAGGCCACGTACAGCTTTCAAAAATGTAAAGTTCTCCTTAAAAATGCCCAGAAATTTTCAATATTCTAAACTTTTTCTTTATATAACAAATAGCAGAATATGAAAGTCAGGCCCTGCCCCCGGCTGATGAGCTTCCCTAATGTGCCTTGTTATATGGCATTTTTGCCACAGAAGCCGTCTGCGGCCGTGAAGCTAAATTTTCATAGCCTGCCGCTTTGTGCAACATATTAATATATAAGTTGAAATTTAAAGATCAATAACTTTCACGGCAAATTTTCCCACAGCAGACAACTCTCTGATAAGTGGCATTTTCCCACCGTTCAAGACCCATTCCACCACGTTTCCCACAGGGTCTGTGGGGCTAATTTTGGTTCTGCTGGGGTTCTAATTTTCTTTCATAACTGTAATTATTCGATCAAAGCTGCAATTTTACCCCCTCAATACCTCCGCAAACTCACCGGCAGCTCTTATCTTGCGGCCCGAAACTGCTGCCTTGGTCCGAGGCGAAGCGTTAGCGGTGTATAATTGCGCCATAGCACCAGAGCAGTTCGGCTGACTGCCCAAGCTGTATTAATCCCTTGCTTTTCACCTCGTTGGCGTCTACGGAGTTTTTGTGTCAGCAGATCCACAGCATTTTGGCAATTCTGATGCTGCCAAGGCGCAGGCACACCCCGATGAGGAATCATCAGATCCTGCCCGGGCCGCAGCCGCAGGCAAACGCCCTGCCAAGGGTGGCAGCAAACTGTTAAAAGCCGGTGCTGTCACCGCCGCCGCCACATTCCTCTCACGTATCCTGGGCATGGTGCGCGACATGGTCATCGCCTCCGTGCTGGGTGCCTCCGCAGCCTCCGACGTTTTCTTCTTTGCCAACCGCATTCCCAATTTTTTCCGCCGCCTCTTTGCCGAAGGCGCCTTCTCACAGGCTTTTGTGCCGGTTATGACCAAGACCAAAGAGGCCGGCGGCTCAGACGAGCTCAAAGAGCTCATCTCCCGCAGCGCCGGTACCCTGGGGACGGTGGTGTTGGTCATAACCGTGCTGTGCATGTTGCTCTCCCCGGTGCTTACCGCCGCTTTTGGCTGGGGCTGGTTTCAGGAATACCTGCAAGGCGGCGAGCACGCCGAGAAGTTCCCGCAGGCCACACTGCTCCTGCGCATCACCTTTCCCTATCTGCTCTTCATCACGCTCACGGCCTTAAGCAGCGCGGTGCTCAACGTGTTCGGCCGTTTCGGGATCCCGGCCGTCACCCCCTGTATCCTCAATCTCACTCTCATTGCGGCGGTATATTTGTGTGCCGATCGCTTTGCCGATCCCAACGTGGTGCTGGCCTACGGCATGGTGGCAGGCGGGGTGCTGCAGCTGCTCTTTCAGCTGCCCTTCATCTTCAAATTAAAACTTTTGGTGTGGCCGCGCTGGGGCTGGCATCACCCGGGAGTTACGCGCATCAGAGAGCTGATGCTGCCTGCCATCCTGGGCGTCTCGGCCAGTCAGCTAAATCTCTTCATCAACACCCTGCTGGCCACCTTTCTCTCCACCGGAGCCATTTCCTACCTCTATTACTCGGATAGGCTGCTGGAGTTTCCCATCGGCATCTTCGCGGTGGCCATCTCCACCGTGATCCTGCCCGCGCTCGCCAGAGTTAAGCACCAGGAGGATGACGAGGCCTACCGCCGTACCCTGGACTGGGGCGTGAGGCTGGTGCTGCTGCTGGGCATTCCCTCCATGTGCGGCATGATTGCCTTAAGAGAGCCTATTTTGCGGGTAATTTTCATGCGCGGGGCCTTCAGCCCCGAGCATGTGCAGCTCTCCGCCGCCTCTCTGTTAGCCTCGGTGAGCGGTCTGTGCGCCATCATGCTGGTTCGGGTGCTGGTACAGGGGTTTGCCGCCAGGCAGGACACCCGCACCCCGGTGCGCTGCTCTTTATGTGCCATCGCCGCCAACATCATCCTAAACCTGATCCTGATAGCTCCCTTAGGCTATATAGGTCTGGCGCTGTCCACGGCTCTGGCCGCCTACGTCAACTCAGGGCTGCTGCTCTACTTTTTAAAGCGTGACGGGATCTACCGTCCCAGCAAGGACACCATAAGCTTTACCCTCAAGGCTCTCCTGGGAGGTGCGGCCATGGCCGCAGCCCTGCGTTTTATGTGTCCTGACTTTGAGGCGTGGGTAGACATGAGCACGCTGCACAGCGTCCTGGAGCTGATTTTGTGGGTGGGGGCGGGAGCTTTGATCTACTTTGCGCTGCTGCTTGGCTTGGGGGTGAGAATGAGCACTTTCAGGCGCTGAACAAAAGCCCCGGCAAAAGAGAGGTCGGCAGCAGTATTCTGAGCCTCCAAACCGGCAGCATAAGCTTGTTCAAGCACCCATGCCCGATCTCTGTACCAGGTTTGGCAGTGTAATCGAAGTATCACGGCCGGGACGGCACTCACGTCAAATTTCCAGCCGCCTAAAAAAAGGCTACCCTGGGTGGAACAGCCTTGACATACACCTTGGAGAAAATCAGTGTTTAGGTCCGGCGGCCGCGGCGGCCGCCTCCAGGGCCTGTGCGGCCGCCTCGGTGAACTGATCATGGGAGATGGTGGCACCGGAGATGGCATCTACCCGGTCAAGATCCTGCACTTCCACCAGCTTTCGTGCGTAGACTTTCATGCTCTCCACCGCCTTTTGGGCCTTGCGGTAGAAATTCTCCTGTCCCTCATGCCCGGGCTCTTTGCCGTAACTTTCATCCTTGAGCGTACCGTCCTTTTTAAAAGTCTCATACCGGCACGCACTGATGCGCCCCTGCGTGATGGTAAGGGTTATAACCCCGTAGCCGCCGCGATCATCGGGACTGCTCTGGGCGGTATACTCCCCATCGGCATAACTGACGCTCTGCCTGCCACAGCCCCCGCACCACCATGCCGCAACCGCCACCGCTGCCGCCATGCAGCCGACTTTGACCAACACTTTCCTATACATAGCTCTGTCCTCTGAACCTTTATGTGTTGTGTACCGTCTTGCTCAGACGGCCATGATCGATAATTACCGTACGCTGAGAGTGCTCGGCCACCTCCGGATCGTGAGTCACCACGATGACCGTGCGCCCCTCCTCGTGCATACGCTTAAAAAGCTCAATCACCAGCTTTTCGTTGTTTTCATCCAGGTTGCCGGTGGGTTCGTCAGCCAAGATCACCCGCGGATAATTTATCAGCGCCCGGGCGATGCACACCCGCTGCTGCTCCCCGCCGGAGAGCTGCGAGGGCAGGTGTGAGGCGCGCTTTTCCAGTCCCACCTGTTTTAAGGCCTCCAGGGCCTCCTGCTCATCGGGCAGGGAGTGGTAATACTGAGCGAGCATGACGTTTTCCAGTGCGGTGAGATAATTCACCAGATGAAACTGCTGGAAAATGAGCCCGATTTTGTCACGCCTGATAGAGGTCAGCTCCGCTCCTGTGAGGGCACTGAGATCCTGCCCCTCCAGCAGCACCTTCCCCATGGAAGGCGTATCCATGCAGCCGATGATGTTCATCATGGTGCTCTTGCCTGAACCCGACGGTCCCATAATCGACAGCCACTCGCCTTCCTGAACCTCCAAATTGATGTCATCAAGCGCCTTTAAGTCGCCGTAGATCTTGGAGATATGTTCTAATTTCAATACTACCGCCATTAGGTTACTCCCCTCTGAGCACCTGCGCCGGATCGACCCGGGAGGCACTTTTGACCGGCACCACGCAGGACAGCGCCGTCACGACGATGGACAGCAGTACCGTCACAAGACTCAGCCACACGTTGACCTGCACCGGCCGTCCGAACACCTGTTCACTTACGGCGTCGGCGAACAGGTATCCGAGCACCGCGCCCAACACCCCGCCGCCCAGGCCCAGCAGCACACTCTCGCCCATGAACTCGGCGAAAATACCGCGATCCGAGGCACCCAGCGCCTTGCGCAGACCAATCTCCCGCCGTCTTTCCGCCACCACCGCCACCATGGTGGTGGCCACGCAGACCATAGTCAGCACCAGCACTACCACCGTCACGATATAGACCAGAGCCTTGAGTTTGGAAAGCACGGTTACCTCCGAGTGGGTAACCCGGCGCACCAGCCTCACGTGCTGCCCCGTGCTCTCACGCATGGTCTGCGCCAGCGTGCCCAGTTCCTGTTCCCCGGCCTGAATGCTGAACTCGGTGATGTCAACCCGCTCATCTGAGGTCAGCGAGAGCAGCTCGGAGAGCGGCAAATAGACAAATTTCTCCTCGGCTGAGCCCGTTTTAAGCAGCCCGGCCACCTTAAAGGTGCGTGGCTCCTGCGCGCCCCGCGCGGTAAGCGCAAGTTCCAGGACATCGCCGGCAAAGGCTCCCAAAGAGGCAGCCACCTGCTGTCCCAGCAACACCTCACCTGCTTGCGGCCACTGCCCGTCCACCTGCCAGTAAGGCGCGGTCTTACGCAACTGTTCAAGCTCGCAACCCGAGGCCATAAAGGGCAGCTCATTGATGCGGATGTTCTCGTAACGGCACGAGGAGTGGCCGATGAGCTTATCCTGCGGCACCAGTGCCGCCGCCTGCTCTGCCAGGGCCACTGTCAGAGGGTGTGTGCTGTCCGAGGTAATCACCAGATTGGCCCCGTAGGAGCGGAATTCCCGGCCCAGCTGACGGGGCACATCCTTGTAAAGCGTCACCAGCCCCGAGAGCAAAGTGGCCCCCAGTCCCACGGCCAGCAGCGCCACCAGCAGCCGGGAGCGCCGACGCAGCAGTGAGCTTAAGAGCATGCGCAGAAAAAAGAGCTGCTTGTTCATCAGCGTCCTCCGTGCAGCACTTCGGCGGGATTGAGCCTGAGCAGCAGCCGGATGGAGGGCAGCGATCCTAAGAGCGTCATGACCAGCACCAGTACCGCCACCAGGGGGATCACCATGGTTTTGATGTCGATGGCCGCACCGAACACCGAAGTGCCGATCACCTCCGCAAAAAGGATACCGGCAAAATACCCGGCCAGGGCGCCGGCGCAGGCCGTAAGCAGAATTTCGCTGAGCACCAGCAGCGTTACGGCCAAAGGCCGGGCGCCCAAGGCCTTCATCAGGCCGATCTCGGGGGCACGTTCCATAACCGCAGCTGTAACGATGTTGGAAATGCCCAGCGCCGAGCCCAGGATACTCAGCAGCGTGATGAGCAGCATCAGCAATTGCGTCTTGTTTAAGATGGCGCCTTCGGCCTCGGCCACCTGTCTGATGGGGCGGGCCACCGCCCCGGGCAGGGCCTCCTCAATCTGATAGCAGATGGAACTGACATAGGCGGTGCAGTACCAGGTTTCCATTTCCTTGATGGACAGAGACTTGGGGTTGCGCGCGGCCCGGCGGGAGAGTTCATTGTCGGGGGTGGTGAGGGCGCTGACCTCCACCGAGTCCACCTCCCCGGCCAGACCGCCCAAATCCTGCGCAGCCTTTAAGGTGGCAAAGAACACCTCGTCTTCCTCGCTGCCGCTCTCAAAAATACCCTTAATCCGGAAGGTTCCGGAGGCGGCGCTGCCGCTTAGCTGCACCTCATCACCCACCTTGAGGTTAAGCCGCTCAGCGAGGGCTGAGCCTGCCATCACCTGTCGCTCGTCTCCATCGTCTAGCCACTGTCCTTCCACACGCCACCAGTTTTTCATCTCCCGCATACCGGTGTCGAATTCCTCCCTGGTAGGCAGTTCCAGGTGATGTTTAAACCAACTGCCAGTGACCTTCACCGGCTCCCCGCCTGCGCCCGCGCGGGCCTCAACACTGAGGTAGGGGGCGAAATTGACGATGTTAAAGGCCCAGAAGATGGTTTTGATGCGGCCTAAGTCCTGTTCTTTTAAGAAGGCGTCCGCGCTCTCATGCACGTTGTAGAGCTCATCGAGCAGCGAGGCACTTTTGGGGATCACCGAAATGTTGGCACCATAGGTCTTAAGCTCGCGGTTTACCTTGTCACCCACATCAAGCATGATGTTTAACATAGCGGTGGCCAGCGAGGTGCCCAAAGCCACCGTGAAGGCAATCATGAGCATCTTGCTTTTCTGGCGCCATAAGGCGCCCCGGATCATTCTCAGGAACATCGCCTTGACCTTTTCCCTATTTGAAACGCTTTTTCTCGCGCTCCAAATCCACGGTTTTGATGACCATATTGCCCTCCTCAATGCTGTACCCCAAAGGAATGGGGTTGCAGCCGCCCTTGTAACCTATGGTATTGATGTTCATCACCACGTCACAGAGCATGCAGATAACCTGCCCGTCGCGCTCGTAATAGCCGGTGTTGCCGCAGATCTCGCAGGCATCAAGCCCCACCCCGAAAGCCACCGCGTTCTTGCGGATGACGATAAAGCGCACCTCGGTACCGTCTGAGGCAGCATAGGAGAAACGGTGCAGATGCCCGTCATTGATCCGCTCCAACGGGATCTCGATGAGGTCGCCCTTAAGCTCAAAGGGCTCGGCTGCCGAGAGAGTAAAGCCCCGATTGGCATAACTCTGCACCATGGTGAGAACAAACACCGCCAGCACGGCACAGGTAAGGTAAAGCACCGCAAGGCGGTTGGCGCGTTTTTGGATGGCCAGCTGGCGCCTTCTTAGGGCGGGATTGGCAAACTCGCCTAAAGGTGCGCCATTTAAGATCATGAGCCTGAGAGCCCCAGCCGCTCCGACGGCCAGCGCGGCTATCAGGAAAAAGTCCGCGTTATTGAAACTGAACTTGATAAGCGCAAACAGGGTGCGGTTCATGGGAACAAAACGTCGCACCAGCAGAAAACTGTACAGCTCACTGACAATGAGGGAGAGCTCAATGAGCAGCAGCACCGTCACCAGCACTCTGACCGTACGGTAAGGCAGTCTTACCAAAACCAGATAGAGAGCGTAGGCCAGCGTGAGCACCAGCGTCAGTGAGGCCAGATAGCCTATGCTTTTGAACAGAAAATCGTTGCTGTAAATACTTTGATCGGCAAGCACAAAATCGGTAGGGTGCAGCAAAAAGTTAGGCAGCGGGTAGAAAGTTAAGGTAAACACCAGCCAGGGCAGCAGAATGGCGGGCAGAGCAGACATAAGATACGGCAGGCGGGAGGACAGCATACCTTCTGTCCACAGCACCGCCAGGTAGACCAGCACGGCCATAAGCCACAGCGAGGTAGTGGCAAAGTTGAGATATTCCTGGTTGACCACGCGGGTGTTGAGTTTGAGATAGCCCACTGCCAGCGCGGCGGCAAAGGCCAGTACCAGTGCCCATCTTACGGCTATAAAGGTGCCCCCCCGCAGTCGGTGCAGGGCACACAGGACAGCTACCAGCAAAAGCGGCAGTGTCAGTTCCTGGACAACCTCAATTAGGTATTTGAGCATAATTTTCAGGCAAAACGTCATGCCGCCTGCGCGGCATGACGCTACGAGAATTTAACAAAGGTGATTAATCACCACTTGCGCGGCACGTAATCGAAGGTCCACTTAGCCACCAGAGGCTCCTTCCAGAAGCGGCCTTTCACGCCGGTGGCTGCATCCACGTGCAGAAAGTAGCCCTGCTCCTCGGGGGAGTGGATGTTGAACACCACCTCGTAGGTACCGGCCTCGGGCAGCTTGATGTTGGCGCCGTAGTGAGGACCGTCACTGGCGGACATGGCCATGAAGGTGCCCGAAGCGGCCACCTTGCCCTTCTTGGAACCGTCGGCGTGGGTAATGGCGTACTCCACGCGCAGATAAGGCACAAAATCGCCCACGCCGTAGCCTAAGTCATTTTGCAGAGCGTGGATGTCGGCCTCGATGTGCATGTTGGACTCGGCGGCGCTGAGTCCCATGCCGGCGGGCTCCATGTCCACCGGCTGGAAGTACACGGCACCGACATTGAGCGGGCCTAACTCCAGATCATCGCCGATGGGAAATTCCTCAAACCCGGCTTCCTCGCCGGGGGCGGCGGCCGGAGCCGGTGCGGCCTGGACCTGACCAAAACCAAAAGTGGACATTGCCAAAGCAGCGGCTGCGGCGCCGGCTAGCAGTTCTTTTTTCATAAAAGCTCCTTTTAAGTTCAGAAGTAGCTGACCTCAGTGAGGTCAAGGTTAAAAAGAATTCGGTTAATTTTTCTGCTGCGCGGCGGCCAGTTTGGCGCGCTCGCGCTTCCAGTTGCGTACGGCCAGCACGATGGTGATCAGGCACAGCGCGGCCACCGCCAGCTGTGGCAGCAGCGTCTCCACGGTCGGATAGAGACCGAGCAGATCCACCGTCGGCACATAAGGAACCTGGGTGACGCCTATCACCTCGCCTTCCTGGAACTCCTTGACGGCCGCCCCGGTGAAGGCCACGCACATCACATACATCAGAAGGCTGGTACCCACAAAGAACACCTTCAAAGGCAGGCGGATGGAAAGATGGCGGATGGCCAGATAAACGAATACCAGCAGCACGCAGCCCACCCCAAATCCCCACCACACGGGGGCGGAGGAGCCGCTGCCGGAGAGCAGGGCCTGATAGAACAAGATCACCTCGGCCCCCTCCCGGAATACGGCCAGAAAGGCGGTAAAGGCCAGCGCGAACATACTGCCGGTGGCCAATGAGCTGGAGACCTTGCCCTTGATGTACCCGGTCCAGGCGGCGGCATCGGCCTTGGCAATCATGAAGTTTGAGACGTAAAAGAGCACCACCACCGCCACCAGCATGGTCAACCCTTCGGTGATCTCCTGATTCTGACCGCTGTCCCCGGCCATGGAGTTGAGGATCCAGGCCATGACGAAACTGGCCGCCACCGCCAGCAGCGAGCCGTGAATGACCGGTTTTTGCTTGTCGGCGTTGCCGGACTTGACCAGGTAGGCCAAAATGGCGCCGACAATTAAGATGGCCTCAAAGCCCTCACGTAGGATAATGAGCAAGGAGGCGATAAAATCACGCCAGAAAGGATCGCTGCCCTCTTCCTCCCCATCACCGTCCAGGGCCTTAGCGTCCTCCATCAGCATGGTGTTGAGCTGATCCAGCGCAGCTCTGACCTGCGCCTTGTCGGCTTTTTTAAGCATGGCCTTGCGGATCTCGGAGAACTGATACTCCACCTGCGAGGCCCGGTTGCCCGAGATATAGGTCATGGTCGAGCGCTCAAAGCCCCACTTCTCGTAAAACTGGTAATAGGCCACATTAACCTGATCACGGGCCTTTTTCTCGTCGCCTGCGACATAGGTTTCATAAGAGCCGTTGAGAATCTGCTGCATCTCGGCGGCAATTTCCTTCCAGTTGGCATAAGCCGCCCAGG
Source organism: Succinivibrio sp. (assembly GCA_017469335.1). Lineage (GTDB taxonomy): Bacteria > Pseudomonadota > Gammaproteobacteria > Enterobacterales > Succinivibrionaceae > Succinivibrio. The sequence continues at coordinate 350 of JAFUGP010000138.1, read as the reverse complement.
CAGATGACAGCAACCCCAGCAGCAGGGCGGGCAGGAGCACAAATTTGCAAAAACGTTTGGGTAACAGACGCATTTTCAACCAGCGTTAATTTTTCTGAAAATCAGTTAGTTTGATCCGAATTTGAAGTTAGTTACAGCTAACTTCGGAAAGTTAGTCTACTCTAACTTTATGTCCGTTGCAACAGCTCAGTCAGATCCAAGGCGCGCCGGCGTTACTGTTCACAGCCCCGCCAGGCCGATGACCGCATTGTACCCCCGCAACCTTCTGAGGACAAAGCTCGGGTAGTAGCCACCGGAGATTTAGGCAGCCCTTGCTGGACCAACACTGGTGAGACTGGTTGATGTGGAGG
>JAFUGP010000137.1 GCA_017469335.1 Succinivibrio sp. | reverse complement strand
TTTATGACCTCACTGGTCTATAACATGGCCCGCATGGGGCAGATTGCGCGGTACCAGCCGGAACTGATCATAGACCCGGAAATGGCAGCCAACCTCGAGGTTGTCAAAAATGGCTGATCGGCGAATTTTTAGAACCCCCCTATGCCGATCTGAACGGTAAGACTCTGTTCTTAGATCCGGCCTACTTCTACGCTGCTCAGTTAGGCGACGGCACTGCCGATGACTCCGAGCTGGACGGCACCGTGGTCGTGGGTGCGGGCTCCGGGTTCTTCGTGGGCAATGACTTTGCCTCCGAGTCGGCCTTTGAGGAGTACGCCAAGTCAGTCATCGGCACCACCAATGCCGCAGGCCAGACCACTACGGCTCTCGCTTATGTCGACGATACCCTGACCATGACCGCCGGCTCCAACCTCATCGTGGACGGTGCGGTGACCGCGGATAACTACGAGGATTACTTCGTGGCTGCCGAGGGTGATTACACCGGTGACACCAACACGGTACAGGTGGCCTCGGGCGGTGTGCTCAAGCTCACCAACGACGCACTGTATGACGAGGACGGCAACCAGGTGTATGCCGTGCAGTTTGCCAACGGTACCGCCACGGTGAACAACGAGGGTCTCATCGACCTCTCCGACATCGACTTCACCGTAGGCACCGCCCTCAAGGTGTTCTCCGCTAACGGTGATCCAGACGGCGTGACCGTCAACGATGACGGCACGGTGCTCGCGGGCAATGCCCTGTATGCCAATGCCTGGGATAACGGTGACTTGACTCTCACCTACTCCACGACGTTAGCTGACGATGCGCTCTCCAAGACCGACGATTCCATCGCCGATCCGATTAAGGAATTCGCGCAGACCAACGGCAACAAGTGGAGTGCAAGCTCCTTTGTCAACAAAGCGCTGAACCTAAACGGTGCTGATGAAATCGGCCGCAGTCTCAACTCCGCTGCCCGTATCGCCGTCTTAGGCGGTGCCACCCAGAATGCGCAGTTAGCCCACCGTGCCTATACCGATGCTTTGGAGGAGCGTAACGGCTTTATCGCCAAGACCTCTTCCTCCATCGGTCAGGTGCAGGGTACTGATGTGACGGTGTGGATAACCCCGCTGTATGTCACTCAGGATTCTGACGGCTACGACGGCGGCAAGTCTGGTGATTTGGGTGTCGACGGCAAGCTGTGGGGGGTGACCTTAGGTGTGGACGGTGCCTTAGACAACGGTCTTACCGTCGGTGCTGCCTTCCATGTGGGCTCGGGTGATTCCGACTCCAACGGCTCAGGCTATGCCTCCACGGACGGTGACTTCGACTTCTGGGGTCTGTCCTTGTACGGTGCCTATACCTATGAGGGCTTCAAGTTCTTAGGCGATATCTCCTACACCTCGGTGGATAACGATATCGACCAGAAGAACGCCGCAGGTCATCTGCAGGCAGACATCGACTCCAAGATTTGGAGCATCGGTCTGCAGGGCAAGTATGACTTTGACGTCGACGGCATCACCATCACTCCGCACTTGGGTATCCGCTACCACAAGCTGGATGTGGACTCCTATACCGTGAACTTCACGGGCGGGGATAACTTCTCCGGCAAGTCCTTCGATGCCTCCTACGTCACCATCCCGGTGGGTGTGGGTGTCTCCAAGGACATCCTGACCTCCGGCGGCTGGACTGTGAAGCCCGCCGCGGACTTCAGCATCATCCCGGTGGCCGGGGATAAGGACGTCACGACCAAGATTGTCTCCAATGACATCACCATGGCCGCCGACTCCGACATCAGTGATGATGTGCTCTTCAGGCTGCGCTTGGGTGTGGACGCTCAGTACCGTAACTTCGGCTTAGGCTTTGGTTACGGCTACTTGGGCGGCTCCGACACCAAGTCCCACAACCTGTCGGCTACCCTCAGGTACACCTTCTAATCAGGGCCTCCTGATTTGAGGCAAGACTCCCCTGCCCCAAGGTGGGGGAGTTCTGAGGAACCAGGAATTCTTAGGGCGGCTACCGCCGCCCTGTTTTAGCAGTGCAGTACCGGCAGAAACTGTCTTGCTAAAACAGATTGTGAATCAACTTATTTGAAGTTATGGAGATATTGGCATGGATTTTAAAACTGGCGACATCGTCAAACTCAAAAGCGGAGGTCCTCTCATGACCATTAAAGGTTTTGTATCACCCGCTGACGAGACCGTTACTGCCGGTGACTTGGTGCATGATGTTCCAACATCAGGTGATTTGGCAGTCTGTATTTGGTTTGAAGGTAATGTTCCCCACTCCTGCAGCTTTAATCTGCAAACTCTTAAGCGTGATTCAAATTGAATACATCTAATTGTCACTCTGGTGATGACATGGACATTTTTTCAGGGAGATAAGGATTTGTCCTGTTTTTCAGGTCCCAATCAGAGCAATCGCTATGAGGATACTTAAATGAATAATCGTTACCTCTTCCTAAAGTCCTCTCTCAATACCATCATGCGGTCAGCGATCGGCGTATCTATTTTCTTACAACCTGTAGTTGGTACCGCTGATGAAAGTTTTGACTGGCTTGCCGAACAGTGCAAGCAAAAAGAGAGCTGGGCCTGCAATAACCTGGGCTACAGGTACTCTTCAGAACGACAGGAATATGCCACATCCTACAGTTTTTTCAAAAAAGCCTGTAAGTTGGGTGAGCCCATGGGCTGCTTTAACCAGGGGCGTGCACTGCTGCTTGGGGAGGGGGTGGCAAGAGATCCCGCATACGCTTTTAAACTTATGGACAAATCTTGCAGAGACAAGGACGAGGAAGCCTGCAAAATCCAAGGCATACTCTACGAATCAGGTCAAGGCACCGCCAAAGATCTGCAGGCAGCATTGCGGCTTTACCAACGTGCCTGCGAATTAGGCAGCGCCGGGGGGTGCTATAACCAGGGAGCATTGTCATACCAGCACCCTGAACTGCCCCGTGGCAAAAACACCCCCCAAAAAAGCTTTCAAAAGGCCTGTGAATTGAAACTTGAGCAGGGCTGCAAGGCTCTGCGCAATCTGCAATCCGCACCCGAACAGCATCAGTTTCTCCCCGATCCCATAGATCAGATGTACATCAAATTAAATAAACGAGAGCCGAGCTCTTAGACTTTCGTCTGCCAGGATACGAATCGTCTTTGATCTTAAGGTGGACTTGTCTCAAAAGCACCCCGCTTGGATCACAGATAGGGACTGCTACAACAGGATCTCAACTATGGGGATGCGGAGAAACACCTACGAGTTGGAGGAAGCTATGGAGCGGTTGGTTGGCGCTCATAGGCATGACAGCAGTACTGGAAACATCAGGATAAAGGAACAATCAGATGAGTGAAGAAAATACGGCCTCACCACAGGGGCTGCGCCTTAAAAAAGTGGAAGTATTCGGCCTATGGGGCAGACAGGATATTGATCTGCGCCTGAATGATGAACTCAGCATCATATTTTCCCGCAACGGCAGCGGAAAAACCACGCTGCTCAACCTCATCTACAGTGTGCTTACCGCCGATCTGGAAAAACTGTTCAGTCTTCCTCTTGTACATTCGGTTCGGCTCACCTTTGGCACCCCGGAATTTGGGCAGGTGAAGATTTTACAAGCATTATTCCAACACCATCCTCTCGATGATGCCACTTCTAAAGCTTCCACTTCTCAAGGAGAGGAGGGCGGCACCGGCCCCGAAGAAGACAACCTTATTTACCTAAAACTTGAGCAGCACAAATTCTCTTTTATCCGTCAGGATGCGGAGTTTCGCTCTCCAGCACAAGAACGGCGAAGGACAGCTTACCTCAATGCTCTGAAAGAAGAACTTGGGCTTGATGTAGTAAAAATAGTCACGGTTTACCGCAAGAACCGTTTCAGTTTTACCGGTCCGGAAGGTTACATATTCAGCATGGACCGTGAGGTCTCAGCCGTAGACGAACGGATTAAAGAGCTAGCCGGTGAATTTCGTGACTACAACGATACGCTGCTCAAGCAAATCCAGCAGCGATGGGAGACATTCAGGCAGGACGTGTTCAGGGCACTGCTCAAGGCACCCTTCGCTAAGATGGCCGAGGCTGATAAAAACAAGGATAAATATACGGACGATGATGACATTACCCACAGTCTCAGACAGTTTCACAAAGCCATGGAGGCGCTAAAACTTAACACCGAGAATGATGAAAGGCTTACCGCAAAATTTGAAGGTTCATATGAAGAGTATATGGAGGCGCGTAAAAACGGTGCTGCAGGCGAGGTCCCGGGCTCTGCCATCTTTGAGCTCTTCGGTAAGATTAATGCGCTCTATGAAGCGGCCGAGCAAGACAATTTCGCAATACTCAGACCTGCCAAACGTTTTTTTGAATCTCTTGAACATTTCCTCACACGTGAGCATTTCGCCAAAACAGTTGGACTGGACAGAGGAGATTTGAAATTTTACTGTCTGGAAAAGGATCCTTCCGGTGGGATGTTTGTTTCAGGGCAGGCGCTTGGTTTTGAGCAACTCTCCTCGGGAGAGAAACAACTGCTCATCATGTTTCTTGAGGCCATTTTGCGGCATGGTAGCAGCCAGATTTTCATCATAGACGAGCCTGAAATCTCACTTGATCTTGAGTGGCAGCATGATCTTATTGAACACATCAGACTGCTCAATCCGAATGCACAGCTAATCATCGCCACTCATGCCCCGGAACTGGTTAACGCTCATCGAAACAAGCTTATCAGTCTTGAAAAGAGCTTCAAAGACGCCAACAAACATGGCGACAATTAAAGGAAGTGGTTCATGCAGGATGATTTGAATTTCACGGCTGAAGGCTGGCAAGCGCACAGCACTATGCTCGCTGCTCCAGAGTGCATCATGCTGTATGTAGAGGGTGCTGATGACAAGGTATTCTGGCAATATCTTGTGAATGATTTAAGTTCAAAACTTCCCCGTGGAGTCAACGTTCTCACAGAAATTCTTGACGATGCGGCGGGCTGTGCCGCTATCATCGAAAAACTTGAAAGTGGTGACTTTCCTGACTTTGCAGCTGCCTTGGACGGTGAATATGATGCCCTGCTGCACGACCGGGAGGACCTCAAGGCCAGATATCCCAATCTGGTCTACACCAACCGCCATTCCATAGAAAACTACCTGTTCTGCCCTAAATCACTTGCCGAGGTGCTGTGTTTGCGCAATCGACAGCATGGGCCAAGCCTTTCAGACCAGGAGAAAGTCGCAGCAGAATTTGCTGAGTTTCAGCGCGAGATTGCGGATCGCCTAAAAGAGCTCATCTGCTGCGAATGTGTAGCTCGTCTGGAAAAAATGCGGCACCCTGACCGTGTGGTGGAACCGGCCATAGGAGGGGAGTATAAAAGTATCTCCCGTTTCTGCAAGCCAAATGAACTTCTACCGGATAAACAAGAGCTCGCCAAGAGAACGTGCAAATTGCTCCCTGCAGGCAACTCTGATTTCATTTCTCTTAAAGAGCGTTTTGATGCCCTGCCCCACCCCGAAAATTTGCTCAATTTTCACTTCATAAACGATGCGGTACTGCGTTTTGTCAAAAAGCATAACCGCTCCGGAGAGCAATTCGGCACCAATGAGCTTTGTGAACTCCTGTTTGGTAAATGCTCAGAGTGTAGAGAGCAATGCGCTGACTTCAAAGTGCTCAAGGACGATTTGGCGCGCGCTCTGCTGTTTGTGCACTACATGTTAATCAATAATCAGCCCGTGTCTGAGGCACAGCCCACCCCTGGTACCTCAGACAACTAGAAGCCGCCAAATTCCGGGGAGCCACAGAGCGTATGACCACAGAAGCAGAAACTGCCTACACCGAGAGCACCTCACATCTCAGCGACCTTATCGCCAAGCGCAACGTGCTCTGCGCTTTTTTGATGGACTTTATCCCCGAGGAAGATTCCAGCGCGTGGCTTGAGCTTACCGTACTGCGTCGTGCCGAAATCTTCTCCCAATATCTTAAGGTGCAACCCTGGCTCATCACCCATACCTATCAGCCGCGCTTGGTGGAGGGGGCGCTTCGACAGCAGAGTTTGGGGCGTCTTACCTGCGCTAAGATTGCCAACCTCTATGACTATCTGCAGGACATCACCCGCGGCGTCACACCGCCGCAACACTTGGAACTAAAGCTGCCCGAAGGAGCGGTGATCCGCAACGCCCCGCAGCACAGCGGCTTTTTCATAGCTGACGATGCCGGCCATGCCACCTCTTTTGTCCACTACGCCAATCCAGCGCTCATAGGTCAAGGCGTACCTGACTGCATCAACCACCTCCGGGATAACCACATTGTAAGCCGCACCGTCTACGATCCGTTAGGCTTCATCTCGCGCGAGGAGGAAGTCAATCCGGCCACAGGCGAGGCCTTGGTTGCCCGCTATTTCCGTCCCGATGGCACTCTCGCACTCGTAGAGACCTTTCCCGAAAAATCCGATACCTCAGGCGTGATCAACTCCGCCACCGTCTATGACCATGAAGGGCAGAAAGTTTTTTCCTGTGATTACAAAGATGAGTTGGTCTGTTGGTGGCTAAATTCACTGCTCCGATACGGTAACTTTCTACCTCATAATCTGCAATCATGCCCTTTTTCGGGGGAAACGCCCAACCGCTATTTTCCATAGAGAACTCCTCAGTTCTGATCCACCCCTAGTTGTCAATGGTAATGACCCGATGCCGAAAGTAACCGGGGTATGAGCACATCAATTAAGGCAGTCTTTGTTAGGTAGTTGATATGAAAAAACTAAAAGACACTCTCAAATCCCTGATAGCCCAGTACGAGCAGGTGATCACCGCAATCTGCCAGGTGCCCGGCGTTAGGGTAGAGCTGCTCAACAGAAAAGATAACGAGCTTGACTTCGAGGCCCTGCCCTGGTGTCAGCGCGAGTATCTGATGAAGGCCTTTATCCCGCGCATTAAAGACGAGGAGCGCACCAAACAGGAACTCTTGGAACTTCTGGAAGATGCCCTGGGCAAAAAAAATCCATGTGATGCAGGGATCTTCCGAATACTTTGATCTGTACTGGGAGGAGGGTAACCTGCTAAACGGTGAGCCTGCCCTCCCACCGTCTGGGGTGGGACGGCTTAGTGAGATCACGCTGCCGCAGTGGCTCGATAACTACCTCTTTAAGATCAGATCCTCTAGCTACCGCCCCGATCCGCGCAAATTCAGTTTGAACCTTGACAATGATCTGGAGGATCAGCTCATCTACCTGGGCACCTATTTCCCGCGCAGTTTTGCCGAGAGCTACTGTGTATTTGACAATCTGCTGCGCCATTCCTTCTTTGAGCGGCTGCTGCGCTACAAGGACAAACTTAGGATTTACAGTCTAGGCTGCGGTTGTGGCGGTGAGGTCGTAGGGGCGCTGCAGGCCATGCGGGACCGCGCGCAGTACAGCGGCAAAATTGAGGTAACCGGGGTAGACGGCAATGAGTCTGCCCTTGAGATCTTCGCGCAGGTACTGCAGAGGATGGGGAAAAGACAGAGCCTCTCGCTCAGCGTAGATACCAAACTGCAGATTATGGACGATACCTGGCAGGGCCTTGATGCAGCGCCCGACAGCGGGTACGACCTCATCATCTGCAGCAAGCTGATAAACGAGCTGTACGCAACTTCCGCGATGCAGGGATCTTTGTACCTGCGCCTGGCGCAGGGCTTAGGTCACGCGCTAGCCCCGGAGGGTGTGCTTTATCTTGCCGATGTCTCAAACGCCATCAGCTTAAACGGGCGGCAGGTCTACGTACCGGTACTGCTCAACTATGAGTTACAGCAGCTTAGCGACCAAGATGATCTGGTAACCATCAGCCCCTGGTGCTGCAGGGCAGGGTCTGCGCACTGTACGGGCCAGAACTGCTATACGCAGTTGCGGGTACGCGCCCATCACAGCCAAAACCGGGACATCTTAAGCAAATTCTGTTACCGCCTGCTCTGCCGCAGCGAAATTGCGGAGCGGGTAAGACCGCCCGTCAGATACCTGCGCTGCAACGCCCTGATAAACGAGAGTGCCCTGGAGCGCGATCTCACCGGGTGCTGTCCTAGCCGGGTATTTGACCCCGAACACAAAACGGTTGACGCCTTTAACCTTGTCTGAGGAGTAAGCCATGGCCAAACGTAATTTCTATGTCAGCGAGAATCAGTTAGATGACTTCCAGTTGGGGATCATCAACCGCAAAACCGACTCATCCTTGCTGGTCAAAGGCTGCGCCGGCAGCGGCAAGACCCTGCTCGCGCTGCTCAAGGCCAAACGCATCACCGACGCCGGCGAGGGCAGCGTGATCTTCATTGTGCTGACCAAGGCACTGCTGCGTTTTATCAGCGATGCCGTGCAGGAGATGAACTTTAAGGAGAGCTTCCAATGTTTCTCATACCATCAGTGGTTGGGCAGAGGCAGCCCCGCGGCGGACTTTGTATTCGTCGATGAGGCCACCGATTTTGATGCCGGTAAAATCGGCGAGTTTCAAAACGCCGCCCGCCGGGCGTTGTTCCTGTACGGGGATTCCGCGCAGCAGCTCTATACCTTTGACAGGAGCCGCACCGCACTCTCCATGGAAGAGCTGAAGGCCCAGACTGATTTTCCGTTGCAGAGCCTTAATAACAATCACCGCCTGCCGGCTAAGGTGGCGCGCCTGGCCAAATACCTCAATACCGAGCTTGATTTAAGCGGCGAGAGCCCCTCCGCTCTGCCCTTTACCTGTATCCATGAGGGGGTGTCCCTGCCTAAGGTTTTGCATCTGCCAGATTTCGTGGCACAGCTTGAGTTCATCAAGAGTCAGGTGGAAAACCGCGGCCTGCAGGACGTGGGGATTTTGCTGCGCAGTAACGAAGAGGTGGAGGCAGCCTTCCAGTACCTCGCAGGCATGGGACTGATGGCCGAGCGCAAGTTCAATTCCACGGCCGAGCAGTCGGTCATGACACTGGACTTTCACAGCGTAAGACCCAAGATCATGACCTACCACAGCGCCAAGGGTCTGCAGTTTGAGACGGTCTTTGTGCTGCTGCCGGGTTTTTACGGGGCGGGGACTTATTTAAGCTCCGAGGAGGTCAAGGCCCTGTATGTGGCCACGACCCGCACCTATGACGAGCTCTTTATCCTGCACACCACCCCGCTGCCGCCTATCTTAGGTCGGATCCCCAGCGATCTTTACGAGGATAAGCTCAGCTCAGGCAGTTCGCCCAGGTACTAGATCATGGCCCCTGCTTAAGACCTGCGCTGAAGTTGCGGCACCGAGGATCTCACGGATGAAGCTTTATCTGCCCACCAGCACGCTTAATTTCAACAACCTTCTGACCACCACCTCAGTCTATCCGCCTGCGTGGTATCCAAGGCGCGATTTCGGGGTGAGGCGTTTTGTCCCGGTCAAACCTAACTTTCACGAGGAAGTGCTGACCTTGTTTAAGAGCTTTCCGCGCTATGACATTGAGGATGACGGGCTGGAGAACTACCCTTTGGTAGTGGAGCTTGAGCTGACCGAGGACTCACTGCCCTTGCCGCTGCAGCCAAGCGCGCATTGCCCCGGGGAGGTCTTTTATTACCCCGGAGCCCTCTGTCTAAACCCAGAGCGTACCGTGTTCTACTTTCAGGAGGAGCGGCAGCTTAAGCTCTCCTTGAGCGCCGCCTCAACCTCACTGGAGGTGAAGTATCTGCAGGTCTTTGAGCAGGGCCTCAAAGTGGGGTTCCCACCGGGCAGAGCCATTGATGATTTTGCCCAGGCACGCCTCGATAAGCTGGAGCAATTAACCGAGGGTGCTGAGGTGAGATTGGCCCTTGCAGGTGCCGCAGACAGACTGCAGGGGGCAGCTCAGGCCTTCAGCATCGGCGCTTTTGTAAGGGATCTAAAAAAGCGCGAGAGCCTCAACACTCTGGCTGCCCTGGCAGAAGGGCTGGGTTATGCACAAGTCCCGGATACCGTGCTCAAAGAAAAGGTCACCATGCTCTGCGATAAGGCCCTGCCTCTTTATTGCGCCTTAGACCCCCGCTGTCTTGCCATTACGCAGCACCTCACGAAGCTTACTGCCACCCTGCCTGCCTTGTCGGCAACAGCACTGGAGATGGGCTTTTACAGTTTATGCGCCGCAGGAGTGTGCCTGCCCGCGGACGGTATGGAGATCCCGTTTGCGCTCACTGAGCTTATCCGCCACAGGCAGAGGCTCAGTGAGGACAGCGGCGCTGCCGCCGCGCTGGCCAGATCCCTGATTACCCTCATCAAGACTCTGCCTGCCCCGGAGCACAGTGACTATCTGCCAGAGCGCTTTTTCACGCTGCGGCACTACTCAGGGCGGCCTTATGTGAAACTCAAGAGCGTCCTGGAGCAGGTATCCTCAGTGCAGCGCAGTTTCTGGGCCAATTTGATGAACAAGCTTATTTTTGAACCCTTTACAGGTGAGTTTGACGGTAAGCAACTGGCAGGTTACGGCGGAGCGCTGCTGCGGGATATCTGCCTGAAAAAGGGGCTTGACTGGCAGAACTCGGCCGAACGAGTGTTCATCAACGCGCTGCTTGACAACCTGGAGGCCGGTGCGCCATTGCCTGAGGTGGAGAACAAACAGTCCGTACTGCTCTCTTTTGCCGCCTTCTGTCAGCAGGGCCGGGAGCTTGAGCGCCTGACCAACAACCTAAAGCGCCTTAAGATAACCGATCCGAGCGTGGCGCTGGGCTTTTACGGGGCCTGGCGTGGTCTGTCGGGACTGCCCCGCACGCTGTGGGAGGATAGGAAGCTTGATGAGCCAGACTTTTTACAGCAGTCCCAGCAGAGCTGTGCCGAGAGTCTGGTAAAACCGCTGACCAAGTTTATGTTGCACCCGGCCGTCACAGCAGAGCAGGCAGATGCCAACACTGTGGCTGTACCCAAGACAGATCGGGCAATCAGTGCGGACTGTGCTACGACAGCCACCTGCCTGCCCGGTTTCGGCCAACCTGTTGATCCCTTAACGGCGAGCCTGTCTCTTTGCGGTGAGGCGTCGGCAGAGCAGGCATCATCGCCTGAAAGCGCAGAGATTGCGGTTGAGGGATTGGTGCCAGAGAGAGCAAATGAGACTGACACTTCTGCCGGGACGAACAAGACCGATCTCTCCACTCCCACCCGGGAGGCCGTGGCCAACGCTTTACTGGTGATCTTAACGAGTATGCTCTACCAAACATTCCAAGGTGGCCACAGCGAGAAATTTAAAGCCAGGCTAATGGGGATAGCCCAAAATCTGCCGCCGAACCCCAAGGCAGCGGATATCGAGTCACTGTTAGAGCAGCAGGCCAAGCACCTTAAGAACAGTAAGCTGCCCAAACTAAAATCTCTTTACCCCCGGCTGGGTAAAATGGCCCTGGTACTGGCCGGCTCGGGGGAAACCATTCCGGATTATTGCAACGCAATAAATGAGGCCATCAAAAATCTGCCTGAGCCTAAGAGAGGGAAAAGCACCACGGGCAAGGCTGCTTCCCAAGAAAAAAGCGAGTTCCAGCCTCTTGAGGCTCTGAGGGTTATCAATAACTTTAGGGAACTCAATGACAGCATGGCTAAGATGCCCTCACCGCCTGAGGTCAGTGAAGCTTAATCTCCCGGAAAGTCAGGCAAGTTCAGCATAATGCGCTACCTGCTCTCGAACCTAATGCTCTCTGAGGACAGTCCCTGTTGCTGTGAGAGCTCGTAGTTGCGCTGGGCACTGGCCCAGGAACGGGTGGCATAGCAGTAGACACACTGATGCGGGCAGGTGTCGAAGGCGCCGATGTCCTTGCTGAGCATGCAGCCGCACTCCTTGCGCTGTCCGGCATCCTTGAGTTGCCCGAGATCGAGGATTGCAGCATGGTCTGCCTTGTCATCAAAAAGTCCGGTTTGATGCCCTTCCCCGGGGAGCTCGCCGTACTTGATATAGCGCAAGAGCACCTCATCCTGCGGGAAGAGGCGCAGCAACAGCAACGGGTCAATACAGCAATTGCGGGTGATGCCGTAGGCGCTTAAATCCTTTTGTTCGGCACAGGTGGCAATCTCAAAATCCCAACCTTCCTCCAAGTGGCGCTGTTTGATTTTGGCAAGGCCTAGGGCCATCTCCTCGATCTGCTCATCCGTAGGTTCCAGGCTCTCTTCCTCACCGCGCCTGCAGATCCCCGCGCGCACTAAGTTAGCCACCACCTTTTTATAGGCTTTGATGTCGGCAAAACTAATCACCAGCTTCTCGGTGCAGCCTTTAAGCAGCTTGGAGAGCTGCCAGATCTTCATAAGGATATCCCGAGGCCCGCATCCCTCCAACATCAAGATGGGGTCAAAGCGCCAGATCACCCGCGAAGGCCCTATTCTCAAGCTCAACTCTCGAAAGGTCTCAATGCGCTCTGCAAGCGGCGGTACGCCGCGCTCCAAGCCCTCTTTTTCATAATCGTTGAGGGTGAACTGAAAGTAGTAGTGAGGCAGCAGCTCATCTAACTCATCTAAGTACTCCATCAGTGGCCTGGGGTTCTTGCTCCAGAACACCGCCGCGCGGGCCTGCTCAAAGCTCACATAGAGTTTTTGCTGATTAAAGGGATTGCGCCAGAGCGCGTAGCCTGCGCGCAGACGTTGCATTAGCCACTGAGAATAAAAGGCCGGCACATCCGAGGCCCGGCTTACTGAGAGAACCAGCGGGGCGAGCGCCTGTACCCTCTCCCCGTTTGAGAGGGTAAGGTTTACCTTGGGGCCTGCGGCTATTTTGTTCATGGGTACTTTACTTTCCCACTTAAATGCGGGGGCCAAAACCGGTCCTAGCATGCTGTTTTAACAACAGTATCGTTCTTTAAAAACTTGGAAAAATATCTGACAGATTTCTAAGGTTGCTTTTTTCTTAAAAATCAATACTTGA
>JAFUGP010000136.1 GCA_017469335.1 Succinivibrio sp. | reverse complement strand
CAAGGCCGAGCGCAAGCAGGAAAAGGAGGAGAAGAACGAGCAGGGCTACCTGGTACGTGAGCGCAGCTACGGCAGCTACAGCAGGGCCTTCCGCTTTGAGGATGCCGATCCGAGCAAGATTAACGCCTCCTTAAATGACGGCGTGCTGAACATCGACGTCATGAAGGCCGTCAAGCCCGAGACCAAGACCTCTATAGCCATCAACTAAGCACCAACTCAGGCCACCTGGTGTGGCCTGAGCCGAGATCTGACTTGCAGTTTTGGTCTCACAGCATTCCTGTTAAAGCTGCCTGTTTGCCTGACGGGCAGCTTCTATCTTCCTGTCTCAGGTCCCACCGACGCTCTGCACCCGGACAAAGTATGCTATGTTACGACGCACAGGAGTGCACCGTGTCTGATAAGTCATCCCCTATAGAGTATCCAGAGCCCCAAGCAGAGCGTAATAGTGCCGAAAACTCAGTTGATTCAACCTCAGCTGCTGTCTCAAAGACAGCCTCCCAGGCAGCCTCTGAGGCTGCCTTAAGCTCCGATTCCGAGCTCAAATGTCCCCTGTGCGGCCGCCCCTTGGTGCTGCGCAGTTCCAAACGAGGGGATTTTTTAGGCTGCAGCGGTTATCCGCAATGTAACTACCTGCGCGCGGCCCCCACAGCACATCAGGTGCGGGATCTGCTACCTTTAAATACCCCCTGTCCTAAATGCGGCGGGCAGCTTTACGTCAAGCGCGGGCGCTACGGGCAGTTTGTGGGCTGCGCCAATTATCCTGTCTGCAACTATATTTACGAGGAGCGCGAGAGCAGCAGCGTGCGCTGTCCGCTCTGCGGCAAAGGCGAGCTCATCCGCCGTACTTCCGGCAGCGGACGGATCTTCTATGGCTGCAGTGCCTACCCGGACTGTACCTTTACCACTCCGGGCCAGCCCGTGGCCCGCCAGTGCGGGCGCTGTTCTTTTCCGGTGATGTTTGAAAAGCACACTCCCAAGGGGGTGAAGCTTTACTGCGCCAACTCGCTGTGTCCATCCCGCCGTCACCGCCGCCTCGGCAAAAATACCGCCGCACCATCCGGTACGGAACCCACCGATACCTGAGGATCACCTCAGTTCTCAGGAAAGGCAGGTCTGGTATTAACTTACGCTATAACAGACAGATGATGCTAAGGCGTGAGCTGTCGTTATCTTGCACCCCCGGTCCTAAGCCTTGAAGAGATGAAACTCCCGCCGGGTAAGCCCCAGATCCAAGGCCCGGTACATATAGCGCGCGGCCACCGAACTGTAAGGACGCCATTTGCGGCATTTTTTCTGCACTGCCACAGGGGCGGTGTCGGTGGTCTTGTACAACCACTTGTAGGTCTGCAAAAAGGCCACGTCTTCGTAAGGCAGTATGTCGCTGCGATCGAGCACAAAGAGCAGGTACATCTTGGCCGTCCACTGCCCCAGGCCCCACACCGCGGTAAGGCGCTGCATGACCTCCTGATCGGGGCAGTGAGGCAGATCCTCAAGTACCAGCGTCTCTCCGGCGAGGGCTTCGCACAGCCGGCGGATGGTTTTTACCTTGTTTACCGAGGTGCCGCAGCTTTTGATGTCATCATCGGTAAGGCTCTGCAGGGCCTGCGGTGTGACCGCTCCGCGACAGCGTTCTTTCAGGCGAGAGAAGATCGCATGTGCGGCTTTAACAGAGAGCATCTGTTCGATGATCTCGGCTATCAGAAAGGCAAAACCGTCCTCATGTACGCTGTAGCTAAGCGGCCCTACCAGGGACATGAGTTTGGCCAGGCGTTTGTCTTTTTCGCACAAAAAACGGATGGAGGGCGTATCAGAGGTCAGGACAATCTGCATGGTAAAACTCCGGGCTTGCTTTCACCTGCCATTGTCCGCCACCGCAGGCAGGATGTCAGCAGGCAGCTTATGACTCTACTTTTGCAGTTCGATTTTAGGCTCAAACCATTGGCTGAGTTTTACGTATTATTGAGACGCCTGTTCGGGGGATTGAGACACCCCGCGTTCCGAAGATTGAGACACTCCCCTGTCCTTTGGGCATTTTTCTGCCGCTATAGGCGGCAGAAAACCCGACCTCTGCCCGATATCCCT
>JAFUGP010000135.1 GCA_017469335.1 Succinivibrio sp. | reverse complement strand
TAACAATACAACGTACGGATTGTCAAGGAAATTCCTTGAAAAAATAATTTTTTCTAGGAAAATCAAAGGAGAGTTTTTTGGGCTAACTTATTGAAATTAGGCAGGGTGGGCTGTTACCATATGAAAAGACGGGGAGCTAGGATAATAAGCCCCGTTTTGTAAATGTATTCGGGACAGAAAAGACATGATCCTAACCTTTCTCGCCGCCATCTTCTGCGCCGTGCTATTGGTACTGTGCTGCGCTCTTACCGGATTTACCTCTGCCTATACTCTCCTGCGGCGCAAGGCGCTGTATTTAGCCCCGCTGATGGGCCTGGGACTGTATCTGCCCGTGCTTTATCTTGCCTTTCACATCACGGCCTCAGCCTGGCTTATGAGAGCGGTCTTTTTGGGCATGCTGGTGATCTCCGCCCTGCCCGTGTGGCGTCGTAAGGATGAATTTACCTTCCCTAAACTCTCGCTTTTGACTAAAAAGCAGCTGGTTCTGGCCGGCGTGCTCTGCGCCGTGCCGGCGCTGCTCGCCGCGTTCGCGCAGATCCCCCTGCTCTCAGGGGACACACTAAGCGGAGGCTTGTTTTTCACCGCGCCCACGCAAAGCGCTCTGGCAGCCTCAATTCTCGCCTCGGGTCTGCCGACGGCAAACCCCACCGGGATCTCACCTGAGTTCCTCCCCGATCCCGGCATGCTCTATTATCTGCTCCCGGCCTTTATCTCGGCAGTAACCGGCATACCCGTAGCCGTCACGGTGCCGGCCGCCGCCGCAGCCTGTGTGTTCATGCTGCTGTCAGCGCTCATCGGGATCGGCCTTAATATCACCCCCAAATTCTCACCCTGGTTTTTGCTCATCGCGCTGCTCTCAGGCGGCCCTTTGATCTGCCTTGCCTTGCAATCCTATGTGCCGCCGGACAGCTTTACCACTGCTGTGGTATCTAGTAATGATTCTGCCCTGTCGCTGCGCGATTTAAAGCTCATAAGCTGGCTGTTCGCCGCCGACTCGGGCTATGCCGCCGCTCTGGCCTCTCCCCTGGCCGCACTCTTAGGCTCTTTGCCCTCCCTGCTCGCCGCAGTGCTTTTCGTCACCGCCTTAAGCATCTTTGAGCGCAGCCGTCACCTCTATCAGCCTCTGGAAAATCCAGCACTGTATCTCACGGCCCTTTATCTGGCCGTGGCGCTGGGTCTTGCCCCCGACGCGGTGGCAACCCCGGCAGTGGTAACCTTAGCGGCCATCGCTTTTTCGGATTTCTGCAAGACCACCGCGCGTCCGGATTCGAGTATCCTAACTAGGCTCTATCTGCCGCTGGTCATCTTCACCGGGATCTGCTGCTCACCGCTGCTGATGGATCTGCTCTCCATGGGCAACGGCTCGCACTTTTTGGAGTTCGCCCCGCCGGTGTGGAGCGGCAGCATCGACGACAGCCTGCTTTTTCTGGGCTTCTTTTTGGTGCTGCTGACCACTGCCTATCCTCATCTCATCGTGGGCACGCTCACCTTCAAAACCCCGCGCAACTCCCGCCGTCATCCGGTGCTGCTGTTTTTGTTAATAGGCTCTTTGTTCTCAGCCTCCATCATCAGATTGCGCTGCTTTGATTTTGCCCCCAGCTCGGCCTCCTTACTGCCCTTCCTGGTGGTAGCTGCCCTCTTTACCGCCGCTATAATGTCGCAGGCCTACCGCCCGGTCTTAAAAAGCACGCTGATATTTCTAACCGGCTTAGGGTGCAGTGTCGCGCTGGTGCTCTCTTTGCAGAGCTTTACGCTGCGCACCCCCGCCGTGCAGCCTCTGCCGGGCAAAGTGGCAGCGGCAGTGCATAAAACCATTTCCCCCACCGAGCGCTACGCCGCCGCCCCGGAGTACTGGCCGCTCACGCTTGACTCAGAGCGGCTCTCCTGCATCGATCCCAAGGCCGCCGTATCTGCGTCATACAACAGCGCCGCGCAGTCGCTCTCACTTATCCTGAGCGGTGAGGTGAACTTAAATCACATCTCCGATCTGCGCCGCTCCGGGTGCAGTTACATCATCGCTCTGCCGCAGGACAAACTGTTCTCCCATCCGGCCGCGAAGCCCCTTGAAGGCCTCAAGGAGGCATACAGCTCAGATAAGATCAGGATCTTCAGCATTCCCTGATCAGGCTTGCCTGTGACACTCATCGCAAAAAAGAGTGTCACGGCAGGGGATCTGCTATAATTACGCCACGTTGAATTTTAGGGTAATTACCATGAGCGCCAAAAAAACTACCGGCAGCAAACCAGAGCTGCTGCCTGAGATCTGCACCACCTTTGCCGACAAGTTCAAACAGGTCAACGGCGTGATGTGTTTCATGCTGGACGTGCTGCCCTTGAATGTTTCGGCCGGACTGGAACTTTCCTCTTTTCGCCGCGCCGGACTGTTCAAGCGCTATTTCGGCATCGACACCTGGCTGTTAACCGACTTCTATCAGCCTCATTCTCTGACCTACGCCATCAATCAGATCAGATTGGGGCGCATGGACAACGTCAGGCTCATCAACCTTTATGACTACCTGCAGGACATCAACCGCGGCCGTCATGAAAAGGTGCAGGCCAAGCTTAAGATCAACTCCGCCTGGAAGGTGCGTCCCTTCCGGGAAGGCTCACCCTCGCAGCTGGTGCTCGATCCGGCCGGCAACGCTCTGATGTACCTCAACCGATCGCCCGATGGTACGCTGGAATTCGTCAACTACATCCGCAACAACACCATCACGCAGCGCGATACCTATGATTCCTTAGGCTTTATCTCCAAGACCGAGTTCATTGACCAGCCCGGCAATTTCACCCGCGCTGCCCTGTACTTCCGTCCCGATCACACCATCGCGCTTTCCGAGACCTTCTCCCGCCCGCCCAAAGAGGGCGACAAACCGGTGGTGGAGACCATCAACATCTACGATCGCTCCGGCTACACCATACAGCGCTTCACCTTCCATGATGAGCTGGTCGCCTATTGGCTGCTCTTGCTCCTCAACGATCCCAACTCCACCTACTTTGTCATCGTCGATCAGATCATGGAGTATCAGCGCTTCCTAATTGAAGTCAAGCGCCAGCGCAAGCACTACTCCAACATCATCACCATGGGCGTCTCGCATAACTGTCACGTGGTCGATCCGCAGGATCCCTTAAACTCCCAGTTAGGCGACAATTACCGTTTCCTCTTTGATCAGCGCCAACAGGTTGACCGCGTGATCACGCTCACCCAGCGCCAGAAAGACGATGTAGCCGCCCGCTTCAAGGAAAACGCCAATCCTGCCACCGTGATCCCCCATCACTTCACCGCGCCGCAGCCGCTCAAGAAAGGGGAAAATGCCGAGGGAGCGCTGCCCGAGCATGCGGTGATCCACGTAGGCAGGTTCAACGCCTCCAAGGGTCAGGATCTGGCGCTGGATTCCTTCAAGCTGGTACTGGAACAGTACCCCGAGGCCACCTTGCACTTCTACGGCTCAGGGCCTGAGGAGGCCGTCATCAAAAAACGCGTGGAAGAGGAGGGCCTTGCCGATTCGGTGTTCTTCCATGGCTTTGTACCGGATCTGAGACAGGTCTATGCCACCGCCGCGCTCATGATCTGCACCTCCCGCCATGAAGGCTGGTCGCTGGTAATTGAGGAGGCGCTGGCCGCAGGCTGCCCGGTGGTCTCCTTTGACTGCAATTACGGCCCCGCCGCCATGATAGATGAAGGCAAGAACGGTTATCTGGTGCCGCCTTTGGACATCACGGCGTTGGCAGGCCGGGTGGTTGAGATCTTAAAAGATCCCAAGTTACGCGCCAAATTCAGCAAGGCCGCCGTGCAGTCAGTCAAACGCTTTGCCCCGGAGCAGATCGCCACGCAGTGGGGAGAGCTCTTAAACGAGCTGCTGGATAACAATCTAAAAGAGCGTGAAGCTTTAAAGCAGCCTGCCTCCGGCAGCTGACGGCCCGGCCGAATCGGCGCCGGCAGGCTTGATCATACCTGCTTTACTACCATCACCCCGGGAGCTGCTCTGATCGCACCGGGGTGAGCTGCAAGATTAAACTTACACTCATGATGAACTACCGCAACCTCAGCTCCCTGCTGACTGCCTGTCAACAAAAATACCAAGCCCTGCGCGCCAGGTTTGACCGGGCCTCATTTGCTCAGCTGTCCGCGCTGTGCGTGGTACCGGCACTGCTCTGTGAAGTATTCATCTTCAATCTGAGCTATTTCACCTTTGATGCCGCCACCTATCAGGAGTATCCCGTCGCGCTGCCTCAGGCTCAGGCTCCGGACGCAGGCGGTCTGCCGCTCGGGCCGCAGAACTCGGTATTGACGCTCAATAACATCAACCTGCCCGCCCGCACCGTGCTGGTAGAACTCAGAGCGCCCCATAGCTTCATCTTAAACGCCACGGTGGCCTTCACCGATGACACCTCCGCGCAGCGCTTTAATGCCGCAGGGCAGATCTCGGTAAACCCGGGCGGATCTGAAAACTCTGCCCTCGCGGTCATAAACCCACACGGCAAGCTGCACAGCCTGCAGATTATTTTTGATCCGGCCCGATTAAATGGCGGTGTCAGGCTCACGCGCCTGACCGTCAATGCCCCGGTACCTTTTGAGTTCTCCTTTTTGCGCCTGATCCTGCTCACTGCGGGGTTTATCCTGATTTCGGCCTTATGCAGGCCTACCCTGCGTCGAGCGCTGACCCCTGACTATACCTGCGCTGCCGTTGCGGGCGATACGGGTGCTTCCAAGACCAAGGCTGCAGGCTTAGGCTTTTTAGCCCGTCTGCCGCGCTATGCCGTACTGGCGGCAGCCTTGGGGCTGGTGCTCTTTACCTTTGACTTTGTAAATCCCAGGCACACCCAGCCTGCGGGATATCAGACCACCGGCGAGGTATATCTGCCCTATACCAACCCCGAGCACACGCTGCTGCGCCCGCTGCCACAAACCCTGGATGAACTCAACCACAGTGATCCCTACGCGGCACTGCTCTCGGCTTTTTTGCATGGGCATTTATACTTAAACTACCCCGTAGATCCGGGCCTGGAGAGACTGCAAAATCCCTATGATCCCTCGCAGCGTGCCGCCGCCGGGCTTAAGACCTATCTCGATCTGGCCTATTACCGGGGGCATTATTATCTCTATTTTGGTCTGGCCCCGCTTATTCTCGCCTACGCACCCGTTTACGCGCTCACGGGCAAGGTGCCGTCGCTGGCCCTGGCAGGCTTGATCCTCGCGCTGTTGGCGGTGCTCGCTCTCTACGCGGCTCTGCGCGTACTTTTTTACAGCACGGTGGGCCGCTCCTATGCCTTCGCCGCCCACGGCGCGGCGCTCGCGGTGTTCTGCGTCTGCGGGATCTGTCTGCTGCAGACCTCGGTGTGGCACTACATCCTCCCTTATCTGAGCTCCATTACCTTTTTATCCTTGTGCGTGGCCTGTGCCTTCGCGCTGCTGCTCCCCAGGTACCAGGAAAAACAACCCCGCCGGATCTGTCTTATGCTGCTCGGTGTCGGTATAAGTTTCGTGGTGATGTCGCGGCCTCTGGCGCTGCTCTTCGCGCTCACCATCTGCCTGCCGCCTTTATACGCCTTTGCCGTACAGCGCCTGCGTGAGACCCAGGAGCAAGTTCTGTCACACTCCGCTGCACCGGTAAAATCACCTCTGCAGGCCCTGCTCCCCGATCTGCTCTGCCTTGCCATACCCTTAGGTGCCGGTGCCTTATTCGTAATGTGGTATAACTACGCCCGCTTTGGCTCCATCTTTGAGTTCGGGCAGTTTTTGCAGTTGACCGGCTCGGATATCTCCGCCAATTCTCTGCGTCCTACGCTCAAAGATCTGCGGCAGAGCCTGTGGTATTTCATCGCCGAGCCTCTGGAGTACGTCAAAAACTTCCCCTACGTGCTCCCGCAAACTCACCCTTATGCCGATCACGGCAGTTATGTGTTTCTGGCACCAAGACTGGGCTTACTCGCCGTACCGCTGACCTGGGCACTGGCACTCATCCTGCTGCCCTTAAAGAGTCTGACCGTAGGGACAGCTAAAAAAGATAACGAAACTGTTAATGCCGACAGCGCCCGGTATGCCTGCCCGCTGCCTCCGGGTGCCCGGGTATTGAGGATCTCCGCCTGGCTGACCTTATTTGCCCTGCCGGTGGTGGCTTTTTTGGAATACAAAAATGCCGGGGTGGCCTGGACTTATAACCTTGACCTCATCTTCCCGGCGCTGTTAGTCTCCTTCGCGCTGCTGCTCTCGCTGTGCCGCCCGGAGCTCAAATCCCCGCTGATCCCCGTGTTCTACTGCCTGGTGGGCTATGTGATCTTAAAGACCATCCTCACGGGGCTGATGCTCATTTTCTCCATCGACGCGAACCACATCCTGGAGTTGCTCTCCCCCGATCGCTATCTCTATTTTACCCATACGCTCACGCTGCCGGTTTTTTAGCCAGCTCCGTAATAGAACTGAAACTGCGTCAAGGAGTCTTGAGGTAAACCGATTCAGGCAGAGTCCGCATCATTAAGGCGGCGTCATAGCTAAGCAATCGATCCAGAAAAATCTGCAGGCAGGCCATGTCCAGAATACGCTTGATCACAGCCTTAGCCTCCTCTTTTATGATTTTATCGAGGTTCTGACCGCTGTTATCATCACGCATCAGGGTTATCCAGGCCTCACTCTCCGGGGTTTTGATTTCTACCTGCAGCGAGATATGCCAGTAGTTCAAAACACTTGGAGTATGGCGAACGCAAAGACGTGCCTTATAATCGCTTATGACGCCATCGGGGGCTCTGCTGTCAACACTTACGGGATAATCAGCGCCCTTGGAGTTTAGCTTGCGACGAAACGCTGCCTTTACCTGATCTTCGATAAGCTCTTTTTCCGCAGGCCATGATTTTCCCTCCTTTTGAGGGAAGGGGATCTCCAGTTGATGCACAGAGTTTATGGCAAGACAACGATAGATAGGAGTTTCGATTATTTTGTAATAACTGCTGTCTATTTTCTCAGGTACAGATTTAAGCGGCCAAGGTTCACTTCCAACATCAATCGGACAGAATCCGGCATACTTTTCAGGATCCATCTGACAGCAGATAAGCGAGGTAGACAAATCCCGGGGATCATTGCTACCCCGCCCGTATTGCCCTCCCGGCACAAAGGCCTTAACTACCTCAGCCAAAAAATCTTCTGCCTCCTGTTCTGCCCTTTTGCAAAATGGCGTGGCAGAAGGAGTACGTCTCATGACGAAGCAGTTCAATTCCTTTAACCGCTCTACATCCATTTCTGACACATAATCATCACGCGGCAGGAGAGAGTGCGGCCACGAAGGCAGAGAGCTCATACAGATCGGATCTATTCCGCCGGATTGTCAGAGGCAGTATGCAGAAGCTGTGTCATTTCGTGCAGCGACGCCAAAAGATCATCCAACTTGAGAGCATCGGTCATGAGGCGCCGCCCGTCACGGCTGACATTGAAAGCAAGCAGAGGATCTTCCTCGCTTAGCGCTGATGGCTCAGCACCCACCATCACATCAAAGCCTCGTGCAAATTTTAATCTGAAATACAGTACCTCAACCCGTGGCAGATAAGAGACACTTTTGCCGTCACAAATTACAGCTTCTAGTCTCTGTGCCATAATCATGGCCAGTTTAAAGAGATCTTGCGGCAAGTTACGCAAATGCTGCAGCTGACTTACCAGATCAGTGCCGGGCGTCTCTGCTGCGTCACCGACGAGATCCGGTTGTTTTTGTTCACGCAACAGATCTATCTGCGCATCGGAATTAGGAATGGTATTGCTATGAACGACACTTACATCTGATGAGAAATCGGCTGAAATTTCACAATCAGGACGGTAGTTGGCAGAAAGAATGGCACTTTCAGGATAATAACTCTCCTGCAGTTTGTTGATCAGCGCTCGTTTCAAATCAACATCCCGCATCTGAGTAAAAACTGATGCCATGTTCGTGAACTGCTCATCGTTTACGGGGCAGGCGCTGCTCATCTCCGAAAATTCGTAGCTACTTATCTGATTGTCATATATCGGCAGACTGTTGGCCAAGGCATGATTCATTTATCCTGCTCCTCAGACAGTAGCTGTAAAACCTCATCAGTATCTGAAAGATAACGCAGGATCTCCGTCTTGAAATCAAGATCTAGCGGTAAGGCAGAGAAAGAAGAACCATCGATATCCAACCGTATATCCCCGCTGCTAGGCTGAACTGATGCCATAAGACTGTGCCCACGGAGATCAAAGGACAAAGCCTGCGGCGGATCTTCATAAGACAAACTTATTTTGAAGACAGCATTATCTCTGAGCTTGAAGGAAAACAACATGGAGGCGTAGGCGCCCGCTTTGCCCAGCTTTGATCTGAATTCGTTGTCCGGTTTCTTTAAACATGCGCACAAAGGAAATTCAGGACCTAACAGGTAAGCTCTGCGACATCCCACTCGAGTGCATGGTTGGTCAGCATTCTTCATGTACTGTACCAGATAATTGCAGGTTTCCAGTGCAGCTGACAGTTTATGCTCATCAACCTCACCCATGAAATTAAAAGTTATCACCCCAGGCAGCAAAATAATGCCGGACTGACCGTCCTCTGCATTGAAATCCCAGCGTAAGGACTGAGGTGAAGCATAGGCTCCTGCCGTAGGATTCGTCCTATTGCTCAGGTTGGGGAATTTCTTTTCTGCGATCCGAGTGACCTCTGGCAGAACGGCCACAAAATCCGGGCGTACAGGAAAAACTATTTGGCAAAGTGTGTATACGGGGTGCGGCAGGGCGGGTTCGCTCATGACAAACTTCCTTCTGTGATACTTATCATCGCCGGATCTGTGCGACTAATCTTTTGATTTTGAAACATGAATAAACCTTAGGCAAGGTTGCAGACAAAATTTTGTGACCCATGATAATGATGCCTGAGCCTGGCCTAAATAGTTTCACCACCCCTTACCTTGATCACCCGGGCCGGCACACCCACCGCCGTGCAGTCAGCTGGCAGATCGGAGATCACCGCCGCGCCGGCCCCGACCACACAACGCTCGCCCAGACTCAATCCCTGAATGACGGCGGTGCCGGTGCCGATCTCGCTGCCCTGGCCGATCTTCACATGTCCTGAAATCTTCACATCCGGATAGAGTGTCACCAGGTTATCTAGGCAGGCATCATGGCCCACGGTGCAGTTAAGATTGACGATGCAGAAATCACCGATGGTGGCATCCACGGTGATCTTGACTCCGGAGCAGATGATGCTGCCCTCACCTGCCGTGCTGCCGCTGCCGATGAGTGCATCATGAGCTTGAATAACCGGAAAGCTCAAGTGCGGATTTTGTTTGAGCCTCTGCGCGATCCTGCCTCTTATCGTGGTATTGGCGATGCAGATCACCGCACAGATGGGCTTGGCGTAATTAAGCAGCCACTCATCATCACCCACTATGGGGTAGCGCAGTCTCTCATGAGGCTTGTGCGGATCATCGACAAAGCCTAAGATCTGCCATTGCGGCTTGCGTTTGTTGTTCTCCTCGATAAGCCAGCACACCTCGCGGCCAAAGCCCCCGGCTCCCACAATCACCAGATCTCTCAACTGCCGTTACCTCATAGCCTGTTGTCAGCACCAAACATAGACCAAAAGGCGTCATTAAGCAAATATTTCGCACAAGTTCTCGCAGTCAGGTAGTGGCAGACAGCGCCCGTGGCTGTGACCGTTCGCGCTGAAGGTGAAAATCACGAAGATCTCAGAGGCTGTGATCGCGGCAGCGGCACACCGGAAAGCCGCCGTCAGCTAAGGCGCTTTAACAGGGCCTCGATGGCAGCTAATGAGTTGAAATTCTCGGCATTGATCTCCCCAGGCGGGATCTCCACGCCATATTCTTCCTCCAGCGCGGTGATCACGTTCAGCATATCCAGCGAGCTGAAAATACCATCGCCTATGAGATTGCTCTCGTGCTCAAAGTCAGCCTCATTGTTGACGGTCTTTAAGACCTCCAGCAGAGATTTCATCTTATTTCCTCCATGTTCAAGGGATAAGTGGGCAGCGTGTCACGTATAAGTTCGACCCGGCCGTCGGCGCGGATAAGATACAGACCGGGCAGATTGCGGGAGAGAAAAAGGCCGGGGGCCTCCGTACAGGCATAAGCCCCGCACCTTAAAAATTGCAGGCGATCCCTAAGGTGCAGCTGCGGCAGTTCCACCCCTTTGGCCAGCACGTCGGCCGTGGTGCACAGACTGCCGCACAGCAGGTAACGTTGGGCAGGCCCGCCCGTGCCGTAGTGCCGAATAAGCGGTTGACGCATCCCCAGGATCTGCCCGTAGTAACTCAGCTGATGCATACCGCCGTCTAAGATGACATAAGAGCACCCCCCGGCGCTTTTGAGATCGGCAACCGCAGTAAGGTAGGAGCCGCAGGGAGCGCTCAGAAAACGCCCCAGCTCAATGGTCCAACGCTCGTGCCGGCAATCGGCCACCGCGGCCAGATCAGAAGTCAGCTCACGGAGTACCTGTTCATCCGGAGCTTCCGCCTCATCGGCAAAGTACCTCACTCCCAGACCCGGGCCGTACTCCACCTCCACCGGCTCGGTTAAGAGAGGCCTGACGGCCTTAAGGCACTCCTGCAGCTCAGAGAGCTGCTTTTGGCGTCTGCCGCGCTTTTGCGCGGTACCGGCAAAGTAGTGCACGCCGGCCACTTCAAGGCAGCTGTCGGCAGTATCCCGGCAAGCGCCGATCACGGCCAAGAGATCGGTCATACTCATGCCGAACTGATTGCCGGCGTTAAGGCGCACATACACCCGGCAGCACACCTGCGCCTGTCTGGCGGCATCCTGCAGGATCTCATACTGCCTGAGCGATTCCAGGTTGAAGTGTCGCACGCCATAGGCCAGCGCCTCGGCTATCTCACAGCCCTGCTTGTTCACCCCGGTGTAGAAGATCCTCTCCGGCGGGACAGCCCAGGCTTTGCAGATCAAAAACTCGCCGTGGCTGCACACCTCCAGGCGATCTACGGCTCCCACCACCGACTTGAGGATAAAAGGGTTGGCCTTGAGGGAGTAGCACAGAGCGAAGTTTGCGCCCAGACTCTGACGCACCAAAGCTACGGTGCTCAGCAAAGTCTCTTCATCAAAAATGTAGCAGGGCGTATTAAAGCGCTCGCAATTTTGCAGGGAGTGATTCAATGCTCAGATCCTCATCAATCAGGGAGCAACGTCGCCCTGCACTTTGCCCTCCGCCAAGGCAGGGTTATTTTGCAGGGCCATCCGGTCGATTTTGCCGTGTGGATTAAGCGGCAAGGCCGGAAGACGATAGATAAGCGAGGGCACCATAAAGGACGGCAGGGCCTCACTTAAGGCTGTACGCACCATATCTTCCGCTGCCTCACCCTCATAGTAGAGCGCAAGACGGTTTTTCGCGCTCTGATACACACAGCAGCAGCGGCTTACCTGCTCGAGCGCCCCGCAGTGCCGTTCAATCTCCAACAGCTCAATGCGATGGCCCAGATACTTGATCTGAAAATCCTTACGTCCCGCGTAATGCAACAACCCCTCAGCGTCATAGAAACCGCGATCGCCGGTGCGGTAGATCATCTCCTTGTACAGAGTATTAAGCGGATTGGGGGTGAAGGCATGATTTCCCTCAGCGCCGATATACCCCAGAGCCAGACAGGTGCCGGCCACACAGATCTCACCGGTAAACCCGGGCGCGGTGATCTCCTGCTCCTGCTCATCCAGCAAAAAGACCCGCTCATTGGGAAAGGAGCGGCCTATCGGCAGATCAGCCCTTTCAAAATCGCCTTCGTCCAGATGATAATAAGTGCAGTTGCAGGTGATCTCGGTGGGCCCGTAAACGTTGGTGAACTGCGCCTGCGGCAGATACCGATGCCAGGTTTTAAGCTGCTGCAACGGCAGCACCTCGCCGCTGTAAATTACCCGCCGCACCTGCGCCGGCACCCGGTAGGTGAAGGCCCGCATGGCCGCGACAAAGATGAGGGCACTGACCGCCCACACCAAAGTGGTGATCTGGCGCTCCGTAAGATAATCCATGAGCGCGACGGGATTGACGAAATAAGCGCGGGGGATCAGGTGTACCTCGGCACCCAGGTAAAGCGCGGAATAGAGATCTTTTACCGACACGTCAAAATCAAAGGGGGCCTGATTGCCGAAGATCTCATCTTGTGTCAGCGCCATGGTGTCACAGAACACCGGGATAAAATCGAGCACGGAGCGCTGACTTATCAGCACCCCCTTGGGCTGGCCGGTGCTGCCGCTGGTGAAATTGCAGTACATGGGATCGGTGTCGCAGCTGCGCTGCGCTCTGTCCTTAAGCAATTGCTCGTCAAAAGAAACGGTTGATGACAGCAGCTCCTCAACGCAGAGCACCCGCACGCCCAACGCCTCGAACACCGTCTGTGCCCCGGCCTTATTTTGACGATCGGTAAAACACAAAAGCGCCTGAAGCTGCGTGGCGATGCAGCGCAAACGCTGCTTGGGCAGCTCGGGATCAAGCACGCTGTAAAAACAGTCCGCGTACAACACTCCCAGCATGGCGGCAAAGCAGTTCACGCTCTTGTCCATGCAGATTATTACCGCGCTGCGCGCAGGACAGGAAACCTGTGAGCCTAAAATCCTGGCCCTTCGGGAGAGCTCCTCATAAGTAAGCGTCTCCTGCACATCGGCCACGGCACTCTTGCGGGGCTGCCTGGCAACCTGCAGATCCAGCCAGTCTGTCACTGCCAGAATTGGTTTGTGCATACTCAGCATCCCTTCTCTTAATTGGGCCGGTCCTGATCACCGTCAGCCTTAAAGAAAGTGGCCCCTGTCTCCGGTGCCCCCACCCAGATATCGATGTTCCGAGCCTCATAGGGCGCGAAATAATTGGGGATGATGTTGCTGTCATCAGCGGTCAGCTCCACCATGCCGGCTTGTGTAAGGTAGCGCTCCTCAAAGCCATGGCAATAGAAGTCCAAGTATTCAAACTCCCGTAATTTTTCGCGCAGAAAGGGCGTAAGCCCCCCGAAGCAGGACTGCTCACCTAAGTAGTCCACCAGACGCAGGGCGCGGGCACCTTGATATTCCTGCTTACGGGCGATCAGCAAGGCGGCAACGCTCCCTCCCCGGTCTGCGCTTAAGCCGTAGATCTCATAGTCATAGCGCGGGTGCTCAAAGTAGCGGTGCCTGAGGTACCACAGATCTTTGTGGGGGCAGCTCTGCTTCAGCACACTAAGATCCAGGCTGCGCTCCAATTCCCCGTAATCACAAAGCAGCTTTACCTGCACCGCACTTTTTGGATCAGCCTCCGGCAGGGGCTCATAGTGCCTTACCACCGCCAGGCGGTATTCATCCTGCGCTGCCAGACAGTAATAGTGCTTCATCCTGCTGACATCCTTGTACTTTCTTAAGATCTTGAGGATGGGTACGGAGGTTTTGGGGTTATCGCCGACGCTGTACATGGCACGGGCATTGGTGATCTCCATGATCTTGCGGGTGGTCTCATGCCCGAGCAGTGCCGGCGCTCCCGGCAGAGCCTTCCACATCACCCCCCAGATATCAGGCCTCTCGCAGTCCTTGCAGGTCAGAATAAACCCGTGAATGGCGTGGATCGCACCGCCTGCACGCTCCCTGGCGATCACAAAGTTAACCTGTCCGTCCACCACCATCTCGTACTCAAAAAAGGCGCGATCGCGGGCTAAGATATGGTCATGACGCCAGTGAGCGTCGATAAAAGCTCTGATCTCGTCAATTTCCGCACTATGAGCACGCCTGATCTCGTATTTCTCCTCCAGGATATTCATAAGCCCTACCTCTCCTTAAAACCTCACTCTTACTCGTACTCAAGTGCCGTACCGATGCCCTGCGCCAGCGCTTTTTTATAGAGTATTTGCGCGAGCATCAAATCCTCCAGCGCCAGGCCGCCGCCGGAGAACAGGCGCGGGTAAGGACGCGAGATAAGCTCGGGGTGGGAGATGATGGCGCTTAAATCATGGATCTCCTCCCGCGGCAGCCTGCCTGAGGCGACCAGATCGGCCAATTTATTCCCCAGGTAGCTCAGTTTGGAGTACGCCGGTTCTCCCAGCTCGTGCCGGTAGCTGCGATACATGTCAAACAGATCGCAGATCAGGCAACAGTTCCCCGTCAAAAGTGACTCGGGGAAATAGGCAAAAGCGCCGCACAGCACCGCGCTGCACGGACGCAGCCACTGAGCGCGGATACGGGGCATATCCGCGACCTCTTTGAACTTAAAGCCGGTCATGATGCTGATGACAGCGGACTGAATGACGAGCTCTTGCAGGGAGCCTGCAGGCTGCACCTTCACCTCCGGATACCTTGCGCTCACACTCTGCACGAACGCTTTAAGAGATGCCGTGCCGCGTCCTAAAACCAGCACCTTGCCAATCCGCGGGTGCCTTTCTAAGATCCCTAAGGCTACCAGAGTGTTGATCCGTCCCGGCCCCACTATTCCCAGCGTATCGGCAGACTCAGAGGAGAGATAATCTGCGGCGAGAATATTGACCGCCGCCGTGCGGTAGGCCGTCAGAGCATTGGCGTTCATCAGGCACAAGGGCTCACCCGTGACCGCGTCAGTGAGCACCACCAGATAATTGCTCTCCCTTTCAGGTGACAGCGCGGCGTTCATGGGACCGTGAAACTTCACTCCGGTGAGCTGCTGCTCACCGCCCAAATGACCGGGCATGGCGATGTACAAAGCCGTCTCATCCTGCACCCGATACTTAAGCTGCAACCCGTGCGAGGCCTTAAGAGCGCCGCCTAAGGCATACTGCCCCTTCCCAATCAGCCTGAACACTTCCTGCATGGCCGTCACCGTCTGATCAAGACCGTGCTCCAGCAATGATGTGACTTCCCTGCCCGATAAATACAGCATGCGTATCTCCTTTACTCTCAGCCAAGCTCCAGATACCTGCCGCTCTTAGGCGGAAAGTCGTTGCAGTCAAAGCGCGGCAGCAGGAGGGGATGGTCAGTTTCCAGGTGGGCGGCCCGAGGCTCGGTGGTAAGCCCCAGGCAGGCACCGTGGGCTTGGATGAAATCAAGGACCTCCGGGCTGTAATTGCCGTAGGGGTAGTTCATCACCCAGTGCTTGGGGTCGATGAAGTCAGCCATGAGCTCAAGTGCCTTGCTTATGTCCTGTTGCATGGCTTGTGC